>JAOPVI010000422.1 GCA_025966225.1 Mycobacterium sp. | reverse complement strand
GCTGACTTTGGCGTCTCCGTACGACGCGGCCCTCAACACGGGTCCGATGATCGAGCGGGCGGCACCGCGCGTGCGGTGCACGGTCTTTGGTGCGTAGCGAGCGGCGACGCGGGCCGCCTCGAGGGCGGGGTTCTTGAGGATCTCCCCCAGCGGCGACCGAGCCACCCCTTCTGCGGCCGAGGAGATCAACGCGGCGCCGACGATTCGGGTGGGATAGCGCTGCGGGAACTGGCGGGCGTGCGACAGCACCGTCATGCCGCCCATCGAATGGCCGACAAGCACGACCGGTCCGTACGGCGCCATGACCGCCAGCACGGCCTCGAGGTCTCGACCGAGTTGTTCGACGGTGAACGACTCAGGCGGGGCATCCCCGGATTGCCCGTGGCCGCGCTGGTCGTAGAACACCATGCGAACCTGCGGTCCCCATTGCTCGATGAGCCGCACCCGCTGAAAGTGGAAGGCGCCCATGCGCAGAGAGAATCCGTGGGAGAAGACGACCGTCAGCGGAGCATCCTCGGGCCCGACCTCGCGGACCGCCAGCGGTACCCCGTCAGACGTGGTGACCACGCAACCGCGGTCCGCATCGAGCAGAAGGAAGTCCTCATCGGCGTAGGGGTCGTCGGCGGTCACGCGGCGGGTCAGCGAACGGACCGCCGTGGTACCGGCAAGTCCACCGACGCCAACCAACCCGGCCACGCCAGCCATCCAGCGCGCGTTGCGAATTCGGCCGCGGCGCCGCCGCGGTTCCTTGTCGTTCAACGGTAGACCCGGCTAACCCGACCCCGCGGGCTGGTGACGACCTCGTAATTGATGGTGCCGAGCAGCTCGGCCCAGTCCTGTGAGGTCTGCTCACCATGATCGCCTGGGCCGAACAGGATCGCGTCGTCGCCCTCGGTGACGTCGACCGGTCCAGGGCCGAGGTCGACGACGAGCTGATCCATGCAGACACGGCCGACGCTGGCTCGACGGCGACCGTTGATCAGCACGTCGATGCGGCCGCCAAGGCTGCGGAAGACACCGTCCGCATAGCCGAGCGGCAGTAGCGCGACGTTGGTGTCGCGGTCGGCGATCCACGTGTGGCCATACGAGACACCGTCACCCGCCTTTACCGAATGAACCCGTACGACAGTGCATTTCAGCGTCATCGCCGGTCGCAGACCCATGTCCCCCATGGCCGGAATCGGGGTCTGACCGTATACCGCAATTCCCGGCCGGACCATGTCGTAGGCGAGGTCGGGCCGGGTCATCGCCGCAGGCGAGTTACACAGGTGCGCGATTTCGAACTCGACGCCTGCGGCGCGGGCCTGCGCCCGGAACTCTGAGAACCGCTGAGCTTGAAGGTCATTCACCGGACTATCGGGGGTGTCCCCGCACGCGAGGTGGGACATGATGCCGCGCAGCCGGATGGAATCGTCGGCCGCGGCCCGGCGCAGCGCAGCGAGCAGGTCGGGAAACTCAGCGGGACCCACGCCGTTGCGGTGCAGGCCGGTATCCACCTTGACGGTGACGACCGCCGTGCGACCCGTGCGGCGGACGGCGTCGAGCACCTCGCCCAGTTGGCGTACCGAGGACACACCCAATTGCACGTCCGCGGCCAACGCGGGCGCGAAGTCGGTCCCTGGCGCGTGCAACCAGCACAGCAGCGGCGCGGTGATTCCGCCTGCGCGCACCGCCAGCGCTTCGTCGAGCGTCGCGACGCCCAGTTCGGAGGCTCCTGCGGCAAGCGCGGCCCGGCCGACCTGAGTGGCTCCGTGTCCGTATCCGTCGGCCTTCACCACGGCCATGACCTGGGCCGATCCCGCGTGTTCCTTGAGCAACCGGACGTTGTGGGCGATGGCGCCGAGGTCAATCACCGCCTGAGCAGCGGAGATGGTGAGATCGGTCGGGTGGACTGTCATTTGGTTTCGATTGTCCCAGAGCCCGCCGTCCAAACCGATTTGGCTCAGTGTGCGAAAGGCTGCACCGTGTCGAAGTGCCCGTTGGGCTTGAGCTCGTCGAGGCTCTTCAGCGCGGTCATGACGTCGTCCTTGAGCACTCTGGCCAGGTCGGCGGAGAAACCCTCCCGCACCACGACGCGCAGCACCGTGACGTTCGTCGCATTGTCGGGCATCGTGTACGCGGGCACCTGCCAGCCGAAGGCCCGCAGGGCGTGAGACACGTCGAACTCCGTGTAGCCCCGGTCGCCGGTGAGCCGGAAGGCGATCACCGGGATGGCCGAGCCGTCGGCAATGACCTCGAAGTGCTCGCTCTCGCGCAGTTGATCACCCAGCCAGCGCGCCGTCTGCGACAGGGACGTCATGACCTGGGTGTAGCCGCTGCGGCCCAACCTCAAGAAGTTGTAGTACTGACCGATGACCTGGTTGCCACCCTTGGAGAAGTTCAACGTGAACGTGGGCATGTCGCCGCCCAGGTAGTTCACTCGGAACACCAGTTCCTCGGGTAGGTACTCGGCACTGCGCCACACGACGAAACCAATGCCCGGGTACGTCAGGCCGTACTTGTGCCCGCTGACGTTGATGGACACCACCCGGGGCAGCCGGAAGTCCCATTCCAGATCGGGATGCAGGAAGGGCACCACGAAGCCACCACTTGCCGCGTCGACGTGCACCGGTACGTCCACTCCGCCGTCGGTCGCCAGCTTGTCCAGCGCCGCGCAAATCTCGGCGATCGGTTCGAGCTCACCGGTGTAGGTGGTACCGAGGATGGCGACCACGCCGATGGTGTCCTCGTCGACCGCGCCGAGCACCTGCTCGGGCGTGATGACGTAACGGCCCTCCTCCACCGGCAGGTATCGCGGCTCGACGTCGAAGTAGCGGCAGAACTTCTCCCAGACCACCTGGACGTTGGAACCCAGCACCAGGTTGGGCCTTCTGGAGCGCCAGCCATTCTTGCCCTCGCCGACCTTTGCGCGCCACCGCCAACTCATCGCGAGCCCCCCGAGCATCACGGCCTCGCTAGACCCGACCGTCGACACCCCGATCGCGCTGCTGGGGTCGTCGTCGCGCAGTCCCTCGGCGTGGAAGAGATCTGCCACCATGCACACGCACCGCTGCTCGATCGCTGCGGTCGCCGGATACTCGTCCTTGTCGATCATGTTCTTGTCGAACGTCTCGGCCATCAGCTTCTCGGCCTCGGGATCCATCCACGTCGTGACGAACGTGGCGAGGTTCAGCCGCGAGCTGCCGTCGAGCATCATCTCGTCGTGAATGAACCGGTATGCCACACCTGCGTCCATACACTCGTCGGGCATTCTCAGCGTCGGCACCGGCGCCATGGAGAACCGTCCCGTGTAGGCCGGCGAGATCGAGGGGGTTGGCTTGTGCCTTCGTGACATGTGTTGTCCCTTCTAAAGATTGGCGATCGACGAGCGGATGTGACCACGGATTCCCGAGGCCGACGTTGGTGCGGGCCGCGGCCCAGGTTCGGCCGCCGAGGCGTTCGCAGCCCTGGCGTGAACGAACGCCGCCATCGCCGCGGCCTCGCCGGGAGGCAGGCCTGCCGCCAGCAGCGCGCCGATGACGCCTGACAACACGTCCCCGGAGCCGGCCGTGGCCGCCCAGGACTGGCCTGCGGGATTCACGTAGAGCCCGCCGTCGGGCTCGGCGACGATGGTGACGTTGCCCTTCAGCAGGACGGTGGCGCCGAACTGCGCCGCGAGCTGGCGGGTGGCGGCGATCCGATCCGGGCCAGGGGGATGACCGGCGAGCCTGGCGAACTCGCCAGCGTGCGGGGTCAACACCGTGGGTGCGCTACGGCCCGCCAGCAGATCGGGATGCGCCGCCAGGATCGTCAGCGCGTCGGCGTCGACGACCACGGGCAGGTCGGTGTCGAGTGCGAACCACAGCGCCGTCGCGCCCGCTCCGTCGGTGCCGAGCCCTGGCCCGACCACCCACGCCTGAACTCGGCCCGCCGCACCGATATTCGGCGTGGCGATCACTTCCGGCCAATGGTCGACGACCTGTGCGGCGGCGGTGCCCGCGTAGCGCACCATCCCCGACGTGGCTGCCACGGCCGCACCCGTGCACAGGATCGCGGCGCCCGGGTAGGTCGCGGAGCCGGCCAGCACGCCGGTGACACCCTGGGTGTACTTGTCGTCGTGCGGCCCGGGTACGGGCCAGCGGGCGGCGACGTCGGCGGCCTCGAGCGCCAAGACCTCGGTGGACGGGAGGTCGAGCCCGATGTCGATCAATTCGACATCACCACAATCAGCAAGGGCGTGAACGGGTTTGAGCCCGCCGAACGTCACAGTCAGGGCGGCGTGCACGTACGGACCTGCGGCGGCTCCGGTGTGGACGTCGAGCCCGCTGGGCACGTCTACCGCGACGACCGGAGTGCCGTGTTCCTCGACCGCGGCGAAGAGGTCGGCAGCGGCGGGGCGCAACGGGCCCGAACCCGAGATGCCGACGACGCCATCGATCACCAGATCCGTTGCCGCCGGGACACTTTCCACGATGCGTCCACCGGCCCGTGTGAATCCGGCCAACGCGGCCCCGTGCGTCCGATCGGGACTGAGCAACACCGCCGTCGTCGCGACACCTCGCCTGCGCAGGAACGCCGCGGCCCACAGCGCATCGCCGCCGTTGTCTCCGGAACCGACGATCGCACACACGCCTCGGCCGGAGCATCCGCCGGTATCGGCGCTCAACTTCCTGGCGACCGCGACCGACAGCCCGTATGCGGCCCGACGCATCAGCACACCGTCGGGCAGGTTCTGCAGCAACGGCGCCTCGGCCGCGCGAATCGCATCGGCGGTGTAGTAGTGCCGCATCGGCCCTAGGTTACGTCCTAACCATGGTCACCCGAGCGAGGATTCGGCGACGCGCGTCGCGATGGCGGGGGTACTCATCGTCCCGCGGGTGACATCGAGTCGGACTTGGCGGTCGGCCGCAGTAGGCGGGCTGCGATCAGCGCGTTGATCCAGCTCGGCGAGAATCGTCCGGAGTTGGCCATGGCCTTGTTGCGCAGTCCCGGCACCACCACGGCCCGGCCGCGGTCGAGGCCCCGCAGCCCGGCAGCCACCACGGGTTCGGGTGCGGCGAGCCTGCGGTAGATCGCAGTGTGCGAGACGTCCGAGTCGAGCGCGTCGACGAATCCGGTGGCAGTCGGCCCGGGGCACAACGCGGTGACGGTGACCCCCGTACCCCGCGTTTCCGCCCACAGTGCCTGGCTGAACGAGAGCACGAAGGCCTTCGAGGCACCATAGACGGCTTGGTAAGGACCGGGCTGGAACGCGATGGTGGACGCCACGTTCAAGATGCCGCCCCGACCCCTGGCCAACATCCCGGGGAGCACGGCCCTGGTAAGCCCCATCAGCGCGTCGACGTTGACCCCGACCATGCCGTGTTCACGGACCTCGTCCGTCTCGGCGAACGGGCCGTAGGTGCCGAAGCCGGCGTTGTTGACGAGCACGTCGATCGGACGCCCGCCGAGGTGGGCCAGAAGCTCGTCGACCCCAGCTCGGGTGCCGAGGTCGCCAACCGCGAGTTCGACGTCGAGGCCCGGCGCGAGGTCACGCACGCGCTGCTGCACGGCGGCCAGGCGAGGTTGATCCCGGCCGGCGAGTACCAGGGCCAGCCCCTGCTTGGCCAGCTGCTCGGCGAAGATGGCGCCAAGGCCGGAGCTCGCCCCGGTGACGACGGCCCATCCGGCAGTTCGTTCGTTCGACATTTCCGGCTCCCCTCGATGGATGTGAATACCTTTAACATACACTTAATGTTAAAGTCGTCAACATGTCAACGGCGAAGAAGCCGCGCGCCACCTACCACCACGGGGATCTCAAGCGGGCACTCACGGATGCAGCCCTTGCGCTGGTCGCCGAAAAGGGCCCGAAGGGCTTCACCTTGAGTGAGGCGGCCCGACGTGCAGGAGTCAGCCTCGCGGCGCCCTACCGCCACTTCACAGACAAGGCCGACCTGCTCGCATCCGTCGCCGAGCAGGGCTTCCTCGAGCTTCACCAGGCCCTGACGGTCGCAGCCGACGCCACCTCCGACCTGGAGGAAAGGGTCAACGAGATGGGCCGCGGCTACGTGCGCTGGGCCGTTGCGCACCCGGACTATTACCAGGTGATGTTCGGTGCCGAGACGAAGGACAAGGCGGACCATCCCGGCCTACTCCTGGCAGGCGCCCAAGCCTTCGGAAACTTGCTCGAGGTCATCACGCAGTGCGTGGCGGCGGGGTTGATCCGGGCTGCCGACCCGCTCACGATCGCCGGGCCGATGTGGTCGATGATCCATGGCATCGCTGCGCTGGCCATCGGCGGCGACCTCAAGCACGTCGGCATCGACGAGGACCCGGACGATCTGGTGGCGCGGGCCACCAACGATCTGATGCGCGGCCTGGCGCCGACCCGCTAGTCCGACGCGCCGCCCGCGGTCCGGTGGTGGTAGTGGCGACGCGCCTTCATTCGGTTTCCGCAGCCGCTCATCGAGCACCAGCGAGCGGTCCCGCCGCGGCTGCGGTCGAGCAGAAACAGCCGGCACTCGTCGTTGGCGCACGGGCGCAGCCGTCCTGGGGCTTGATGCGGCCGTTCCTCGCAGAGCACGCGTCGGGTTAGCGCGGTCAGGCCGTCAGCAGCATGCACCCGGCGATCGGGCCGCCGCCGGCTGCTGCAACGGCCACCTCGGGGCGCCGCGCCAGCTGTCGATCACCGGCCTGACCCCTCAGCTGCAAACAGGCTTCGTGCAGCAGCCAGTAGCCGTGCATCCGCCCGGCCGAGAGTTGGCCGCCGTACGTGTTCAGCGGCAGCTCGCCGTCGAGCGCAATCCGCGTCGCACCCTCGACGAACGGTCCCGCTTCGCCGGTTCCGCACAGTCCGAGCGCCTCGAGCCACGCGAACGTCAGATACGTGAAGCCGTCGTAGATTTCGGCCACCTGCACGTCAGCTGGGGTGAGGTCGGTCCGCGACCACATCTCAGCCGCGGCCTCGGTCGACGCCATGTTGGGGAAGTCGGCGCGGTGAAACCAACCGCCGGAGCCGTACGCACCGCCGACCGCCTCGACACGGATCGGCCGGGTCGGGCAGTCGGACGCGTAGTCGGCTGGTGAGATCACCAGTGCGATGGACCCGTCGACGGGCGCGTCACAATCGAAGAGACCCAGTGGCGTCGAGACCGGCCGCGCCGCCAGGTAGTCGTCCATCGTCATCGCGTCCCGGTACACGGCCAGCGGGTTGAGGCCTGCGTTGCGCCTGCTGTTGATGGCCAGCCAACCCAGTTGTTCCTTGGTAGTGCCGTAGAGCTCCATGTGACGGCGGCAGTGCATTGCCACCCAGTTGGACGCCGAGTAGGCATGGGCGGCGAGCAACTCGCCGATGTCGTCGTTGGACCCGAGCTTGCGTCGCGTACCCGCAACGTGAGGTTCCACAGGCGGGTTCGTCAGTACGTTCGGCTCAGGGGGCGCGGTGCCGCCGAGCATCGAACCGCCCAACATCTGCACGGTCCGGTAGACCAACACGTGGCGGGCCGAGCCGTCGGCCACCGCGCGGATGGCCGACATGACCGGGCTGATCACCCCGCCGGTGTCGAAGCCGAGGCTGTAGTTGGGCAGGTCGATGTTCAGCGCGGACATCAGTTCGCGCGACGGAACGTCGCCGAGCGTCGCGACGCCGCCGATGTCCGCCAAGGTGAGCCCGGCGTCGGCGACGGCTTGACGGGCGGCAGCCATGGTCAGCTCCAGGCCAGGAATGCCCGTCCTGCGCCCGATCCGCGAGATGCCGAGGCCGCTGATGATCGCGTCCTTCTCGAAGTTGGCCACCGGCACCGTCCGCTCAGTTAGTTAGTATTGCGAGCCAATTGAATGTAACTTAGCCGTCGTGCCAGGCGATTCGCAGACGGATGCCCCACCGCGGGTCATTCCCGGACGCCACGAACACAATCGAGCCTTCTGGACCGGCGGCGCCAACGGCGATCTGCTGATCCAGCGCTGCACCCGGTGTTCGCTGTGGGTGAGCCCGCCGACCTCCGATTGCCCCGCCTGCGGTGGCGAACTCGTAGCCCAGCCGGTGTCGGGCCGCGGAGAAGTCTTCAGCTACACCGTCAACTACCACCCGTTCAATCCGACGATCCGGCTGCCCTACGTCATCGCGATCGTCCAGCTGGAGGAGCAACACGACCTCCGGATCGCCGCCAACATCGTTGACTGCGAGCCGGACTCGGTTCACGTTGGCATGCCGGTCCAGGTCGCGTTCGAGCGCCACGACCTCGAGGACGAAACGGTCTTCGCGCCAGTCTTCACGCCAGCCGGCTAACCGAACGTCTTGGGCGGGCTTCAGCGTCCGTCGGGAAAAAATGTAGGGAAACACCCGATTTGTCGGACCGGCTTCCCCGGTTAGCTTTGACGTCGAGCAACTGGAGGGACTCGACGATGACGAGCACGCTGATCCGCGCGTCGGTGACGATCCTGGGGACGATCGGCCTGCTGGCCGCCCCGGCGGTGGCACACGCGTTCCCACCGCTTCCCCTCGCGCCGCAGTGCGCGGGGATATGGGGGTTCGACGGAGAATCAACCATCTTTGAACCCGACACCGGCTGGAGTGTGACCTTCTTCTCGAACGGCAGACTCGCGACCGGCGACGCTACTGCCAGCAACAACCGCGGCGAATCCAAGACCGGATCCGTGCGAGGCGGAATCACGGAGGACAACCGCCGCTACAACGTCTCCGTCGATTATGACAACGGTCAGTACCAGCTGTACAGCGGCCGAGTGGGCCCCGATGGCGTTGCGACCGGCGCGACGAACAACGGTATTACCCTCGAAAGCGGCAAACGCTTCACCTCGCGGTTGGTCTGCCTTCCGGCGTAGCCGCGCTATTCGACGGTGACGGACTTGGCCAGGTTGCGGGGCTTGTCGACGTCGTAGCCGCGGGCCTGCGCGACCCCGGCGGCGAACACCTGCAGCGGAATGGTCGACAGCAAGGGCTGGAAAAGTGTTGACACCGCAGGGATTTCGATTAGGTGATCGGCGTAGGGCCGAACGGTGTCGTCGCCTTCCTCGGCGATGACGATGGTGATCGCGCCGCGGGCCTGAATCTCGCGGATGTTGCTCAACAGCTTGGAGTGCAGCATCGCCGCGTTCTTGGGCGACGGCATCACGACGATGACGGGCAGGCCGTCCTCGATCAGTGCGATGGGGCCGTGCTTGAGCTCACCCGCGGCGAAGCCCTCGGCGTGCATGTAGGCCAGTTCCTTGAGCTTGAGCGCCCCCTCCAGGGCGACGGGGTAGCCGACGTGGCGACCGAGGAACAGAATCGTCGGCGACGCGGCGAAGCGATGGGCCAACTCGGTGACGGGCTCCATGCAAGCCAGCACCCTGGCGACGAGGTCGGGCATACCTTCGAGCTCCTCGTACTCCCGCTGCACCTCGTCGGGGTACTTGGTGCCACGGGCCTGCGCCAAGGCCAGTCCGACGAGGTAGTTAGCGGTGACCTGGGCCAGGAACGTCTTGGTGGACGCGACGCCGATCTCCGGCCCCGCCCTGGTGTAGAGCACCGCGTCGCATTCCCGAGGAATCTGCGAACCGTTGGTATTGCAGATCGCCAGCACCTTGGCCTTCTGCTCCTTGGCGTGTCTGACGGCCTCCAGGGTGTCGGCGGTCTCGCCGGACTGCGAGATGGCGATCACGAGCGTGCTGCGGTCCAGCACGGGGTCGCGGTAGCGGAACTCGCTGGCGAGCTCCACTTCGACGGGCAGCCGGGTCCAGTGCTCGATGGCGTACTTGGCCAGCATCCCGGAGTGATACGCGGTTCCGCAGGCGACGATGAAGACCTTGTCGATCTCGCGCAGTTCCTGGTCGCTCAAGCGCTGCTCGTCGAGCACGATGCGCCCGTCCACGAAGTGTCCGAGCAGGGTGTCGGCGACGGCGGAGGGCTGCTCGGCGATCTCCTTGAGCATGAAGTACTCGTAGCCGCCCTTTTCGGCGGCGGACAGGTCCCAGTCGATGTGGAACTGGCGGTACTCGACGTCGGGATTGCCGTGGAAGTCGGTGACCTGGTAACCGTCGGCAGTGATCACGACGGCCTGGTCCTGACCCAGCTCGACGGCCTCCCGGGTGTGTTCGATGAAGGCCGCGACGTCGGATCCGAGGAACATCTCACCGTCCCCGACTCCGATGACCAGCGGCGTGGAGCGGCGGGCCGCCACGATGGTGCCCGGATCGTCGGCGTTGGCGAACACCAACGTGAAGTGGCCCTCCAGCCGCGGCAGCACCGTCATCACGGAGCCGACGAAGTCGCCTGCGGTGGGTCCGTGGTGGTACTGCCAGGACACCAGGTGCACGGCGACCTCGGTGTCGGTATCGCTGGCGAACTCAACCCCGGTGGTCTCGAGTTCGGCGCGGAGCGCGGCGAAGTTCTCGATGATGCCGTTGTGGACGACGGCGATCTTGCCCGAGGCGTCGCGGTGCGGGTGGGCGTTGCGGTCCGTGGGCCTGCCGTGCGTGGCCCAGCGGGTGTGCCCCATGCCCGCGTTGCCTACCAGCTCGCCGACGCCGACCTCGTCGAGCGCCGATTCGAGGTTGGCCAGGCGTCCCGCGCGCCGTCGGACCGTCAGTCCGCCGTTGCCGTCGAGCAGTGCGATGCCCGACGAATCGTAACCGCGGTACTCCATCCGGCGCAGCGCGTCGACCACGATGCCGCAGGCAGGCCGCTGCCCGACGTAGCCGACGATTCCACACACGGGTAATCAGGGTAATGCAGGCACCGCCTCGAGACCTCGCCGTGATCATTCCCCGGTCGCTACGCTCCTGCCCGCCGTGATCATTCCCCGGTCGCTAGGCTCCTCCCCGCCGTGCACTTCCAGCAAGCTCCCCCAGCAGGGCCGCGACCACTCCGAAGGCGAAGTACAGCGGCACCAGCCACGGTCCGACCCCGAACACCGAACAGCTGGTCGCACGATTGACGTCCTCCCTACGGCTGAAGCCGGGGGATTCCAACCTGGTCATGCCGCGGGTGCACGGTGAGGTTGGAGCAGTAATTCCTCGCGGGTTCCTGCTGGTTCCTGCGTCGATGACCGCACCCGCCCCGAAGGGCGGGTGTGGTCTTGGCAGGCGGTGACCGCACGCCCTGTCGGTCCTCGGGTGGGGCAGGTGGAGCCGTAGCTCGGCCAGCGACACCGTCGCGACGCCGACCATGGCGGGGAACCAGATGGGGCTGCTCCAGATGTAGGGCACTGAGTGAGTCAGATACTCCGTGGTGCCGGTCGCGACGTGGCCGTGATCACCGACGAGGGCCGCGACGGCGCCGAGCACGAAGAGCACGAGCATCGCGGGCAGGCTCAACTTCATCAACGGAACGTAGCGCGGGCGTCGTGGACGGCGGAGTGGGATAAGTTCAACGGGTGGCCAGGACGAAGAAGCTCTTCGCTGCATTGACCCGACGAGGCCCGCACCGAGTGCTGCGCGGCGACCTGGCCTTTGCCGGACTGCCGGGTGTCGTCTACACGCCCGAATCCGGGATGAACCTGGCCGGGGTGGCATTCGGTCACGATTGGCTGGCGGGCGCGGAGCGCTATCACGGAACCCTGGAACACCTTGCGTCCTGGGGCATCGTCGCCGCGGCGCCGAACTCCGAGACCGGGATCGCGCCGTCCGTGCTCAACCTGGCGTTCGACCTCGGCACCGCCCTCGACATCGTCGCAGGCGTGCGCCTTGGCACCGGGAAGATCAGTGTGCACCCCACCAAGCTGGGCGTCGTCGGGCACGGTTTCGGCGGGTCGGCGGCCGTGTTCGCCGCGGCGGGCATGCCCGACAGGCTGAAGACCGCCGTTGCGCTCTTCCCGTCCGTCACACATCCGCCGGCCGAAGAGCCCGCACGCGGACTTCGCGTACCCGGGCTGATCGTCGTCGCGCCGGGTGACGCTTCCAGCATCACGTCGAACGCGACGGCGCTGGCGGCGGTGTGGCGGGGCGCAACGGTACGCACGGTGGCCAAGGCCGAGCGCGGCGGGATGGTCGAGGGCTTCCGGCTCACGCGTGTGGTCGGACTACCTGGCGCCGACCGTCGCACCCAGAAATCCGTCCGCGCGCTGTTGACGGGCTACCTGCTGCACACTCTGACCGGCGACAACGCCTACAAGGAGTTCAGCGACCCCGAGACGTTGTTGCCCAACACCGTCGCCCCGGATCCCGAGGCACTGCCCGTGACCCCGGAGGACAAGATCGTCGCGCTGCTGAAGCGTTAGCCACATTATGCCAACCAACCGGTTGGGTGTATAACTCACGTGTGACCTCTATGCGCACCGGGATCTTTCTCAGCTACGCGGGCGACTTCCGCGAGGCCGCCGACCAAGTCGTCGAATTCGAGAAGATCGGTGTCGACATCGCACTGGTCGCAGAGGCCTACTCGTTCGACGCGATCAGCCAACTGGGCTACCTGGCCGCCAAGACCTCCACCATCGAGCTCGGTTCCGGCGTGGTGCCCATCTATGTGCGCACGCCGACACTGCTCGCCATGACGGCCGCCGGACTCGACTACGTCTCCGGCGGCCGCTTCCGGCTGGGCATCGGCACTTCGGGCCCTCAGGTCATGGAGGGCTTCCACGGCGTGCCCTTCGACGCGCCGATGGGCCGCACCCGCGAGGTCGTCGAAATCTGCCGTCAGGTGTGGCGCCGCGAGAACGTCCAGCACGACGGCAAGCACTACCAGATTCCGTTGCCCGCAGACCGCGGCACCGGACTGGGTAAACCGTTGCATCTCATCAATCATCCAGTGCGCAAACAAATCCCGATCACCATCGCGGCTCTCGGACCCAAGAACGTCGAACTGACCGCCGAAATCGCCGAAGGTTGGCAGCCGGTGTTCTTCTACCCGGAGAAGGCCGACTCGGTCTGGGGGGACGCCCTCCGGTCGGGCTTCGCCAAGCGGGCCCCAGAACTCGGTCCGCTCGACGTGATGGTCTCGGCCAGCCTGGCCATCGGCGACGACGTCGACGACCGGCTCGCGTGGGCGAAACCCCAACTGGCGCTGTACATCGGTGGCATGGGGGCGCGGGGCAAGAACTTCTACCACAACCTGGCCACCCGCTACGGGTTCGGCGAGGTCGCGGACCAGATCCAGGACCTCTATCTGGCGGGCAAGAAGACCGAAGCCATCGCGGCAGTGCCCGACGAGCTCGTCCGATATACGAATCTGATCGGCCCGCGCGGGTTCGTCAAGGAGCGGCTTGCGGCATATGCCGAGGCTGGGGTCACCACGCTGCTGGTGCACCCGATGGCGGGCGAAACTGCCGAACAGCGGCACTACGTCGAGGAATTGGTGGCGCTGACGGCGTGATGCACGCCTCAATGTGCGGACATTCGCCGATCGTCGGATAGAGTGGTGTCAGCGGCATCGTCTGTTCTGCCTTTTGCCGCTTCGCCGGAGGCGAATCATCGACCTCTGATCGATCGTCAACCGAGCGCCGCGGGATCACCCGCGCCGGGCAGGACGACCACTTTACATTTCGGAGTTTGCTTTCCCCATGTCTACCTTTGCCGAACTCGGCCTGCCCAAGGCCGTCGTCGACGCCCTCTCTGCCAACGGCATTGAGCAAGCCTTCCCCATTCAAGCTGCGACCCTGCCGGATTCACTGGCAGGTCGCGACGTGCTCGGCCGTGGCCGCACTGGCTCCGGCAAGACCTACGCCTTCCTGCTGCCCGTCGTGTCCCGACTGGCCAAGAGCACGACGCCCCGTCGGCCCGGAAAGCCAAGGGCGCTCATCCTGGCTCCCACCCGCGAACTCGTCGCCCAGATCGACGCGGCGCTGGCCCCCTTGGCCAAGGCCATGGACCTGCGGTCCGTCACCATCTTCGGCGGCGTCAGCCCCGGGCCGCAGATCAGCAAGCTGCGTGAGGGCGTTGACATCGTCATCGCCTGCCCCGGCCGGCTAGAAGATCACGTGCAGTCCCGCCACGCCGACCTGTCCGCGGTCGAGATCACCGTGCTCGACGAGGCCGATCACATGGCTGACCTCGGCTTCTTGCCGCCGGTCAAGCGACTGATGGACAAGACCCCGAAGGACGGCCAGCGGATGCTGTTCTCGGCCACCCTCGACGGCGGCGTCGACGTGCTGATCAAGCGCTACCTGCACAACCCGATCGAGCACAGCGTCGATTCCGAGCAGTCGCCGGTGTCGGAGATGGTGCACCACGTGCTCCACGTCGACAACGCGGCGCGCATCGAGGTGCTGACCGACCTCGCCGCCTCCCCCGGCCGCACCATCGTCTTCGCACGCACCAAGCACGGTGCGAAAGGCATTGCCCGCAAGCTGAACTCACGCGGCGTAGCTGCGGTCGAGTTGCACGGCAACCTGTCTCAGAATGCGCGCACCCGCAACCTCGCGGCGTTCTCGGACGGCTCGGCGGGCGTGCTCGTCGCCACCGACATCGCGGCCCGCGGCATCCACGTCGACGACGTCAGCCTGGTGGTGCACGCCGATCCGCCCGTGGAACACAAGGCCTACCTTCACCGTTCGGGTCGCACGGCGCGTGCCGGGGCCGAGGGCACCGTCGTGACGCTGATGATCGACTCTCAGGTGTCCGACGTTCGGACCCTGACTCGCAAGGCCGGCGTCAAGCCGACGATCACCCGCTTCAGCGGTGCTTCGCACCCGGTGCTGCAGGAGATCGCCCCGGGCGAGCGCGACTTCAGCGGTCCAGTCATCCTCGAAACCCCGGCATCGCAAGCGCCTGCGCGACAGGGCAGCGGCCAGGGTGGTGGCGCCCGTCGCCGCGGGGGATCGGGACGCAATCACCAAGGGACAGCGAATCCCCGCTCGGGCAACGGATCACGCGGCAATCGCTCGCGAGGCGGAGAACCGCGTTCGTACACGACGACGTCTGCGCCATCGCGCGGATCGCGCAGCCGCTAGACCATCACGCTGCCACCGTCGACCTTCAGCACGATCCCGGTGCCGTAGGTCTGCTCCATGCAGTACACGTAGGCCAGTGCGACGTCATCGACCTCGCCGATGCGGCCGACCGGAAGCCGTTGCGCGGCTTCGCCGTACATCGTCTTGCGGTCGGCAGCGGGCAGTGCGTCCCACAGTGGTGTCCGCACGATGCCAGGCGCGACCGCATTGACCCGGATCGGCGCGAGCTCGACGGCGAGCGCGGTGGTCAATGCGTTCATCGCGCCGCAGATGCTGACCGGCAGGGCGCCGAACTCCGGCTGCTCGGCGGCGCTGCCGCTGGTGAGCGTGATCGAGCCACCTGCCCGCAGACGTGGGGCGAACGCCCGCACAGCACTCAGCGCGCCGACGAAACGGGTGGCGAAGAATCCGGTGATCAGTTCCGGCGTCAGGTCGGCCAGCGGGGCCAACTCGAGCGACTCTCCCGCGGTGAAGACGAGGTGGTCGAGTTCGCCGAGGTCGAGCGCCAGCTGAGCCAGCGCCGCCACATCGGTGAGGTCGACGGTGGCGCCGCGGGCGTGGTCGGGCAGTTGCGCGAGCGCGCGGTCGACGCTGGTTTGGTGGCGCGACACGACGATCGGGCTGGCTCCGCGTCCGGCCACTGCCGTCGCGACGCCGAGTCCAATTCCGGAGGTGCCGCCGATGATCAGGACGCGGGTCGTCTTCAGGCTCATGACTCCACGGTCCGCCGTACGCAGGCGTCCGTCCAAGACCCTTTTCGTCGACTCGCGATACCCTGAAGGTATGGGCGGGCCCGATCTGGATCTTCGCAAGCTGAGGTACTTCGTCGCGGTCGCCGAGGAGCTCAACTTCGGCCGCGCTGCCCAACGCTTGCACATCGCGCAGCCGGTGTTGTCTCGTCAGATCCGGTCGTTCGAGGACGAGCTGGGCGTGCGACTCTTCACCCGCGACTCACGCGGGACTGAGTTGACCCAAGCGGGAACTCAACTTCTCGAAGACGCGACGTTCCTGCTGAACGAGTCAACGGCCATGCAGCAGCGGCTACTTCGGCTCGCCGCGCCGATCACGACCGTCAGGGTGGGCGTCATGCCAGGGCTTCTTGCGACCGCGGCGGCCAAGGCCTTCGAAGCCGAAGACCCCTCGCGCCGGGCAGCGATCATCCACGTCGGGTGGGCCGACCAGGTCGCGATCGTGCACCGCGGCGAGGCCGACGTGGTCTACGCCAGGGAACCGATCGACCATCACCGGCTGGGAACCGCGGCGCTGCTCGACGAACCGCGTGACGTCGCACTGCACCGCAGCGATCCGCTCGCGGAACGGTCGTCGGTGCGGCTCGCCGAGCTCGCCTCGCGGCGGATGTTGCAGGATCCGGCGACGGTACCCGAGTGGTACGCGATCGCCAGCCCGGAGCAGCGCCGGGCCAGCGCGCGGAATACTGCCCGCACGGTTGAGGAGAAACTCGAACTGGTCGCGGGGGCCAAGGGTTTCGTTATTCTGCCGCGCTCGACGAGCGCGTTCTACCGCAGACCCGACGTCCGGGTCATTCCGCTCGAGGACGTCGGCCCAAGCCGGGTTACCCTGATCTGGGATGCCGCGAAGTCGAACCCCACTCGCGACGATTTCGTCGCGGCCGCCTTGGCCTGCCGTGACCAGACCATCTGAATCACTCCCCCACCTGAGGTAGCTCGTCGGCGGCGATTTCGCACGGGGTCTTCGGCTCTGGCAGGGCTTCGGGGTCTGCGGGCGGGATCGGCGGAACAGGTGCCGTTGGGACCTCAGTTGGGGCAGGCGGCGGCGGCGGCGGTTCGATCGGAGCATCGGGCTCTTCCTGCGGTTCGGTCTCGGATTCGATTGTCGCGTCCACGGGTTCGGCTTCCTCGCCTTCCTTGGCATCCTCGGCGTCGGGATCCTTGGCGGCCTCGTCGTCGCCGGGCGCCTCGTCGCGCTTGTCGTCCACCTCGTCAGCCTGGTCCAGGTCTTGCTGATCGAGTTCGGGTAGTTCGGGCGTTGCCTCGGCGGAAGCTCCGACGAGGCCGCCGATGAGATCGGACAACTGCTGACCGAATCCGGACAGCCCCATGCCGCCGAGGCCGGGCGCGCCGCCGCCGAGGTCGCCGAGCGGCGCTGCGGCCGACGGAGTCGGACTAAGTTGGCCCACCGGCGACTCGGACATCAATGGCGCCGGCGCAAGCGCCGATGGCGGCGGCGCCGCGGGCATCGCAAGCGCCGCGGGTGCGACTCCTACCGATGCGCCGACGGGTGACGGTAGCGGATCGCGTGCGGGGGCGCCGTGATCGACCGGCGCGATCCACTCCGGTCCCAATGCGCCAGGTACCTCGAAAACCATATGTGGACGCGCGCGCAGCCGGGCGATTGCTGTGTCGTAGGCCGCCGTGACCGACGCCGATCCCGCACGCATCGCTTCGAGCCAGTCCGCCCGAATGTCGTTGGCCACGAACGGCTCAACCTGCTGGTCGATGAGCTCGCTGGCGACTGAACGGTCACCCGAGCCAGTGGTCGCAGTGCGCGCGGCGGCCAACCACGTGGCACGTTGACCTGCGGCCCGCTCGTCGATGGTCAGCGTCGTGCCGACCTTGCCGTCGACGGCCCTCCACAGCTCGTCCCGTAACGCGCCGAACGCTCCGGCCGCCTCGTGCACCGCGGCCGCGACGGTCGTCGCCGCCTGGTGGTGGCGCCGCAGGAAGTCCAGTGCCGCTGTAGCCCCTGGGCCGGCCCAAGACCCAGACAGCGCGGTCATCACGTCGGCCTGTTGCCGAACCGCCTCGTCGGCCGCGGCGGCCATCGCCGCCAGCGCGGCGGCATCCGCGTCCAGCGCGCTGAGGTTCAGCCCTTCTTCAGTGGCGTACCGCTCGGCCGGCCCGGCGAGCTCGGGGTGCAGATGCCCGAGCAGCTGGCACGCCTGCACGTACTCGGCGAAGTCGTCGACGGCGGACCGCCCATCGGCGAGTCTGGCGTCGATGTCGTACTCGGCCGACACCGTCACCCCAACCGTGCCGCGCCGCGCGCCTCGGCCGTCACGTAGCCGTCGGCGGATGCCCTTAGGCAGGAGGCGATCTCGACACATGCCCTGGCCCAGGTGCGCATGTCGTCGCCAAGCTGCTCCGCGGCGTCGCGCACGGCCGCTCCGCGGGCTACGTAAGCGCGGCCAGCCACGGCACCGCCGAAGTTCAACTGCGTCAGATGTGTTCGCGCCGCATCGTCCACGAGGTCAGCCACGTCGTCGCAGCGGCCTGCAGCAGCCAGCACCGCACCGATGTCGACGCTCGCGGCGTCACGTTGTCCCATGGAAGTAGGACGCGCCAGCCGCCCGGCTGGTTCCGTCGGATCAGTCCTGCGCGCTGACGGATTCGGCAACCCGCGCCGCCACGATCCGCGCGGTGTCCTCGTCGGCGGCCTCCACCATGACGCGGACCACCTGTTCGGTTCCAGAGGGTCGCAGCAGGATTCGACCGGAATCCCCGAGTTCGGCCTCGGCCTCGGCGACCGCGGTGCGGACGTCGGGCGCATCGGCGACGGTGGCCTTGTCGGTCACCGCCACGTTGATCAGCACCTGCGGCAGCGTCTGCATCGGTTCGGCCAGCGCGGCCAGTGACTTCCCCGTCTGCGCCATCCGCGACATCAGCCGCAATCCGGTGACGATGCCATCGCCGGTCGTGCCGAACGCCGGCATCACGATGTGGCCGGACTGCTCGCCGCCCAGGGAGTACTCGCCCGCCCGCAGTTCCTCGAGCACGTAGCGGTCGCCGACGCTCGTGATGCGCAAGTCGATGCCCGCCGAGCGCATCGCCAGGTGCAGGCCCAGGTTGCTCATCACCGTCGCGACCAGGGTGTTCGATGCGAGTTCACCGGCGTCGCGCATGGCCAACGCAAGAACCACCATGATCGCGTCGCCGTCGATGATCTGACCGCTCGCGTCGACGGCCAGGCAACGGTCGGCGTCGCCGTCGTGGGCAAGACCGAGGTCCGCGCCGTGCGCGATGACGGCCTTCTGCAGCACGTCGAGGTGGGTGGACCCGCACCCGTCGTTGATGTTGAGTCCGTTGGGCTCGGCGTTGATGGGGATGACGTTTGCGTCCGCGGCGCGGTAGGCCTGCGGCGCGGCGGTGGACGCGGCGCCGTGCGCGCAGTCGACGACGACGGTCAGCCCGCGCGCAGGCGTGGTGACGGCCGAGGCGACGTGCCGCAGATAGCGGTCGAGCGCGTCCTGCGCGTCGACAATCCGGCCGATGTCCGCGCCGACCGGTCGGACGCCGGGTCCGCCTCCGACGAGGTCCTCGATGCGGTCCTCGGTCGCGTCGTCCAGCTTGTGGCCGCCAGGGCCGAAGATCTTGATGCCGTTGTCGGGCATGGGATTGTGCGACGCGGAGATCATCACACCGAACTCGGCGTCATAGGCGCCGGTGAGGTGAGCGACCGCAGGGGTCGGCAGCACGCCGACTCGCAACGCATCGACGCCCTCACTGGTCAGGCCCGCGATGACCGCGGCTTCGAGCATTTCGCCGCTGGCCCGCGGATCGCGGCCGACGACCGCCACCCGGCGACTTCGGTACGACGTGCCGAGTCGCGCGGCGGCCGAGCCCAACGCCAGCGCCAGCTCAGCGGTCAACTCGCGATTGGCGACGCCGCGCACTCCGTCAGTGCCGAACAGCCGACCCATGCCCCTCCTAGATAAACCGCGAGCGTGCGCGACCTAGAACACATACGCGCCCGCTCGAGGCAAAACAGTGCTGTGTAGATCAGCGCTTCGAGTACTGAGGCGCCTTGCGGGCCTTCTTGAGGCCGTACTTCTTGCGCTCGATGGCACGCGGGTCACGCGTGAGGAAGCCGGCCTTCTTGAGCGCCGGACGATCCTCGGGCTGCACGATGATCAGCGCGCGGGCGATGGCCAGGCGCAGCGCGCCAGCCTGGCCCGAGGGGCCGCCGCCATCGAGGTGGGCGAAGATGTCGACCGTGTCGAGGCGGTCCACTGTCACCAGCGGAGCCTTGATCAGCTGCTGGTGCACCTTGTTCGGGAAGTAGGCCTCCAGCGAGCGGCCGTCCAGTTCGAACTTGCCGGTGCCGGGCATCAGACGCACACGCACCACGGCCTCCTTGCGGCGGCCGACGGTCTGGATCGGGCGGTCGATGACGATGGGCTCGCGGGCGGGCGGCGCCTCGGCGACCGCTTCGGTCTCGACCTCGACGACCTCTGGGGCCTCTGGGGTCTCTGGGGTCTCGGTCTCGGCGGCGTCGGTCTCAACGACCTCGACGACCTCGGTCTCTTCGATGGGATCGGTCCCATTCTCTGTCGTCACTGTGCTACCTGCTTGATCTCGAACGGAACCGGCTGCTGAGCGATATGAGGGTGATCGGGGCCGACGTAGACCTTCAGCTTCTTCTGCACCTGGCGGCTCAGCTTGTTGTGCGGGAGCATGCCGACGATCGCGTTCTCGACGACCTTGTCCGCGTGCTTTGCCAACTCATTGCCGAGCGCGCGCGCCCGCAGCCCACCGGGGAAACCCGAGTGGCGGTAGAGGAACTTCTTGGTGAGCTTGTCGCCGCTGATGGCGACCTTTTCGGCGTTGATGACGATGACGAAATCGCCGCCGTCGACATTGGGCGTGAATGTCGGCTTGTGCTTGCCGCGCAGCAACTTGGCTGCTTCAACGGCGAGCCGGCCGAGCACCACGTCGGTGGCGTCGATGACGTACCACGTCCGCGTGGTGTCACCCGCCTTCGGCGTGTACGTAGGCACAGCGTTACCTCTACTTCTCTTCTCGGTGTGTTCCCGGCGTGAACCGGGCTGCCGGTCAGGCGCATGCGGTGGGATGAGCTCGGCGACCGACGTAGACCCAAGCACCCGTGTGTAGACGTACCGCACGCCAACGAGGCAGCTTACCGGTGAGCGTCAGCGCAGGTCAAAACGCGGACGCGCGGGGCGCAGAGGGTATCGCCCGCGTTAGAGGTGCGCCGGCCGCGTTACGGTGAAGTGTGGCTGCCCAACTTGAGGCCATCCGAGCCGACATCACCACCCTGCAGGTCGACGCCATCGTCAACGCTGCGAACCGCTCATTGCTCGGCGGGGGCGGAGTTGACGGCGCCATTCACGCCGCCGCAGGGCCCGACCTGTTGGCGGAGTGCCGCACGCTCGGCGGCTGCGAGACCGGCGACGCGAAGCTCACCCGCGGCTATCGGCTGCCCGCGCGCTACGTCATCCACGCCGTCGGACCGGTGTGGTCGGGCGGCACCAACGGCGAACGGGAACTGCTTGCCTCCGCGTATCGGCGGTCGCTGGAGGTCGCCGCCGAGCACGACGTCGCGTCGATTGCCTTCCCGTCGATCAGCACCGGGGCCTACGGGTATCCGGCCGATCAGGCCGCCGAGGTCGCGCTGGCCGCGGTCGAGGCGGCGCTGCCAGGCCTCCCCTCGATTCAGCGGGTGGTGTTCTGCTGCTTCGCCGAGCGCGACTTGGCCAGATATCTGCGCTTGTCCGTCCCGCAGGGCGACTGAGGAAACTGTGCGGTCCCGCTGGCTCTCCCTTCCGAGCGGGACCGCACAGGGTCTCCATGGGGACGGTTGTCAGCCCCACGCCCCGGCCGCGCGCCGATCGGTGTCAGCGACGTCCTCCGCACCGTCGCGGACGGCATTGCCCAGCCTGAAGAGGATGTCGTTCAGCGCCGCCGCGGACTGGTCCCACCGCGTCTGCTCGATGCGGTAGGCCTCGGCGGCCTCCCGCGTCCACGTGGCCTGCAATGGTGCTATCTGCGCCCGCAGGTCATCCAACGCAGCGTTGAACCGGGCCGACGTGGCGTGAATCTCCTGACGGACGGTGTGTTCGATCGCACCGAAGTCGTATGACAGAACCGGATCCATGAGAACTCCATTCGGATTGGTGGACAGTGGTTTACAGCGAATGGGAAGTGGCGGTGATGGTGTGCGAGTGAGCGTCTGCCACCTCGCGCAGCGTGCGCTCGTTGAGCCTGAGGGTCTCCGCGATCCGCTGCAGCGACGCGTACAACCTCATCGACTCGGCGTCCCAGCGGTCGACGACCTCCCGGAATCGCGCGGCGGCAACGCCGCCCCACACCGAAGCGGGCACGCTCGTCATCTGGCCGATGAACGCGCGCAGCATGGCGCGCACCTCGTCGTTGCGGGCATCGATTCCGCCTGCGACGGCGGTCATCAGCGCGAAGTCGGTGTTGAGTGCACCGCTTGCCGGTGTCGTCATCGCGTTCCTTCCGGAGTGTCTGTGTTGGGATGTATAGATAGGACGCGGTCGAGCACCATTCGGTTCCCTTGTCCACGAACCAATTTCAGGGCACCACATGTGCAGTGCGAACCGCCCGCTCGCAAGCCGGGCCAGGGTCGGGTCGGTCGACCGCGTGTTGGCAACCGATGGCGATTCGAACACCACGGTCGAGCGTCACCACCCAGTCGACTCCGATCGCGGCCCGCAGTTCCCGGTACGTGACGGCGGCCCGACCTGCGCTGCGGTCGTCGGGGTCGAAGTCCGCAAAGAGTCCGCGAGGCTGCTCGTCGAGCGCGCTCTTCAACGTCGCGGCCGTCTGCTGCAACGTCTCCTCTACGCGCACCCGAGCCTGGGTGAGGTGGATGGCGACGTGCGGATCATTGGGCGAAAGCACCTGCACCCGAGCCGAACCCGGGCCCGAATTCACCCGTTCCACCGGCCAGCCGGCAGGCAGCTCGGCGGCGACTCGCCCCTCGACCACCCACGTCACGTCATCACGCTCGAGCGGGTCACCACCCGGATTCAAGGCCGCTCCGGCCAGCGCAGCGATCACCGCCACTGCGCCGACGAGCATCGCAACGCGGGGCTTTCGGGCGCGGGCGGGTCTAGGTGCAGCGGCTGAAACAGGCGCGCCCAGTAGGTTTCGACGACTGGCCAACACCTCGCGCCGCACTCCGTCGTCATCCAAAGAAGTCACTGCGACGCCCCGCTTGCGCAGCCTGCGTGTGAGTTCCATTGCCAACGCCGTCGCTTCGGGCACCCCGGCCGGGACGTCGATCACGACCGACGTGCCTGCGGGCAGGGTCGCCAACACGGTGTCTGCGACCGGCTCCGGGCGACCGGCGCTTGGCAACACGAACCGCTCGCCGGTGGCGGCATGGACGACGACACAGTCCGGCCCCAACTCGACGACGTCCGACGCTTCCGAGTACCGCCCACGCCGCAGCACGCTCACGTGCGCGCACGACTCGAGCATCGCGTCCTCCACCAACTCGACGCGCGACCGGGGCCACCAGGACGGCACGACCAACACGGCGGACCGCCGCTCGCCTGCGAGCGCCGCGTTCACGAGTTCCGACCACAACTGGCGAACCGCGACGACGCGGTCGGCGTGGACGGCCAGCCGGTCGTCGATCGCCTCGAACGCGACCGAAACCAGGGTGGCCTCGACGACCCCGGGACCGGATACGGCAGCCGGGCCGACCACCACTACCGACTCGGTCATGGAGGGTCGGTCCAAGCGACCTGGACGAGCTGATCCGGATGCCCGCGCCGAACCACCGTCGCCCTGCCCTGGGGCAGCGGCGACGGACGCACCGCGCCGAGCAACACACCCTCGTCGGGGCTCGCACTCATCATCAGCCCGAGGCAGCCGAGCTCGCGCAACCCAGTCAGTACGGGGTCGAACATTGCGCGAGCGGCGCCCCCCGATCGGCGAGCGACGATGACGTGTAGCCCCAGATCCCTTGCGTGCGGTATGAGTTCGAGAAGCGGACGGAGTGGATTGTCCGCCGACACCAACTCGTAGTCGTCGACGATCACGTAGTGGTCAGGACCCGACCACCACGACCGCTCGCGCAGCTGCCGTTGGGTAACGCCGTCGTGCGGTAGCCGGGCGCGCAACTGAGCGGCAAGGTCGGTGAGCTGCGCTTCGGCCGCCGCACTCGACATGGCGTAGCCACGCAGATGGTCGGTCTCGACCACGCCGAGCAGTGTGCGACGAACGTCGACGATGACGAGTTGCGCAGCGCCAGGATCGTTGGTGCGCACCAGTTCCCGGCACAAGGTGCGCAAGGTAGTCGTCTTGCCGCACTGCGGCTCGCCAACGATCAGGGCATGGGGTTGTTCGGTGAAGTCGACGGTCATCGGTCGAAGCCCAGCTTCGCCGAGCCCGAGCACGACGCGCGCCGGGGACTGCGCGACGATCGCCTCGCCCACGACGCGCGTCGGCATGGGCACTACTTCGGGCGCCATCAGGCCGGGGTGGCGCATCCGCAGCGCGTCCGCCGCGGCATGCATCGCGTCGTCGAGACCGTTGGCCGTAGCCACCGAATCCAGCCGGGGCAATGCGACCACCAGCTCCAGCCCGTCGCGAGTGATGCCGTGCCCGGCGGGCCGGTCGGCGAGGAGCCTCGCGCGCTTCCTGTCCAGCTCCGAATCCGCGGGGTCACCGAGTCGCAATTCGATCCGGGTGCCCAGCTGATCCTTGAGCGCGGGCCGAAGCTCAGCCCAGCGAGCCGCCGCGATCACGACGTGCACGCCGACGGAAAGCCCCTGCGCAGCAAGGGCAGTGACGGCCTCCTCCAGCCCGTCGAACTCTTGCCGAACCCCCGCCCATCCGTCGATCACCAGAAGCAGCTCGCCGTGCTGGCGGCCGTCCACCCCATGGCGTCGGAGTCGGTCCTCCCGGCCGCGCACGACCGCCTGGAGGTGCGCGACGATCCGTCCGACGAGTTCACGATCGAACCTGCCTGCCACGGCGCCCACATGCGGCAAGGACCGCACCGCCGACAGCGCGCCCCCTCCGAAGTCGAGACCGTAGACCTGCACCGCGGCCGGATCATGGGTGGCGGCGAGCGCGAGGATCAAGGTTCGTAGCGTCGTCGACTTGCCGCTGCGCGGCCCACCAACCACGGCGACGTGACCTCCCGCCCCACGCAGGTCGGCGAGCAAGACATCGCGCCGCTGGTGAAACGGGTTGTCCACCAATCCGATCGGGAGCACCAAGCCGGACGGCGGGGAAGCGTCCGCGATCAAGTCGCCGAGGGTCGGCGAGGCTGTCAGCGGCGGCAGCCACACCTGATGCGCACCCGTCCCCACCTCGGCCAGGCCCCCGAGCATCGCGTCGAGCACGCTGCGCGGGCCGGCCTCTACCGGTGGGCGTTCGGCACGGACGCACCCGACCGGCGCGGCCGTGAACACCGCCGGAGCGCCGAACGAGGACCGCGACGGGTCCGACCGATGGCCCATTACCGCCGGGCCGGACACGAATGCGGTGCGGAACCGGACGAGGTCACCCGACGCACTTTTCAGATACGCGACTCCCGGTGTGTTGGGTAGGTCGAAGGCCTCGGTGGTGCCGAGCACTGCGCGAGACTCTGCTGCGGAGAACGTCTTGAGGCAGATCCGGTAGGACAGGTGTGTGTCGAGTCCCCGAATCCTGCCCTCCTCCAGTCGTTGACTGGCCAGAAGCAGGTGCATGCCAAGCGATCGGCCCACGCGGCCGATGGCGACGAACAATTCGATGAAGTCGGGATGTTGGCTCAACAGTTCGGAGAACTCGTCGACGACGATGAACAGTGTCGGTAACGGCGCGAGCGTGGCTCCGCGGGTTCGAGCGGTCTCGTACGCGGTTGCGTTGGCGAAGTTTCCGGCCGCCCGAAGGAGTTCCTGTCTGCGGGTCAGTTCACCGGCGAGCGCGTCACGCATGCGCAGCACCAGATGAGCCTCGTCAGCCAGGTTCGTGATCACCGCAGCCACGTGCCGAAGCCGCTCGAAACCAAGGAATGTCGCACCACCCTTGAAGTCGACGAGCACCAGGTTCAGCACCTCGGGTGGATGGGTGGCGACCAGTCCCAACGTCAGCGTGCGCAGGAACTCCGACTTGCCAGAACCCGTCGCTCCCACGCAAAGCCCATGCGGCCCCGTGCCCCCCTGTGCGGCCTCCTTGATGTCCAACTCGACTGGGTCGCCCCGGTCGTCGACACCGATCGGGACCCGTAGCCGTCGCTCAGCCGTGCGAGGCTGCCACAACGGTTCCGGCGAGACCCGTTCGGTTCTTATCCCCGTCAACTGCGCCCACGTCCCCGGAGTCGCGGTCGCGTCGTCGACGCCCCCGGTGTCGTGAAATGGCGCAAGGCGTCTGGCGCACACCGCGGCCTGCATCGCGGTCAACGCGTCGGGACACTCGGGGAACGCGCCGCCGGAGCAGTCGATTCGCAGCAGGGGCAACGCCTTCATATCGTCGGGCGGTGGGCCGACGGTCACCACCATCATTCCCTCCGGCACTGGACCGCCCTCCGGCGCGAGCTCGGCGTCGACGATCACCAGCACCCGCTTCCCAGTGGTCGCCGCGACCTGCCGCATGCTGCGATGAGTCATGCGGGCTGGTCCCGCGGCGTCCGTCGTCGACGACGACCTATGGTGGGGAAGCCATTTCAGCCAGTCCCACTCCGACGCCGATGATCCATCGACCACGGCGACGACGGAGACGTCGGACGGGCCGTGGAACACCGCTAGTTGGCAGACCATCGCCCGCACCAACGCGCGAGCGGCTGCGGTGTCCCCCTCGACGACCACCACCGCTTGCTCCGAGAAGTCGATCGTGACAGGCAACTCCGCGACCGCCGACCGCTCCGCCAGCAGCCGCTGCAGCGCCCCATGCGTCACGGGGTCGTGCGCTCCTGACTCCCCGAGTTCGGGTGCCACCAGCGGTGTCGAAAGCGGCCGCACCCCGAGCCCGATCCGGACTTGACCGAAGTCGGCGTCACCCGAGGTCCGTTCCCACATCCTCGGGCCACCCACCAGCGTCCACAGCGCGCTCGGGTCGGGATGGCTCCACCACAACGACCGATGTTGCGCATCAGCGGTTCTCGCGGCTGACGCATCGAGCGTGTCGAGGTAACCCAGGTAGTCCCGCCGGGCCTCGTCGAGCTCTGCCGATCGTTGCCCGCCGCGGGCGCCGTAGGCCAACGAGCCGAGTGCCGACACCAGCATCATGACCGGAAACAGCACGAACATCGGATTTCGAGCGACGCCCATGGGCGAGGTGAAGTACAGCGCCATCATGCCCACTGTGGCGACCACCATCGCCACGGGCAGCAGTCGCGCCAAGGGGTTCGCCGGGGTCGGCTTGGGAAAGTCGGGTGGCCGGGCCACGTCGACGTCGCCGACGTCGATGTGCGGCGCCGGTAGCCGCGCTGCTCGTACGAAGTCCATCAGAGTCTTGGACGCGCTGGGCTGCGATTCGGTTCCGGCTGGCGGGCAGAAACTTTGGTGCGTCGAAGGCCTCCGTGGCTCGGTTACGGTGGTGAAGGCGAGCGGCTACTCCGGGGGAGGTGATGTGGTGTCGGTGTGTCGATTGTCCATTCAGACCGGCCGCGACGACGACGTCCGCATGGTCGATGTCGCCGTGTGCGCGCAGACGCCGGTCGGGATGTTGCTCCCGGCAGTCAACGACGTTGCGCAGCTGTGGCCTCCGGCGCGCGACGCTCATCTGTGGCGCCTTGACCGACCCGTCGGAGGCCCGCTTGATGATTCGATGTCTCTGGAGGCCAATGGCGTTCGCGACGGTGAGCTCCTCGTGCTCACGGCGGTGCACGCGCCGATCCCACGGTCGACTGCGACCCAACAGATATTGCCCAAAGGAAACATGGCCTTGAGCCCGTCTACCATCATTACGTCAAAGCGACCGGCGAAG
>JAOPVI010000429.1 GCA_025966225.1 Mycobacterium sp. | reverse complement strand
AGGCCATCGTGCTGTCCGATCGGCTCGTCGACATCCGGCCGGTCACGATGCGCAACCCCGACGACGTGCTGACCGCGATCCGCAACGAGGTCGCCGTCCGCGGCGCAACGGGGGCCTACCTCAACGGGTGGGACCCACTGCTCCAGGCGGGGTTGCCCCAGCCGACGCTGGCGTGGCTGGACGGCCTGGCGCCTGAGACGCCGTTGGTGATCATTCACAATTCCGGGCACCTGGCGTACTTCAACTCCGCGACGGCGCAGAAGGTGGGGCTCACCCGCGACACTCCAGATCCGAAGGGGTCGAAGTACGGGCGTGACGCGAACGGGGAACTCGACGGGACCGCGGAGGAGACGGGCGCGGTGTTCTCGCTCATCGGCGGGGCGATCGATCCGACCGACTATCCGAAGATGTTGCTCGCCGAGTGCGGCCGGCTGAATCGGGCCGGCCTGACCATGTGCTCCGAGATGGCCTTCGACCCGATGTTCCGGCCGGTGTTGGACGCGTTGCGCGGTGCCCTACCCGTCCGGCTTCGCACCTACGAGATGTCCACCGCGCAGATGACCACCACCGAGATGCTGGCCAACGGCGACGACGTGGTGCGGCAGGTCGGCATCAAGATCTGGGTCGACGGGTCGCCGTGGATCGGCAACATCGACCTGTCGTTCCCGTATCTGGACACCGACGCCACTCACACCATCGGGGTGACGCCAGGATCGTGTGGCCACGCCAACTACACCCGCGAGCAGTTGTCCGAGATCGTCGGCGCGTACTTCCCGCTGGGCTGGCAGATGGCTTGTCACGTCCAGGGCGACGCCGGGGTGGACACCATTTTGGACGTCTACGAAGAGGCGTTGCGGGCCAACCCGCGCGACGACCACCGCTTGCGGCTCGAGCACGTCGGCGCCATATCGGACGCGCAGCTGCAGCGGGCTCAGGAGCTGGGTGTGACGTGCAGCATCTTCGTCGACCAGATCCATTACTGGGGAGACGTTCTCGTCGACGGGCTGTTCGGTCCCGAGCACGGTTCGCGGTGGATGCCCACCGGGTCCGCCGTCGCCACGGGCATGCGGATCTCGCTGCACAACGACCCGCCCGTCACGCCCGAGGAGCCGTTGCGCAACATCAGCGTGGCGGTCACCCGCATCGCGCCGAGCGGCCGGGTGCTCGGGCCAGAGCAACGGCTGACGGTCGAGCAGGCCATCCGGGCGCAGACCATCGACGCGGCCTGGCAGTTGCAGTCCGAAGACGCCGTCGGTTCGTTGGAGGTCGGCAAGTACGCCGACATGGTGGTGCTCTCCGCCGACCCGAGGGTCGTGCCGCCGGAGACCATCGCGGACCTGGAAGTACGCGCGACCTACCTGGCCGGTCGCCGCGTTTATACCAATTCCGACTGACGGCCGCCCCCGACGTGGCACGCTCAATACATGTCTGACCTGCCTGAACCCCGTTTCCTCGACGAACGCCTGGCGTACTGGGCGGAAACCAAGCCCGAGGGCGAAGCCATGGCCTATCTGGACCGGTCCTGGACGTGGGCGCAGTGGGACGACCGGGTGCGGCGGCTGGCCGGAGCGCTGAGCGAACGTGGCGTCAAGCGTGGAGACGTCATCGCCTTCCTCGACAAGAACCACCCCGCCTGCCTGGAGGCGACGTTCGCCGCCGCCTCGCTGGGCGCGGCGAATGCGATCATCAACTTCCGGCTCGCCGCCGACGAGCTGGACTACGTACTCAACGATTCCGGGGCCAAGGTATTGATCGTCGGGGCGGAGCTCAAGCCGTCGATCGACAAGATCCGGGACAAGTTGGCCTACGTCGAGCAGGTCATCGAGGTCACTCCGGCGGGCAGGCGCGAAGCGACCGGGGATTCAAGCACCGACGGCGCCCACGGTGACGAGTACGAGGCGATGCTCGCGGCATCGACGCCCGTAAAACGTTCTGCCGAGGTCGATCCGGACGACGTCTGCATCATCATGTACTCGTCGGGCACCACCGGTCGTCCCAAGGGCGTGGCGTTGACGCAGGCCAACCTCATCGCGCATACCGTGAACGGCCGGGAGGGATTCGAGTTCGACGACGGCGACAAGAACATGGTGGCGATGCCCCTGTTCCATGTCGGCGGCACGTCGTACGCCCAACTCGGTGTCCACACCGGCATCCCGAGCGTCATGACGCGGGACGTCGATGGGGCTGCGCTGGCCGGCGCAATCCTGCAGGGCGCCAACCGCACGTTCCTGGTGCCCGCCGTGCTGGCGAAGGTGCTGGATTCAGGAGAGGACGCCGTGAAGCTGTTCGGCGCTCTGAAGACCTATTCGTACGGCGCATCCCCGATGCCGTTGCCGCTGTTGCGCGCCGCCCTGAAGGCCTGGCCGAACACCGATTTCATCCAAGCCTACGGGCTAACCGAGCTGTGTGGGGTGATCAGCCACCTGATGCCCGAGGATCATCGCTCCGGCAGCGAGGAGCGGCTGTCCAGCGCGGGGACGCTGGTGCCCAATGCCGAGGTCAAGGTCGTCGACCCAGAAAGTCTGGAGGAGGTGCCCGCTGGCGCGCAGGGCGAATTGTGGTTCCGGTCAAAGCAATTGATGAAGGGCTACCACAACCGACCGGAGGCGACCGCCGAAGCCGTGACCGAGGACGGCTGGTTCCGCAGTGGCGACATCGGTCGGGTCGACGATGGCGGCTACATCTTCGTCGAGGATCGGCTCAAGGACATGATCATCTCGGGTGGGGAGAACATCTACTCGATCGAAGTCGAGCGCGTGCTGGCCGAGCATCCCGCGGTCGCCGAGGTCGCCGTCATCGGCGTACCCGACGAGAAGTGGGGCGAGTCGGTGAAAGCCGTTGTGGCCCTTGAGGGTGAGGTCTCCGACAAGGAGCTGATCGCGTTCGCCAAGGAGCGGCTGGCCGCATACAAGTGCCCGAAGACGGTCGACTTCGTCGATGCGCTTCCGCGCAATCCCACCGGCAAGATCCTGAAGAAGGATCTGCGCCAGCCGCATTGGGAGGCGGCGGGCCGCAAGGTCTAGGGGTCACCGCTCCTCGAGTGTGAAAATGGCGACGCCGTGACCGAGGAAAGCGTCGTCAGATTCCCGCTCGGCGAGCGGGTTAGGGGTCGGGTTTCGCGAGGATCCGCTGAAAGCGTTCCCGGACTTCGGGTGTCAGCCCGATGTCGCGGGTGTCCGTCCATTGCTCAATCTCAACGCTCGCCTCGTCGCACCATCGGATGAGAAGACGCAGGAACTCGTCGTAGAACGACGCCAATGGCACGACGAGATGCATCCGTTCCGGAAAAGGCCCACCTGTGTGGAGGAGGCCTTCCACCATCGCCTTACCACCCGCGTAAGCCTCGCGGGCGTGCAGCCCCGTGGATTCAAGCGCCGCGAGGACGTCGTCCTTCGTGCCTTGATCACCCAATATCATCCGAAGGAACCCCTCGACTTCCAACGTGGCTGGGGCGGGTTCGGACTTGAGCCAGTCCTCGAGTGCTGCCCGGCCTTCCGGCGTGATGCTGTAGCGGGTGCGCTGTCGCCTGCGGCCCTCTACGGATTCCGCATCGGCATACCCACGCTCCACGAGACGCTTGAGCTCTGCGTACAGGTGAGCCTCTGAACGAGGCCAAAACCAGTGCAAGCTGCGCTTCGATTGCTCGACGAGTTCGGAGGCCGTCCATGGCTGGATCCCGATCAGGCCGAGGAGCGCGAAGGACGTGGCGGTCGGGCGAGAAATCATGTCTTGACATTACTCCAGTGTGGAGTAAAAATTAACTCCACACTGGAGCAAGGGGGCGACATGAACGACACCGACTACATCGCACTGGTCGACACCGATCGAGCGGAGCTGAAGACGCGCATCGCGGCGGCCCGCGAGCGCTTCGACCGGCTGCTCCGCAGCGCCGACCCGCAGGCCCGAATACCGGGCGGCGACTGGAACGTTGCACAGCTCGGCGCGCACATGGTGTCCATTACGCACCGCTACCGGCAGATCATCCGCGGTGAGGACTTCCGTCGCGCCATGTCGGTGAGCGACATGGACGTGATCAATGAGGCCGAGATGGAAGCACTCGTCGCACCCCTCCCCGAACTCGCCGACCAGATCCAGGTGCTCGCCGACGAAATGGACGATTGGTTCGACGCGCATCCCGATGATCCCGAGTTGATCGAGTTTCACGGCGGCGCAATGATCTCCGGCCTCACCGCACAGACGAATTGGTTGGGCGAGTTGGTCATGCACGGGGCCGACGTGGCCCGCGCAGTCAAGGCGCCCTTCACGATGGATGAACGCGACATGCTGCTCGTCGCCCGCGGGATGATGGAGTACGGCCACGGGTTCCTGCGCCCCGATGTCGCTTCCGCCACCAATGTATGTGTAGCGCTGAAGATTCCGGGCGCGCGGCCCTATTTGATACACATCCACGATGGCATCGCCGAGTTCCGTGCCCGGACTGTCGATGATCGACCGCATGCAGTGATGCGCGTGCGCGCATCGACGTTGACGGAGCTGCTCTACAAGCGCATCGGCCAGGTCACCGCGGCCCGGCAAGGACTGTTCATCGTCGGTGGGCGGCGACCGTGGGTTGCGCTCAAGCTCGCGTCCTACTTCGACGCCTGACGGCAGCGGGGGTCGCACAGGTGCAATAGTGAGGGCGTGACGCCGACGCTGGATGAGCTGCTCGACCGACTGTACGTCGTCGCGTTGCCGATGCGAGTTCGCTTCCGCGGCATCGATGTTCGTGAAATCGCGTTGTTCGAAGGGCCGTTTGGCTGGGGTGAGTTCGGTGCCTTCCTGGAATACGCACCCCCTGAGGCCGCGCACTGGCTCGAAGCGGGAATCGAGGCCGCATACGTGGCACCGCCGACCCCGGTGCGCGACCGCATTCCGATCAACGCCACCGTCCCGGCCGTCGCACCCGACCGGGTGCCCGAGCTGCTGGCCCGTTTCCCCGGCGCGCAGACGGCCAAGGTCAAAGTGGCCGAGCCGGGGCAGACGCTGGCCGACGACGTCGCCCGGGTCAACGCCGTGCGGGCGCTGGTGCCGACCGTCCGGGTGGACGCCAACGGCGGCTGGACGGTGCCGAAGGCCGTCGCGGCGATTGGGGCGCTGACCGCCGACGGACCGCTCGAGTACGTGGAACAGCCGTGCCCGACGGTGCCCGAACTCGTCGAGGTGAGGCGGCTCGTCGACGTGGCGATCGCCGCCGACGAGAGCATCCGCAAGGCCGAAGACCCGCTGTACGTCTTTCGCGCCAAGGCGGCCGACGTCGCGGTGCTGAAGGTGGCGCCGTTGGGTGGCGTAGCGCGGTTCCTCGAGATCGGCCGGCAATGCGACATTTCGATGGTCGTATCGAGCGCGCTGGATTCGGCCGTTGGCATGGCGCGGGGTCTGCTGGCCGCGGGCTGCCTGCCCGAACTGCGGCACGCCTGCGGGTTGGGCACCGGTGGGCTCTTCGTCGACGATGTGACCGAGCCCGCGCTGCCGGTCGACGGGTATCTGCCGGTTGGTCCCGTCGTGCCGGATCCGGCGCGACTGTCCGCGCTGGCCGCAACCCGCGAGCGCAGGCAGTGGTGGATCGAGCGCGTCAGGGTGTGCTACCCGCTGCTTGCTACTTGACCAGGTGGCTGAGCCACTGCGGATCGTTGAAGTCGACTTGGTCTTTGCCGACGGTGTCGTAGACGGTGGGCGTCGCGCGTTCGACGCCGTAGTCGTCCATCACCGAGAGGTTCCCGTTGCTCACGAGGTTCCCGTCGACTTGGGGCTCGGCTGCGGCGATGCGCTTGACGGTGTCGGCCGGCACCCCAACGTCGTTGGCAACCTTGGCGATTCCGTCGTTGTCGGCGTGCGAGGCCGTCGACATCAGCCTGGCGTACAGGCCCTGGATGAACTTCCACACCAGCGCTGGCGTGGCTGCGTGGTCTGCCGCGATTAAGAAGATGGCGTTGGTGGCGCGCGCCGAATAGTCGTCGGATCCGTTGTCCATGAACGTCAGCGGGCGGATGATGACCGCGAGCCGATTGCCCGCGATGTCCTTGGCGATCGCATCGCCGTACTCCGCGACGAAGTGACCGCAGTGCGGGCATTGCGGCTCGATGAACAGGTCGATGGCGGCGGCCCCGCCGTCCTGCGCCGTCCCGAGCACGATGCCGTGGCCGTCGTCGGTGCGCGGCACGCCGCCCCCGGCGTCGAGTTTGGCTGCGACGGCGTTGCCGGGAATCACTGCGGCGCAGCCCACCGACGTGAACAACAGGGACAGCGCGATGACCGCGGTCACCAAGCTGCGCATCCCCATGCTTGCGGACTCTAATCCGTGTCCTAATCCGTGGGGTGCAGGGCATAGACGACAAAGGCGTGCGCGGTCGACACTGAACCCTGTGAAGCGCTCGGTGGTCGTCGTGGGGTTCGAGGGGGTGCAGGCCCTCGACGTCGTGGGGCCGTTCGACGTCTTCACCGGGGCCACGGTGGGCCTGGCGGTCGCTGGGCACCCCGACGACGGCTACGAGGTGTCGCTGGCGTCCGTCGACGGCAAGCCCGTCAGCACGGGCACGGGACTCGACCTAGTCGCCAAGCCGCTGCCCGTTCCCGCTGGACCGTTCGACACCGTCGTGCTGCCCGGCGGCTTCGGGACCTCCGCCGCCCGCGACGACGCGCGCCTGATCGGCTGGATACGGGCAGTCGCGCCCAACGCGCGGCGGGTGGTCAGTGTCTGCAACGGTGCGATGCTCGCCGCCGAGGCCGGCCTCCTCGACGGCTGTCCCGCCACCACGCACTGGGCGTACGCGGCACAGCTGGCCGTCGAGTATCCGGCGGTCGACGTCGATCCCGAGCCGATCTTCGTGCGCAGCTCCGAGAAGGTGTGGACCGCGGCCGGCGTCACGTCGGGCATCGACCTGGCGCTGGCGCTCGTCGAGGACGACTACGGCACCGAGGTTGCGCAGACGGTGGCCCGCTGGCTGGTGATGTACCTGCGCAGGCCCGGCGGACAGACGCAGTTCGCCGCTCCGGTTTGGATGCCACGCGCCAAACGCGAGCCCATCCGCGAGGTGCAGGAGGCCATCGAGTCCAAACCGGGTGCGGCCCACAGTGTGACCGACCTCGCGCGGCGCGCCGCGATGAGCCCGAGGCACTTCACCCGGCTGTTCACCGACGAGGTCGGCGAGGCACCCGGCGCTTACGTCGAGCGCGTGCGCACCGAAGCTGCGCGCAGACAGCTCGAGGAAACCGACGACACCGTCACCGTGATCGCCTCACGGTGCGGGTTCGGCACCGCGGAAACCATGCGGCGCAACTTCGTTCGACGGATCGGCATCTCGCCCGACCAGTACCGCAAGTCCTTCGCATAGGAGAGAAATCATGCAGATCGCCATCGTGTTGTACCCGGGCTTCACCGCGCTGGACTTCATCGGTCCCTACGAGGTGCTACGCAACCTGCCCGACGCCGACATCAGGTTCGTGTGGCACGAATCCGGGCCGATCGCCGCTGACTCCGGCGTGCTGGTCGTGGGCGCCACCCACTCGTTCGACGAAACCCCTTCGCCGGACGTCCTTCTCGTGCCCGGTGGCATGACCACGATGGAGCACGCGCGCGACGAGAAGTTGCTCGACTGGGTGCGGCGGGTCGACCAGACCTCCACGTGGACGGCGTCGGTGTGCTCCGGTTCGGTGATTCTCGCTGCGGCCGGGCTACTCAAAGGCAAGCGGGCCACCTCGCACTGGATGGCGGTGCCGATGCTCAAGGCGTTCGGGGTCAATCTCGTTGGTGACGAACGCATCGTGCACGAGGGTAAGACCGTCACGTGTGCCGGCGTGTCCGCGGGGTTGGACATGGCGATGTGGCTGGCCGGTCAGATCGGCGGCGAGGCCAAGGCCAAGGCCATCCAACTCGCCATCGAATACGACCCGCAGCCCCCGTTCGACTCCGGGCACATGTCGAAGGCCTCCGCGGCCACCAAGGCCTCGGCCACCGCGATGTTGTCGAAGGACATGGTCAAGACGGGCCAACTCGCGGCGCCCGTACGACTGCTGTGGGATCGGGCCATCGGCGTCGCCCGCAACCGCGGCAAGAAGCAGAAGGCCTCTGTGCACTAACCCGCGGCAGGCGCGGCTTTCTGCACACCAGTAGGGTCGCGTGCGTGAATCTGGCGTACGACGACCGTGGCTCGGGCGACCCCGTGCTGTTCATCGCGGGCCGCGGGGGAGCGGGTCGGACCTGGCACCTGCACCAGGTACCTGCGTTCCAGCGCGCAGGGTACCGCGTCATCACCTTCGACAATCGCGGGATCGGGGCCACTGAGCAGGCGACGGGTCTCACCACCGAGCAGATGGTCGGCGACATCGTGGCGCTCATCGAGAAGCTCGACGCCGCCCCGGTGCGCATCGTGGCGGTGTCGATGGGCAGCTACCTCGCCCAGGAGCTCATGGTGGCGCGGCCGGAGTTGGTCACGGCCGCCGTGCTCATGGCGACCAGGGGCCGTGAGGACAGCATGCGGGCCTTCGGCAGGGACGCCGAACGCGACCTGCTCGCCTCGGGGGTCGAACTACCCCCGAGGTTCGACGCCAAACTCCGCCTGCTGGAGAACTTTTCGCCGACCACACTGAACGACGACACCTTGGTGCGCGACTGGATGGACATGTTCACCATGTGGCCGACGAAGGTGACGCCCGGGCTGCGCGCCCAACTCGACGTCGCGCCCGCGGAGAACCGGTTGCCCGCTTACCGAAGCATTACGGCGCCGACGTTGGTGATTGGTTTCGCCGACGATCTGTTGCTCCCGCCATACCTGGGTCGCGAGGTGGCCGACGCCATCCCGCAGGGCCGCTACCTGCAGATACCCGACACCGGGCACCTGGGCTTCATCGAGCGCCCCGACGCCGTCAACGCCGCAGCGCTCGAGTTCTTCGGGTCCGGGGTGTGACACCCTGTAGAGGTGGTCAACCCCTCGACGATGCAGGCGCGGATCGTCGTCGACGAACTGATTCGCGGCGGCGTCCGCGACGTGGTGCTCTGCCCGGGCTCGCGTAACGCGCCGTTGGCTTTCGCGCTGGCCGACGCCGACCGGGTCGGCCGAATCCGGCTCCACGTTCGCATCGACGAGCGCACGGCCGGATTCCTCGCGATCGGGCTAGCCGTCGCCGCTGGAGCGCCCGTGTGTGTCGCGATGACGTCGGGTACGGCCGTGGCCAACCTGAGTCCCGCGGTCGTCGAGGCGAACTACGCCCGCGTACCGCTCATAGTGCTGAGCGCAAACCGCCCCTACGAACTGCTGGGCACCGGCGCCAACCAGACCATGGAACAGCTCGGCTTCTTCGGTACGCAGGTGCGCGCCACCATCAGCCTCGGACTGGCCGAGGGCGCCCAGGAGAAGCTGGATGCACTCAACGCGCAATGGCGGTCGGCAACGTGTCGAGTCCTGGTGGCCGCCAAGGGGTCTCGCAGTGCCAACGCGGGTCCGGTGCAGTTCGACATCCCGCTGCGCGAGCCGCTGGTGCCCGACGCCGCAGAGGATCCGGCCGCTGGCTCCGTCGCGCCGGGCAGGCCCGACGGTGTGCCCTGGACCTACACCCCGCCGGTGACCTTCGACCAGCCGCTCGACATCGACCTCACGCCGGACACGGTCGTCATCGCCGGCCACGGCGCCGGCGTGCACCCCAACCTCGCACAACTGCCGACCGTCGCCGAGCCGACGGCGCCGCCCGCCGCCAACCCGTTGCATCCGTTGGCGCTGCCGTCGCTGCGGCCGCAGCAGGTCATCATGCTTGGCAGGCCGACGCTGCACCGGCCGGTGTCGGCGCTGCTGGCCGACTCGTCGCTGCCGGTGTTCGCGCTCACCACCGGCCCCCGCTGGCCAGACGTGTCCGGTAACTCGCAGGCCACCGGCACCCGCGCGGTGACGTCGGGCACTCCCGATCCTGGCTGGCTGACGCGCTGCGCCGACGCGCACGCCCGCGCCGTCGAGACCGTAAGCGCGCAACTGGCCGCACATCCGCTGACCACGGGCCTGCACGTCGCCGCGGCGGTCGTAGCGGGCCTGAAGCCAGGCGATCAGCTGGTGCTCGGCGCGTCCAACCCCGTGCGCGACGTCGCGCTCGTCGGGCTGAACCCCGAAGGCATCAAGGTCCGGTCGAACCGCGGCGTCGCGGGCATCGACGGCACGGTCTCGACGGCCATTGGCGCCGCGCTGGCGCACGAGCGCTCTGGCGGCGACCAGGTGGCACGCACGGTCGCGTTGATCGGTGACCTGACCTTCGTGCACGACAGTTCCGGGCTGCTGATCGGACCCACCGAGCCGACGCCCAAGAGCTTGACCATCGTGGTCTCCAACGACAACGGAGGCGGCATCTTCGAACTACTCGTGCAGGGCGACCCGAGGTTCTCCGACGTGTCCGCCCGCATCTTCGGGACGCCGCACGACGTCGACGTGGGCGGGCTCTGCCGCGCCTATCACGTGGACTGCCGTCAGGTCGAGCTCGACGGCCTGGCCGACGCGCTGAGCGAGCCCTACGAAGGGTTGCGCGTGCTGGAGGTGAAGGCCGACCGCTCGTCGCTGCGGGCATTGCACGCATCCATCAGGGCGGCGCTGTGATGTTGGGGCGAGCGAAGCGACGGGAAATGATGTTGGGGCGAGCGAAGCGACGGGAGAGGTGAAGTCGATCATTGCGTGGCTGAACGCGTTGCGGCACACCATCCTTCCGCATCTGTTCGGCGATCCGACCGAGACCAAGTCCGAGCGGATCATTCGCCGGGTACGCGTGGGCATCGTCATCGCGGCCTGCCTGGTGACGTTTCAGTCGCTGCTGCTGGTGGTGGGGGCGTGGCGCAACGACAACCGCATCGAGGCCAACATGGGCGTGGCCGCCGCCGAGGTACTCGACGCGGGCCCGCGAAGGTCGACGATCGAGTTCGTCACCCCGGACCGCGTCACCTATCGACCGGAGCTGGGGGTGCTCTATCCGTCCGAATTGGACACGGGCATGCGCATTTACGTCGAATACGACGAGAGCAACCCCGACCTGGTTCGTGTCCAGGGCCGCAATGCGTCACTCGCGATCATTCCCGCCGGGTCGATCGCGGCAGTGGGCTGGCTGGTCGCCGGGGTGGCGTTGTTGGGACTGGGGTGGCTACAGCGCAGGAGGGCGCGTCACGACCCCATGACCTTGGATAGCCAGTTGTCGTCGTAGATGTCGAGCTTGTTGCCCTTTTTGAGGTCGTACACCGTCGGCGTGCCCGTGCTGATGTCGTCGATTTCGTAGAGAAACTCGAAGTTGTTGTCCTCCAGGTCCTTCACGTCGATGGCTGGTTCGCCGCCTTCGATCTTGGACACCTGTGCCTCGGGTATGCCCGCGGTGCGGGCCAACTGGGCGAGCTCGTCGTCGTTGGGGTGGTCGGGCCCCGCGTCGTACTTCTTCCACAGCTCTTCGACGAAGTGCTGGAACTCGCTGGCATTGGTGGCGCCCGCATCCCCGGACCCACCGCGTGGCGAGACGGCGGCGAACATCGCGTTGGCCACCCGCTCGGAGTGCTGGTTGGCGCCGGCGTCGAGAAACGTCACCGGCCGGTAGGTCACGGCGAGTTGGCCCAGGTTGATGTAGCTCAGCATCTGGTCGCCGAAGTCGGTCTGCAGATCGGCGCAATGGTTGCACTGTGGCTCGGTGTAGAGCTCCAGTTGGACGGGGGCGTCGTCGAATCCGAGTTTGATGCCGAAGCCGTCCTTGACGAGCTCGACGGGCGCCTTGACGGGGTCGGCCCGCGCGCTGCCCTTGATCTGCTGGGTGCAGCCGGTCGAGGCGATGAGTAAGCTCGCTGCCAGGACGAGCACGAGCGGCGTTCGGCCCATCCGTTCCCCTTCGCTATGTCATCGGTACATCCAGTATGCAGTGATCTTCCGGGTCAAAGGCTTTGCGTGTCGTATTCCCGCGCGCAACCTTGCAGACAGGCGGTGGTGGCACGCTACCAATGTGCGCGTTGCGATCGTCGCAGAGAGTTTCCTGCCGAATGTCAACGGAGTCACCAACTCGGTGCTTCGGGTAATCGAGCATCTCCGTCGTACGGGTCACGAAGTGCTCGTCATCGCGCCCGACACGCCGCGAGGTGAGGCTCCGGCCGACCGGTCGCACGACGGGGTTCGCGTCCACCGGGTGCCGTCGCGGATGTTCCCGATGGTCACGTCGTTGCCGCTGGGCATTCCTCGGCCGCGAATGGTCGGCGTGCTGCGGGGATTCGACCCCGACGTCGTCCACCTGGCCTCCCCGGCGCTGCTCGGCTACGGCGGCTTGCACGCCGCGCGGCATCTCGGGGTTCCGACGGTTGCGGTGTTCCAAACGGACATCGCGGGTTTCGCGGAGAGCTACGGCGTCGGCGTGATGGCCAAGGCCGCGTGGGCGTGGACGCGGCATCTGCACGGCAAGGCCGACCGCACGCTGGCTCCGTCCACGTCGGCGATGGAAAACCTGATTTCGCATGGCATTCCGCGCGTGTATCACTGGGGCCGCGGCGTCGACGTCACGGGCTACGTCCCGTCGGCCCGCGACGAGACCTTGCGGGCGCGGTGGACGCCGGACGGCAAGCCCATCGTCGGTTTCGTCGGGCGGTTGGCGCCGGAGAAGCACGTGGAGCGACTGGCAGTGATCGCGGCGCGCGACGACGTTCAGCTAGTGGTCGTCGGCGATGGCGTCGACAGGGCCAAGCTCGAATCAGCCATGCCGTCAGCGATTTTCACCGGTGCACTGTACGGCTCCGAGCTAGCGACCGCCTACGCGAGTATGGACGTATTCGTACATCCCGGTGAGCACGAGACCTTCTGTCAGGCCGTCCAGGAAGCCATGGCGTCGGGCCTGCCGGTCATCGCCCCGGACGCCGGCGGCCCACGCGACCTGGTGGTGCCCATGCACACCGGATTGTTGCTTCCCGTAGCGGATTTCGAGGCGCGGTTGCCTGCTTCGGTCGATCACCTGCTCGCCGAACGGCAGCGCTACTCGGTGGCGGCGCGCCGGAGCGTGCTCGATCGCACCTGGCCTGCAATCTGCCAACAACTCATCGGGCACTACGAAGAAGTGGTGGGCAAGCGCGGCGTCAAGGCCGCCTAATGGGACTCGAACAGCGTGTTCTTGCCGGGGATCTTGGTTCCTGAGCGGGACGCTGATCACTGAGCCGCCAATCGGTGAGCACTATTGCCGCCGGGAATGATGGTCGATTCCTAGGGTTAGATCGTGCCCCGACTGGTTGGTGAGGTCATCTGTAGCGCTCATGGGATGTCGTGCCGGTCGAGCACTGATCCATTAGGTCGCCGCCGGGTGTCCTTCGGCTCGAACAGGTTTCATTCGCACTGAGCCAAGAGGAGGGCCAATCGATGCTGTTCGTCGGAGACGACTGGGCAGAAGACCATCACGATGTGTATCTGATGAATGAGGCCGGCGGGCGGCTGGCCATCCTGGCCGCGCCCCGACCCCCGCCGACGCCGGGCGCCTGAGCCTGGCGAAGATCCGTTCAGCGCTCAAAGCCGCTGGGCGTCAACGCAACCTCGACACCCGAACACTACAGATTCAGGAAATGCTGCGCTCCGAGCAGCTCGCCGCACCCGCCGCCGTGACCGCTGCGTTCGGGGCCAGCACCCGCGCTGCAGTCGGCGTCATCGCCGAACTCAACCACCAGATCGCCGATCTGGAAGCTGAACTCGCGTCGCATTTTGAGGCACACCCGGACGCCGACATCTACCGCTCCCTGCCAGGACTTGGTGTCATCCTCG
>JAOPVI010000402.1 GCA_025966225.1 Mycobacterium sp. | reverse complement strand
GTCGTCGAGTTCGTCGGCGATCTTGCGGCGCGCATCCTTGGTCAGCTGGGTGAATGCCATCGCCATCACGGCCTCACCGCCGAGCTTCGACGTTTCGAGCAGCGCCGCGATCGCGCCGACCGCGGCGGCCTTGTCACCGGCCTCGACGATGACGTCGAGCACCTCGTGGCGGCGGTCGAGCGCCTTCTGTAGAGCATCGGTGATCTCGCGGCGGGCGGCGGCACGATCGTGATCAGTCATGATTACGAGCGTAGATCACGCACGCAACGCGAGGCAGACCGCGGACGCGAGGAGCAAACCGATTCAGAACGCCGGCCACGGGATCGGTCGCCGCCGGTCCGGCCCGGGCATCACCGGATCATCAAGCAGGCCAACGGCTCTGGCATATAGGGCGTCGATCTCGCGGGCGGTCACGTGTGGCCGCAGCGCCTCCTCCAGTTCGGCGCACAGCGCGTCGCCAAGCGCCCGGACGTCGCGCAAGGTGTCGTCGTCGACCGGCTTGCCCGCCCAACCCCACAACACCGTGCGCAGTTTGTCCTCGACGTGGAGGCTGACGCCGTGGTCGACGCCGTAAACGGCGCCGTCGACACCCGTCAGGATGTGGCCCCCCTTACGGTCTGCGTTGTTGATCAACACGTCGAACACCGCCATCCGGAACAGTCTGGCGTCGTCGGCGTGGACCAGCGTGACCTCATCACCTGCGTAGTCGTAGGCCTGCAGGATCGGGAAGTACCCGGCGGGTATTGCCCCGGCGGGCAGCAGGTCGACCAGGTCGGGCCCGGCATCCGGTTCGTCACCCACCTGATCACCGGGTTGATCGACCCACCTCTGCAACATCCCGGGTCCGGCAGGACCATCGCGAATGATGGTGTAGGGCACCACATTCCAGCCCAGGTGCGCCGAAACTAGATATGCGCCGAGCTCCCGGCCCGCCAAGGTGCCGTCGGGAAAGTCCCACAGCGGAGCCTCCCCCGCGATCGGCTTGTACACACAGTGCGCCTGACGTTCTCCGAGGTTGGCCTCGCACAGGAAGGTGGCGTTGCTCGCGGAGCGGATGCGTCCGATGACGGTCAATTCACCGTCGCGCAAGACCTCGCCGTCGTCAGGCGTCGGGGGCATCGTCGTCGGACCCGATCCAGGCGCCGCGCCGGTAGCCGTTGGTGCGCACGCAGATGTGCCCCTCGGGATCGAGAGGTTCGTCACACAGTGGGCACGGTGGTCGGCCGGCGGAGATGACGCGACTGGACCGCGCCGCGAACTGCTGCGCCGATTCCGGCGTCAGGAACACCCGCACCGCGTCGGGCCCGTCCTCGGCGTCGTCGAGGACCACCGATGCGTCGAACTCCGTCTCAGAGACCGCAAGCAACTCGACCACGACGGTCTGGGCCTCGGAGTCCCAGCCCAGTCCCATGGTGCCGACCCGGAACTCGGCCTCGACAGGGGTCACCAGCGGACTCAGATCCTCGATGTCGCCGGTAACCGGAGGAATTGGGGTACCGAAGCGCCGATTGATCTCGAGTAGGAGAGCTGCGATGCGTTCGGCGAGCACGGCGACCTGCTGCTTCTCGAGGATCACCGAGACGATCCGCTTCTCGTGCACGGCCTGCAGATAGAACGTCCGGTTGCCCGGTTGCCCAACGGTCCCGGCCACGAAGCGGTCGGGTGAGCGGAAGACGTGAATCGAACGGGTCATGGCAAGTTCCAAAATACCGGTAGAGACACCGCAGCCGTAATCCCAGCGGCGGTGTCGTCAGTCGGTCGTCCCGCCGACGACCGCATCCCCGCTCGGCTCCGGCTTGGCGGTCAATCCCGCAGTCAGCGCGGCACCGGTGTGGTTGACGTGCATGACGAACGGCCGCAGCGCCGTGTACCGGATCACGCTCATCGAGGCTGGATCGGCGGTGATCCGTTGAAAACTGTCCAGGTGCGTGCCTAGCGCATCGGCGAGGATCGCCTTGATGACATCGCCGTGGGTGCAGGCAATCCACAAGGTGTCGCCGCCGTGTTCCTCGGCGAGCCTGCGGTCGTGTTCGCGCACGGCGCAGACTGCGCGGGCCTGAACGTGCGCCAGCCCCTCGCCGTTCGGGAAGACGGCGGCGCTTGGCTGCTGTTGAACCACAGCCCACAGCGGCTCCTTGACCAGGTCGCCGATCTTGCGGTCCGTCCACTCCCCGTAGTCGACTTCCGACAGCCGCTCGTCGACGACCGGTGCCAGGCCGAGGGCGGCAGCCAGCGGTGCCACGGTCCGTTCGCAACGAAGCAGCGGCGAGCGCACGATGGCCTTCACTGGCAACTCGCCGATGCGGTCGACGACCGCGGCCGCCTGTTCACGCCCAAGGTCGTCGAGGTCGACCCCCTCGGACCGGCCTGCGAGCGTATGAGCGGTGTTCGACGTCGAGCGTCCGTGTCGCAGCAGGATGACTGTCATGGGTGGGCCTGGGTGGGAGCTGTCATGGGTGGGAGGAGCCTCATTGCGCCGCAACCACTCCCGTAGCGAGCAGGCCGAGCAAGACGACGCCAAGGATCACGCGGTAGCCGACGAACCAATACATGCCGTGGCGCACCAGGAACTTCAGGAACCAGGACACCGCCGCGAGGCCGATCACGAACGCGATGACGACGGAGACCGCCAGTTGCGGGCCAGACGCACTCAGGCCCTTGCCGTCGGGGTGAAACGCGTCGGGCAACGAATAGAGGCCGGATGCGAGCACCGCGGGGATCGCAAGCAGGAAGCCGAACCGGGCTGCGGCCTCGCGCTTCTGGCCGAGGAACAGACCGGCGCTGATGGTGGCGCCCGACCGGGACACTCCCGGGATCAGGGCGAGGCACTGGGACAGGCCGATGAGGATGCTGTCGCGCCAGGTGAATTGTTCGATGGCGCGGGTCTGCTTGCCGTAGTACTCGGCAGCGGCGATGACGGCGGAGAACACGATCAACGCGGTCGCGATGATCCAGAGGTTGCGCACGTCGTCACGGATGTAGTGCTTGAAGATCAGGCCGGCCGCCCCGATCGGGATGGTGCCGATGATCACCCACCACCCCAGCCAGTAGTCAGACGTCCGACGCGCGGCGTCGAAGTGCCCGGCGAACCACGCCTTCAGGATGCGGCCGATGTCGCGGGCGAAGTAGATCAAGACCGCGGCTTCGGTGCCCAGCTGACTGACGGCGGTGAAGGACGCGCCCGCGTCGTCGGCAAAGAAGACCTGGGACACGATCGCAAGGTGGCCTGATGACGAGACCGGCAGGAACTCAGTCAGGCCCTGGACCACCGACAACACGATCACCTGGAGCCACGACATGTCCATCACGCCGACGACCGTACCGTGGCCGACCTGTTAGCGGGCTGAGCGCGGCACCGGTTGGGCGTCGGCCACGGCGTCCCTCACGACGGCTGCCAAACTGCGTTCATCGGTCACGTCGACGTAGGCCAGGCTGCGGGTTGCGATGGCCACCACGTCCTCGCGGTGCGGGACCGGTCCGGCGAGCCGTGGCCGGTAGATCTCGACCACTAGCGCCTGGCGCTCGACGTGGAACGAGAACGTCCGTCCGTCTCCGACCTGGCCGAACCCACTGGCATGCATTCCTGTCGAAATGTCTTCGATCGCAAACTCTTCGCCTGCCACGTCCCTGTCCGCCGTGAGAGTCATTCGCGCACCATACCTTCGGGCTCGTGCGCGAGCGTGCCTAAACTGACCATTCGAATGACCTCCCTGCCTTCGTCCGAAAGTTACCCTTTGCCACCGCACGCGAAACGCGCCAGTCTCCTAGCTCACATCGGCCTGACGCTTGTGATGGTCATTGCTGTCGTGGCGTGTTCGAAGAACCCGACCGACACCCCGCCCCCGACGATCACCCCCGCTTCCGCCGCCGTTTCACCGCCCGTCACGACGCCTGTCGACGGCGTCGTACGCCCACTCGCCGGACCAGGCTTGACCTGTGTGTTCGATGACGCGACAGCGACGTTGGTGGTGCTGTCCGGCCGCTCGAGCGGCACGTCGACCATCACCACCTTTCCGGCGACCGGCGCACCGCGCACCGTCGCGTTGCCGTCGGCCGCCACGGCGTTGACCGGCGATCGCCATGGCACGGCGTATCTGGCAGCCCCTGGCGGGTACCTGCGCTTCGACGTCGCCCGTGGCGTGATCGAACGCCATGACGTGCCGGGACAGCAGGCCACCGACTTCACCGCGATCACGAGCCGCGCCGATGGGCGGCTCGCACTGGGCAGCGCCGATGGCGCGGTCTATACCCTTGCCCCCGACGGGACCGTCAGCGCTCGACTCAAGATCTTTGCTCGCGTCGATGAGCTTGTCGCACATGGCGATACGGTCTTCGTGTTGGACCGCTCACAGACGTCGGTGACCACCGTCGACCCAAGCGGGACCCAGGCCCAACACGCGTTGCGCGCCGGTGAAGGCGCCACCAACATGGCCCTCGATCCCGCCGGCCGGGTACTGGTGGCCGATACCCGCGGCGAACAGCTCTTGGTGTTCGGCTCGGACCCCCTGATACTCCGCCAGCAGTACCCGGTGCGCGGCGCGCCCTACGGGGTCGCGGGTTCGGCTGGGCTGGCGTGGGTGTCAGAGACCGCAACCAACAGCCTGGTTGGTTACGATCTGGCCACCGGCATCCCCGTTGAAAAGGTGCGTTATCGAACCGTGCAGCAACCGAACTCCCTGGCCTTCGACGATAAGACCGGCACCCTGTACGTGGTGTCGGGCTCGGGAGCGGGCGTGCAAGTGATCGCCGGGGCCGGGAAACAGCCGTGACGGCGATACAGCGTGGCCGGATGCCTGCCGGCTGGGAAGGCGACCTGTCCGACGAATACGAGTGGGTGCCTCTTCGGCTGCCACCCGACGTGACGCGGTTGTCGGCGTCGATCCGGTTGTCGATCGAGGCGGAGTACCGAGGCTGGGAACTCACCCGCGTCCGCCTGTACACCGACGGCAGTCGACGAGTCTTGCTGCGCCGCAAGAAGACAAGTGCCGACAGGGCTGCCATCGATCAGCCTGCGATGTGATGGCGGCTGCACCCTGATGTACCGCGCGCTGAGCAAGATCCTTTTCCTGGTGCCGCCCGAACGCATCCACACCTGGGTGTTCGCGTTCCTGCGCGCGGTCACCGCGCCAGGTCCGATGCGGCGCGCCCTCGCGCGGTGGCTGGCACCACACGACCCGGTGCTCGAGTCAACCGTGTTGGGTGTCCGTTTCCCTGGCCCGCTCGGACTCGCCGCCGGGTTCGACAAGGACGGCACGGGTCTGAACATCTGGGGCGCCTTGGGATTCGGATACGCCGAAATCGGGACGGTGACCGCGGCAGCCCAACCCGGCAATCCGAAGCCGCGAATGTTTCGACTGGCCGACGACCATGCACTGCTCAACCGGATGGGCTTCAACAATCACGGAGCTGGCGAACTTGCGCTGCGACTGACCCGCCACACCTCCGAGGTGCCGATCGGGGTCAACATCGGCAAGACGAAGGCGACCCCGGTCGAACACGCCGTCACCGACTATGCCGAGAGCGCAGGCCTGGTTGGCCCGCTGGCCGCCTTCCTGGTGGTCAACGTCAGCTCGCCGAACACGCCCGGATTGCGCGACTTGCAGGCCGTGGAATCGCTGCGGCCCATCCTGGCCGCGGTCCGCGCCCAGACCACGACGCCGGTGCTCGTCAAGATCGCGCCCGATCTCTCCGATTCGGACATCGACGAGATTGCCGATCTTGCAATCGAACTCGGGCTCGACGGAATCGTCGCCACCAACACCACGGTGTCGCGCGCCGGACTCGTCACACCGGATGTCGACGACCTCGGTCCCGGCGGCATCTCCGGACGACCGGTGGCACAGCGCTCAGCAGAGGTACTGCGCAGGCTCTACCGGAAGGTGGGTGACCGGCAGGTGCTCATCAGCGTCGGCGGCATCGACACGGTCGACGACGCGTGGGACCGCATCACCTCGGGCGCGTCGCTGCTCCAGGGCTACACGGGGTTCGTCTACGGAGGCGGGCTGTGGGCCAAGCACATCCACGACGGCCTGGGCCACCGCCTGCGCGAAGGTGGCTTCGCATCGCTGGCCGACGCGGTGGGGTCGGCGGCGCGCTGACCGTTACTTCTGCTCGTAGGTTCCCATGACCACCGCGCGCGCGATCGCGTGGCCGAACAGGTTGAAGCCGAGGTAGGCGGGCGTGGCCCCCTCTGGCAGGTCGAGCTTTTCCACGTCGACGGCGTGCACGGCGATGAAGTACCGGTGCGGGCCGTGACCGGCGGGCGGCGCCGCGCCGATGAACCGCTTGAGGCCGGCATCGTTCGCCAACGTCATTGCGTCGCCGGGGAAACCACTCTGACTGCCGTCACCGACTCCCTCGGGTAGCTCGGTGACGGTCGCAGGCAGGTTGGCGACCGCCCAGTGCCAGAAGCCAGACCCGGTCGGCGCGTCGGGGTCGTACATCGTGACGGCGAAGCTGCGTGTCTGCTCCGGGAAGCCCGACCAACTCAGTTGCGGCGAGACGTCGGACCCGCCCGCACCCATGATCCCGCTGACCTGATCGTTGCCCAACGGCTGGCCGTCGGTGATCGACTGCGAGGTCAGCGTGAACGTTGGCAGTTTGGGCAGGTCGTCGTATGGGGTGGTCATGTTTCGTCCTTTCGAGGATCAACAATTCAGCAAGAAGTGCCCGAGTACCTCGGTACCGAACACCAGCGCGTCGACGGGTACCCGCTCGTCGACGCCATGGAACAACGCAGCGAAGTCCAACTCAGGAGGTAGCCGCAGCGGGATGAAACCAAAACAGCGAATGCCCAAGCGCGCAAAGTGCTTTGCGTCGGTACCTCCGGAAAGCATGTAGGGCACGATGCGCGCGTCTGGGTCGACCGCCAACAGCGCGGTGTTCATCGCGTCGACCAGTTCCCCGTCGAACGTGGTTTCGTAGGACGGCAGTTCGGTGATCCATTCCCTGGCGACATCCGGTCCGATCAGTTCATCGATCGTCGCTTCGAACTCGGCCTGCCTGCCGGGCAGCACGCGGCAATCGACGACTGCCTCGGCCGTGGCGGGGATGACGTTGGCCTTGTATCCGGCCTTGAGCATGGTCGGATTGGCGGAGTCCCGCATCGTGGCCCCGACGATGCGGCCGATTGGCCCCAATTTGGCGATCGTTCCGTCCAAGTCGGGTGAATCCCGATCGAAGGTGTGCCCGGTCTCCTCGCCGACGGCGGTCAGGAGGTCCGCGACGGCGTCGGTCAACACCAGCGGGAACTGGTGGCGGCCAAGACGGGCCACGGCCTCCGCGATGGTGGTGACGGCGTTGTCTTCGTGCACGAACGAACCGTGCCCGGCGCGGCCGCGTGCGGTCAGCCGCATCCACAACATGCCCTTTTCGGCGGTCTCGATGAGGTACAGCCTGCGTTCCCCGCCGTCGTGACGCGGCACCGTCAGCGAGAAGCCGCCGACCTCGCCGATCGCCTCGGTGACGCCTTCGAACAGGTCGGGGCGATGCTCGACCAACCACTGACAGCCGTACCGACCGCCGGCTTCCTCATCGGCCACGAATGCGAACACCAGATCTCTTGGCGGCACCTTGCCGGCCCGTTTGAAGTGGCGCGCGACGGCCAGCATCATGCCGATCATGTTCTTCATGTCGACCGCGCCGCGGCCCCAGACATAGCCATCCTGGACGGTGCCGGAAAACGGGTGCACGCTCCAGTCGGCGGCCTCGGCGGGCACCACGTCGAGGTGTCCGTGTACCAGGAGCGCACCGCGACTGGGATCCGCCCCGGCCAGCCTGGCGAAGACGTTTCCGCGACCGGGGGCGCCGGATTCCACGTACTCGGTCTGGTAACCGACCTCTTCCAGCTGCTCCGCGACCCAGCGGGCACACTCGGCCTCGGCCTTGGTGGTCTCGAGTTCACCTGTGTTGGAGGTGTCGAAACGGATCAGCTCGCTGACGAACTCCACCACTTCGTCGACTGGTCTGGTCACAATCACACTTAATACACCACCCGACGGGGCGGCGGGTTTGGGTACTGGTGGGGCGATCCGATAACCTAAGCTGCCTTCGAACTG
>JAOPVI010000347.1 GCA_025966225.1 Mycobacterium sp. | reverse complement strand
GAGAACATGTTCAGTTACACCCAGAACACCATCGACGAAAGCGTGAACCGCTTCGTCGACGGCACCAGCGGGCCGTTGCGCGACATGATGAGCCAGGGCAAGAACGTGGACAACCTCAAGGCGATCTTCCACGATACCCAGGCCAACTCCGAGGCCGTGATCAACGGCGCGGCGTTGGAGAAGATCGACGAGGTCGCCAAGAATGCCGCGGTTCTGGTGGCGGTCCGGGTCACGGTCACCGACATCAACGGCGTGAACGCTCCGTCGCAGCCCTACCGACTACGCGTGATCGTGCACGAGGACGACAACGGTCGCATGACTGGGTACGACCTGAAGTATCCCGAAGGGGGCAACTGATGAGCAGGCTGGCCACCAGGCTGCTGGCGCTCGTCGGCGTGCTTGCCGCGCTCGGGGTCGTCGCGCTGGCAGGCATCGGCGGCTACGTGTACTGGAACCGGGTCGAAACCAGCGCCGAAACGCAGACCAGCGAGGTCCTGCCGAAGCTGGCGTCCGAGCAGCTTCCGCGGATCTTCGGCTACGACTATCAGACCGTCGAGCGCAGCCTCGGCGAGGTGTATCCGCTGTTGACCGACGACTTCCGGCAGCGCTTCTCCGAGCAGGTCACCCAAAAGGTGATCCCGGAGGCCAGGAAACGGCAACTGGTCGTTCAGGTCAATGTGGTCGGCGCGGGAATGCTTGCCGCACAACGCACCTCGGGGTCCGTGATGGTGTTCATGAACCTGACCTACACCGATCAATCCAAGCAGCCCGTCTACGAGGGCAGCCGGGTCCGCGTCGACTATGAAAAGGTCGGATCGGACTGGAAGATGCAGGCCATCAACCCGATCTAGTCGCCTGCCGAGTTACGCGTCGACGCCAGCGCTTCGAGGAACGCCCTCGCCCAGCGGTCCACGTCGTGGGCCAGTACCTGACGGCGCATTGCTCGCATCCGGCGACGTCCCTCTTCGGGAATCTGGTTGATCGCCTCCGCGATGGAGTCCTTCACCCCGTCCAGGTGGTGCGGATTGGTCAGATAGGCCTGTCTGAGTTCTGCTGCGGCGCCGGTGAACTCACTGAGTACGAGGGCCCCGCCAAGGTCGCTGCGGCAGGCCACGTACTCCTTCGCGACCAGGTTCATGCCGTCGCGCAGCGGCGTCACCAGCATCACGTCCGCGGCGACGAAGAACGCGATCAGCTCTTCGCGGGGGAGCGGACGGTGAATGTAGTGCACCACCGGGTGTCCGACCTCGCCGTACTCGCCGTTGATGTGGCCGACCTGACGCTCGATGTCCTCGCGCATCTCGATGTAGCTCTCCACGCGCTCACGGCTGGGCGTGGCCAGCTGCACGAGCACGGTGTCGGTGGGGTCGACCCGGCCCTCGTCGAGCAGTTCGGAAAATGCCTCCAAGCGAACGTTGATGCCCTTGGTGTAGTCCAGGCGGTCGACGCCGAGCAACACCTTGCGCGGATTGCCAAGGCCTGCGCGGATTTCGCGGGCGCGCTGGCGGACACTCCGGTTGCGGGCCTTGCCGTCGAGCTCGGCCGAGTCGATCGAGATGGGGAAGGCGCCGACCTTCACCATGCGAGAGCCGACCTGAATCTCACCGAAGCGCGACCGGACGCCGACCGTCGCGCGGGAAGTGTTCGCGCCGATGAGCCGCCGGGCCAGGATCAGGAAGTTCTGGGCGCCGCCGGGCAGGTGGAACCCGACGAGGTCGGCTCCGAGCAGTCCTTCGATGATCTCCGTCCGCCACGGCATCTGCATGAACAGTTCGATCGGCGGGAACGGGATGTGCAGGAAGAACCCGATGGTCAGGTCGGGACGCAACTTGCGGAGCATCTTCGGGACCAGTTGCAGCTGGTAGTCCTGAATCCACACGGTCGCGCCGCGGGCCGCGGCCTTCGCGGTGGCCTCGGCGAAGCGCCGGTTGACGTCGACGTAGCGATCCCACCACGTGCGGTGGTAGATCGGCTTGACGATGACGTCGTGATACAGCGGCCACAGCGTGGCGTTCGAGAAGCCTTCGTAGTACTCGGCGACGTCGTCGGCGGACAAACTCACCGGTCGGAGCAGAAGTTCATCTGCGACGATCGGCTCCTCGTCGGCATCCGTGATTCCTGGCCAGCCGATCCACGCCCCGCGCTGGCGACGCAACAGCGGTTCGAGCGCCGTGACGAGTCCGCCGGGGCTGCGTTTCCACGTCGTGGTGCCATCGGTCAGCCGTTCCATGTCGATGGGCAGCCGATTCGCGACTACAACGAAGTCGGACTCACCGACGGGCGCCGCGTCGCCCTCCGCAACATGGTCGGGCTCGGCGCCCTCCGCAACATGGTCGGGCTCGGCGCCCTCCGCCGTCACTAGGCCTCGAGTTTCGGTCCGATACCTAGCATGGACAGGAAGGTGCGGCACTCGTCGGCGTCGACGGCGTAAGCGGCTACCACGCGCCGGGCCTGGCGCGCGGTGCTGTCAGCCAAAGGTTCGACGTCACCGAGTTCGGCGGGATCAGATTTAGTAGCCATCAGTCCACTCTAGGCGATTTGTCGAATCGCCTAGGTCGTGGCCTGCGATTACTCGGTTCCGTGGATGGTCGGGTCGCTTTCGACGGTCGACGTGGGCTGTTGGAAGTCCGGGGCGTCCTCGGAGAGTCCGATGCACTGGCCCGAGTCGTGACCGGTGCATGGCACGCCGTCGATTTCGGGAATGTCGGGGTTGGCCGCGTCGGTGGAGAACTGAGGCGAATTGGGCACGGTGTGCGGAACGCAGTTGCCCGTGTAGAGGTCTTCCTCTTCGCCGTTGGCGCACGCCGCCACGTGGGTCGTCGGTCCGGCCGATGGCACGGTGAACGCGGCAACGGCTGGCGCCGCCGCGATGGCAAGCGCGAACCCGCCCGCAAGAACAAGTCGTCGGGCTGTCATATCGAAGGTCGCCATCGTCACGCTTTCTGTCGTAATTAACCGTGTCGTCGGGTGAAGTGTATGGAAGCTACACCGAATCTGCACACATTCAATGAGTTCCCTGAGAAGGTGTCGCTTCGAGTTGCGCCACCTTCCACCTCCGGATATGGCCAAGCGGACTACGGGCTGGAGCTAAATGTGGAATGCGGGACGGGTTGCGGGCCCTGGGCTTGCTGTTCCTCGGAGAGGCCGATGCACTGGCCGGAGTTGCCGCCGGTGCAGGGAACGCCGTCGACCGAGGGCAAACCGCCCGTCGAAGACGTCGCCCCGATTTCCGGCGAATTCGGAACCAGATCGGGTGTGCACATGTTGGTGAAGGTGTCCTCGGTCTCGCCGCTGGGGCACGCTGCGACCGCAGGCGCGGGCGTCGATGGCACGGTGAACGCGGCGATTGCGGGGGCGGCGGCAATGGCCACTGCGAATCCTCCTGCGATGATCAATCGGCGTACTGAAATTGGGGCTTGAGTCGCCATTTCGCGCTTCCTTTTGTGTTGTTCGCAGGGCTGCCTGCAATCGACAAGAATACGCGCCGGAACAGTGCTTTATCGGCCAATGTGTGGCGAAAGTGGTGCTGTCGTGCCATTTCTGGGAGGCCACTGTGCGGCGCCTGTGGCGCAACTCGTGGAC
>JAOPVI010000424.1 GCA_025966225.1 Mycobacterium sp. | reverse complement strand
GACGGCTCACTGCGGCAGACCCGCGACGAGATCACCTCCGCCGGCGGTCGGGCGATCGCCGTCCAGGCCGATCTGTCGGCGACCGAGGATCGCGAACGGCTGTTCGCCGAGGTGGTGGATGCCGTTGGCGCTCCAGACATCCTGGTCAACAACGCGGCCGTGACGTTCCTGCGTCCGCTCGACGGCTTCCCCGAGAAGCGGGTCCGGCTGATGATGGAGCTGCACGTCGTCGCACCGCTGCACCTGAGCCAGCTGGCCATCCCGACGATGCGCGAACGTGGGCGCGGTTGGATCCTCAACGTGACCTCGGTCGGCGGCGACCTGCCGCCAGGACCGCCGTTCTCCGAATTCGACACCACGGCCGGCTTCGGCATCTACGGAACCGTCAAGGCTGCCATGAACCGGTTGACGAAAAGCCTTGCGGCCGAACTGTACGACGACGGCATCGCCGTCAACGCCGCCGCTCCGACCAACCCCGTCGCCACCCCGGGGGCAGGCACACTGGACCTGGCGAAGACCGACACCGAGGACATCGCGCTCATCACCGAGACGGCGTTCCGGTTGTGCACCGCGGACCCCAAGACGATGACCGGTCGGATCGCCCAGACGCAGCCCTTCTTGCGCGAAATCGGTTGGCTGGGTGCCTGAGCTGAACTTCGACGCGTTGCGGGGCCGGCTGTCCGCAGCGGGGGTGACCGACGTGCGGCCACTGGCCGGTGGGGCATCCAGCCTCACGTTTCAGGGCCTGATGGACGGCGAGCGCGTCGTCGTCAAGGTCGCCCCTGCCGGTCACGAACCCGTCGGGCACCGTGACGTCTTGCGGCAGGCCCGGATGATCGACGCGCTGCGGTCGACGGACGTGCCTGTGCCCGTGGTGCGGTGGCAGGATGCGGGGGCGCCGCCAGAGATCCCGCCGCTGTTCGTGATGACGATGATGGACGGCGAGTCGTTCGAGCCGCTGTTCGATGACGTCACGACATCGCCCAAGGACATAGTCGCGCAACGCTATCGGAATGCGGCGAGTGCCATGGCCATGCTGCACCGCCTGCCGCCGGCCGAGCTCGGGCTGGAAGCGGAGCCCGTAGTCAACGCGGCCGCGGAGCTCGAGCGCTGGTGCGCAACGCTGCAAACCGTTGACCCGGCGTGGGTGCCCGGCTGGACCGAGACTCGCGACGCTCTGCGGTCGACAGTCCCGGCAGCGATGGGCCCGAGCGTCGTACACGGCGATTTCCGGCTGGGCAACCTGCTGGCGGTCGGCGCGGACATCACTGCGGTGATCGACTGGGAGATCTGGTCGGTCGGCGATCCGCGCATTGACGTGGGCTGGTTCCTGGTCAACGCCGACCCAACTACCTATTCACGGCCGTCGACATATGTTGACGCCGTGCCCACGCGCACTGAACTGACCGACTGCTACGGCGGCGCCCCCGACGTCGAGTGGTTCATGGCGCTGGCATGCTTCAAGTCGGCGGCGACGTGGGCGCTGATCGTCAAGCACAACCGCCGAAGATCAACTCCGCAGCCCGAATTGGAGGCAATGGCACCCCTGCTGCCTGGGCTGCTCGAGCGGTCGCGGGCCCTGCTGGGCTAGCGCGGGCCCAATGCGACCGCACGACGCGTCGTCGACAACCCACCCCACACTGCCCACACCCGACCACGGTGGCGAGTGGTCATGTCCGCCGAGTCGGACGCACTACGCTGCAGAACGCGCTCTCAGTGGACCCTCAGCCACCGACGCGCAAAGTGGTCGAACGCCAGACGGTTCAAGCCCGGGAAGCGAGGTCCACCCTGCATGGTGAGTCGTGACCGCTGCACGCCCCCTGGGCCGACACCGCGCTGCGGCGACACGCGTCGGGAACGTCCACCGCGGGGATCGCTCGAGCGCGGTCACACTGAAGTGATGAAGACGGCTCTGTCGGCCCTTGCGTCGCCTTCGCAGTGGACGGTGCGCACGCGGACGACGGTGGCCGCAACCCTTGTCGTGACCGTCTGCCTGATGCTGGCCGGTTGCGCACTGTTGCTGGTGTTGTTCCGCTCCTTGCAGATCTCGGCGCAGTCGACGGCAGATGCCCGCGCAGCTCAGGTGGCCGATCAGTTGACGACGGAACCGCCAGCCGAACTCGACCGGTCGATGCTGGCCACCGACAGCCAGGTCGGCGTGGTCCAGGTGGTCGACCCGGCCGGCAGACTCGTCGTGGTATCTGCGGGCGGCCCCGGCGCACCGCTGTCCTCGGTGACGGTCCCCCCGGGATCCCGAAAGTCGTTCGGCCGGGTCGCGCTCAATCACGACAACGACTTCTGGATCATCGGTGCGGGCGCACAGACCCCCACCGGGCCGGTGACGATACTGGTCGGCGCGGACCGGGAGCCCGTGGAATCGGTCGTCACCACCATCGCCGGTCTGCTCGCCGTCGCCGGCCCAATCGTGGTCGCCCTGGTGGCGTTCGGCACCCACCGGCTCGTCGGTGCCGCGCTAGATCCCGTCGAGCGCATCCGGTCGCGGGTGTCGTCGATGACGAGCGGCAAGCTCGCCGACCGGATACCGGTCCCTCCCGCCGACGATGAGGTCGCCCGCTTGGCCGTCACGATGAATGAGCTGCTGGATCGCCTCGAAGCCGGCCAAGCCGCGCAGCGCCGGTTCGTCAGTGACGCATCGCACGAACTGCGAAGCCCGCTGGCGACGATCACCGCGGCTCTCGAGCTCGCCCACGGCCGTCCGGAACTGCTCGACGCAACCCTCATCGACGAGTCCCTCCTGCCCGAAGCGCACCGCATGCGCCGCTTGGTCGAAGACCTGCTGCTGCTGGCTCGCTCCGACGAGCAGTTCGAACTGCGCAAGGAGGTCGACGTCGATCTCGACGACATCATGTATGCCGAGGCGGAGCGGGTCCGGGCGATTACCGGTCTGACGGTGTCGACCCAGATCCATCATGTCCGCGTCACCGGCGATCCCCGGGCACTGGGGCGGCTCGTCCGCAACCTGGTCGACAATGCAATCCGTCATGCCGGCAACGGCATTCGCCTCGAATGCACTCGATCACGCGACCACGTCGAGATCGTCGTCGCCGACGATGGGCCAGGCGTCCCGCCCGACGAGCGCCTCAGAATCTTCGATCGCTTCGTGCGGCTGGATTCACCACGGGCCCGACACGCCGGTGGCGCCGGGCTCGGTCTGGCCATCGTCGCGCAGATCGCGGAGGCTCACCACGGCAGCGTCGAGGTGAGCGAATCCCCCAGCGGGGGAGCGCAGTTCGTCTTCCGCCTGCCCCTAGCCGTTGGCCAGCCGGTATCCGACACCGCGCACCGTTTCGATGCCGTGACCAGAGCGCGTTGAGCCGAGTTTGCGTCGTAGGTACCCGATGTATACCTCGACGATGTTGTCGTCGCCGTCATAGTTCGTGTCCCAGACCGACCGGACGATCTCGCCCTTGGTGACGACGTCACCCCGGTGCCGCATCAGAAACTCCAGCACACCGTATTCACGTGGGGTCAGGGCCAACTCGATGCCAGCCTGCGTGACGCGGTGGCGGCCCGGATCGAGCTCGAGGGCTCCGACGGTAAGGACGGTCGGTCGCGCCGGTGCGCCGCGACGCGCCAGGGCACGTAGGCGCGCAATCAGCACCACGAACGAGAACGGCTTGATCAGATAGTCGTCGGCGCCCAAATCGAACGCATCGGCCAAGTCGTACTCACCGTCCTTGGCCGACAGCATCAACACCGGCGTCCACACACCCAGAGCACGCATGCCACGGACGATCTCGTAACCACTCTTGCCCGGCAGCATGATGTCGAGCACTATCGCGTCGAAGGCATCCCCAACCGCGGTGACGAAGCCGTCATCGCCGCGGTGTTCGACGTCGACCACGAAACCCTCGGCGGCCAGCCCGCGACGTATTGTCTCCGCGAGGTGGACCTCGTCCTCGATCACCAACACGCGCATCGCCGTGTCCTCCCGTCGCCTACGCCCCAAGTGAACCAGAACCACATGCTGTGCCCCGACGTACTTTCAGCGTCCCTTCAGCGGATCGGCGCCACACTGAGCCCGTGAACAAGTCCCAACACGCCTTGTTCGATACGGTGACCACTTTCGTGGCCTCGCACGGACCTGCGGCGATCGCGCTCGGCGGGCTGTTCGTCGCCACTGTGGTGTTCGGCGTGGGATGGGGCTACCGCCATGGCATGTCGACGTGGCTGTCCACTTCGGCACGGGTCGGCGGTCTGCTGTTCGGAGTGACCGTGCTGGCCCTGCAGGCCAGCCGCGGCGGTTGGTTGACGGGCGTGGACCACTCGGTCACGGCGTGGCTGGTCGCGCATCGTCACCCGGCGATCGACCACCTGGCCCTTGCCGTCAGCACCGCCCTCGGACCGGTGGAGATCGCCGTTCTCACGACCGCGGGCGCCGTCGCCGTGGGGCTCAAGTTCCGGTCGGCCCTCTGCGGCCTGACGGTGCTCGTCACCGTGGGCGGGGCCGCGACGCTGTGCTGGCTGATCAAGCTGCTGGTGGCTCGCGCCCGGCCTCCCCTCGCCGTCCAGGAGACCCTGGAGACGGACTACTCGTTTCCCTCGGGACACGTGACGGGAACCGCGGCGCTGGTGGGGATCCTGGCGGTGGCCTTCGGACTCGCCGCCAACCGGGTCGTGAAGGGTCTGCTCGCGGTCGTCGCGGTGCTTGCACTGTCGGCCGTGGCACTCAGCCGGCTCTACCTCGGCGTGCACTGGCTGACCGACGTGACGGCCGGTGTGCTGCTCGCAGCGGCGGTCGTGACCGTCGGTGCGACCGGCTTGGCCGTGCTCGTCGACGACCCGGCGCCGCTAGCTGCCGAGCTGGCGCCATCGAGGTCCACCAGGAAGGCGCTGCCATGAGCGCACGCAATCCCGACACCCTGCTGTCGACCTTCGGGTTGCTGGGGCTTGCCGCGGTGTACGCCATCGTGCTGCTTTCGGTGTTGCCCTTGATGGTCGGCCTGCGCGGTCGGCAGCCTCGGCGCACAGGCACCAGCGCTCCGACGCCGACGAACGATTCCGCCTCGCAAGACGTCACACCGCCACCCCGGACATGCAGCGCCGCCTGGCTCACGTTGGAGAGGAACTCGTGATGATTCCCAAGAACTCGGTACCCATGGTGTTCGTGGCGCTCGTAACCGCGGGTTTGCTCACCGGGTGTGGCGCCGGGACCGATAACCCGCCTGGCACACCCACGGCTGCCATCAGACCGGAAATGGTTGCACCCGAGCAGAACCCGGTCGGCGACATCCCCGACACACAGGTGTACGTGCCCTATGGTCCGCCGTCGCAATTGTTCACGGTGTCGGTCCCCGAAGGATGGGCGCAGACTAACGACGGCTCGGCGACCGTCTTCACCGACAAACTCAA
>JAOPVI010000334.1 GCA_025966225.1 Mycobacterium sp. | reverse complement strand
GGAAGGGCGACCCCAACGCCACGCTGACGGGGCAGCCCGTACCGCAACCTCGGACGCCGAGCATCCCAGGATCGACGGCGCCCGGTTCCAACGTGCCGGCGAATCCTGCGGCGGTGCCTCCGCCGGGGCCTGCCCCGCCACCCATCGCAGCCGCGCAGTATGACCCCACTACCGGCAACTACGTCGGCCCGGATGGAAAGGTGTACACCCAGGCCAACCTCGCCGCAGATGCATCGAAAGGGCAGACATGGCAGTCGATGTTGCTACCTCCGGGGAGCTGAACACGTCCAGCCCCGATGACGAAGAAGCCGTAGCCGAAATCCCTGCGGCTCAGGCGAATACCCCAGCCGAGAAACCTCGGCGCTGGACGTCGGAGCTGCGGTGGGCGCTGGTCGCCGGACTGGTCGCGGTGCTCGCGCTCGGCGGCTTGGCCGGCTGGCTCGGTGTTCAGGCTCGTCGGACCGAGCAAGCCAAGCAGACCAACGAGCTGTACCTGCAGGTCGCCCGGCAGGGCGCGTTGAACCTCACCACCATCGACTTTCAGGAAGCCGATACCGACATCCAGCGCATCCTGGATTCCGCCACCGGCGAGTTCTACGAGGAGTTCGCCCAGCGTTCGGCCCCGTTCGTCGAGGTCGTCAAGCAGACGCAGTCGAAGACGGTCGGCACTGTCACCGAGGCCGGTTTGGAGTCGGTCGACGGTGACAAGGCCCAGGCGATCGTTGCGGTGAACGTGACTACTTCGAGCACCGCGCCCGGTGCGAACAACGCTCCCGGACCGAACAACGCTGCTGGGCCGAATAGCGCTGCCGCCCCGCAGGAACCGCGAATCTGGCGGATGCGCTTGACCATGCAAAGGGTGGGGCAGGACGTGAAGATCTCCAACGTGAGTTTCGTGCAGTGATCAAGCTGAGCAAACGCCGCCCTGACGTGGCCACCGAGACATCCGCCGCGGACGATTCACCGGTGGACCAGGAAGGCGCCGGGACCGACGGCAAGCCGGGCGTGGCCGCCGCTCCGAGGCGTTCGGTCGACTGGCGACGCGCGCTCGTCTACGGCGTGCTGCCAGCACTCGCGCTGATCTTCGCAGCGGCTGCCGGCTTCTTCAAATGGCAATACACCTCGGTGCACGACTCCGACGTCGCAGCCGCCGAATCCCTTCAGGTGGCCAAGGATTCGACCGTCGCGCTGCTGTCTTACAAGCCTGACACCGTCGATCGCGACCTGGCCGCCGCGCGAGGTCGGTTGACCGGAAGCTTTCTAGACACGTATACGGATTTCACGAACAAGGTCGTGATACCAGGCGCCAAGCAGAAGCAGATAACCACGGCCGCAACCATTCCGGCTGCGGTGACGGTGTCGGCTGACTCGAACAAGGCCGTAGCGCTGGTCTTCGTGAGTCAAACCGTGACGATGGGTAAGGACAAACCGTCCGAGAGCATCTCCAGTATCCGGGTCAGCCTGGACAAGGTCGGCGATCATTGGTTGATCTCGGGATTCGATCCGGTCTGAGTGGCCGTGCCACGACAGGCGACGTCAGGACATCGACGGGATTGCCGACCATTCGGCGATCAGCTTGTCGACGGTGGTCAGTCGACCCAACACGGCGATCGTGTTGTTGAGCACCTGTTCTCCGTAGTCGGCTGGAGTGCCCCCAACGGCGTCGCGGGGCACGACGAGCTCGAATCCCTCTTGGGTGAGATGTCCTGCGGTGTGGGTAATGGCCAGGTTCAGCGATACCCCGGCGAGCACAACGGTGTCCACGCCCAAGCCCTTGAGTACGGGCAGCAACTCGGAGTCCAGTGTGGGGAACAGGCCGTGATGGCGTGGCAGCACCAGGTCACTTGGCGCCAAGAGTTCGGCGACGACCGACGTTTCGGCGCTACCAGGGGCCCAGTTGGCGGTGGCCGGACCCAGCGCCCGCCACAGCCGCGCGGTTCCCGTCGGGCGACCGCCGAGGCTGCCCTCATAGGTGGCATGCACCACTCGTGCGCCGAATTCGCGTGCCCCATCGAGCAATCGGCCCACGTTGCTCACCAGGTCGGCGCTGTCGGCGGCCAAGGCCGGCAGGACCGAGTCCGGGCCGAGCACGCCGTTCTGGCACTCGATGCAGACGATGGCCGTGGTGTCGGGGTTCCAGGGGGTGGGAGCCATGCCCTTACCCTAGAGCAGTCCGGGTCCCGGTAAAAGTCTTATATGTCAACAATATTCGTTTTAGGGCCTCGACCAACCGTAGGGTGAGAACATGCAGATCCGCGAACACGTGGCGTCCGGCAAGCCAGCCGTCATCCTCGCCACGGCGGGTACGACGTTGAGCTTCGCCGAGCTAGAGGCGCGCGCCAACCGTCTTGCGCACTACTGGCGCGCGGCGGGGCTGCGAGAAGGCGACACCATCGCCGCGATCCTGGAGAACAATGAGCACGTCCACGCGGTGATGTGGGCCGCTCGCCGCAGTGGGCTGTACTACGCCCTGATCAACACCCATCTGACGGCGGCCGAGGCGGCGTACATCGTGGACAACAGCGGCGCCAAGGCCGTGATCGGTTCACGGGCGATGCGGGCGGTGTGCGAGGGGCTCGCCGAGCATTTGCCCGACGGCCTGCCACGACATCGTTTGATCGCCGACGACGAGCTCGAGGGCTGGGAGCGCTACCCGGAATGCGTTGCGAATCAACCCGCGACGCCGATCGCCGACGAGATCGAAGGTGACCTGCTGCAGTATTCTTCGGGTACCACCGGGCGCCCCAAGGGCATTCGCCGTGAGCTCCCTCATCTGTCGCCGGCCGAGGCGCCCAACATGCTGGTGCCACTGATGAACGCGGTGGGAATCACCGGTGATTCGGTGTATCTGAGTCCGGCCCCGCTCTATCACACCGCGCCGTCGTTCTGGTCGATGGTGGTCCAGTCGTTCGGTGGCACCACCGTGGTGATGGAGAAGTTCGACCCAGAGGGGGCGCTCGAAGCCATCCAGCGGTACGGCATCACACACGGCCAGTTCGTGCCGGCGATGTTCGTCCGGATGCTCAAACTGCCCGAAGCGGTGCGCAACTCGTACGACGTCTCGAGTTTGCAGCGGGTGGTCCATGCGGCCGCGCCCTGCCCGGTCGACATCAAGAAGCAGATGATCTCGTGGTGGGGACCGATCGTCGACGAGTACTACGCAGCCTCCGAAGGGATCGGCGCGTCGTTCATCCGCGCCGAGGACTGGTTGGATCACCCCGGCTCGGTCGGTCGCCCCCTCGTCGGGATCCCGCACATCCTCGACGACGACGGCCAGGAGCTGCCGCCCGGACGGCCTGGCGAAATCTACTACGAAGGCGGACATCCCTTCATCTACCTCAAGGACGACGCCAAGACGGCGGCTGCGCGCGACGCGCACGGCTGGTCGACCGTGGGCGACATCGGGTATCTCGACGACGACGGCTATTTGTATCTCACGGACCGCCGACACCACATGATCATCTCCGGTGGGGTGAACATCTATCCACAGGAGGCCGAGGATCTGCTGATCACCCATCCGAAGGTGCTCGACGCCGCGGTGTTCGGCATTCCCGACGATGACATGGGCCAGTCGGTCAGGGGCGTCGTGCAGACAGTCGACGCGGCGGACGCCACCGACGAGTTCGCCGACGAACTGCTCGGCTGGCTGCGAAATCGGCTGGCGCACTACAAGTGCCCACGGTCGATCTCCTTCGAAGACCAACTGCCCAGGACCGATACCGGCAAGCTCTACAAGCAAACGCTGGTCACCAAGTACTCGGGCTAGCCGATCAGCCGAGTTTCAACGGCAGACGTTCCAGCGCGAAGGTCTGGGCGGGGAACACGATGTGCGGTTCATAGCCAGGTTCCACCGAGAAGTCGGGAATGCGCTTCAGCCACTCATCGAGGATGAGCGTGAGCTCCATGCGGGCCAGGTGCGAGCCCAGGCAGCGGTGCGGCCCACCGCCGAAGCCCCAGTGCCGGTGTACCTTTCCGTCCATCACCACCTCGTTGGTGGAGATCTCGTCGCTGTCGTCCCGGTTGATCGCGGCGACACACAATCGCACCTGAGTGTCGGCGGGCAGGGTGATGTCCCCGATGGTGACCTCCGCGGTGGTGACCCGGGGCAGCATCGGTGCGGGCGGCTCCAGCCGGACGATCTCCTCGACGAAGACGCTCATCTGGTCGGGATGCTCGCGCACCGTGGCGCGAAGGTCTGGATTGCGGGCGAGTTCCAGCATGGCCGAGCTCATCGCCGCGGTGACGGTGTCCAGCCCGGCGAGCACGAAGAGAAAACTGAGGCCCATCACCTCGGCGTCATCGAGGGCGTCCTCGCCGGTGAGCACCTGCGAGAGGATGTCCGGTCCGGGGTTGGCCCTCCGTTCGTTGACGGCCTCGGTGAGGTAGGCGAGCAATTCCATTGCGGGGGTGAGGTCGACGCCCTCGAGCGACGGTGATTCCGCTAGCGCGATGACCGAATCCTTCCACGCGACGAGCTTGTCGCGATCCTCGAGTGGCAGCCCAAACAACGTCAGGAAGACCTGCGACGGGTAGGGGATGGCGAGGTCGGCCACGACTTCGCACTCGCCCCTCTTGGCGATCTCGTCGACGATGTCGAGCGCCTGCTTCTGCAGTGACGGCAACATCTCCTTCAAGGTGTGCGGGCTGAAGAAGGGCT
>JAOPVI010000318.1 GCA_025966225.1 Mycobacterium sp. | reverse complement strand
CTCGGCCGGGTTGGCCTCGAACCAGTGGCTCAACTGTTCGTTGCAGATCTTCTGCACGAACGACTTCACCTCGGTGTTGCCGAGCTTGGTCTTGGTCTGGCCCTCGAACTGCGGGTCGGTGACCTTGACCGAGATCACTGCGGCCAGGCCCTCGCGGATGTCGTCGCCGGTGAGGTTGGCATCCTTCTCCTTGAGCAGTTTCTTGTCCTTTGCGTACTTGTTGACCACCGTCGTCAGCGCGCTTCGGAAGCCCTCTTCGTGCGTACCGCCCTCATGGGTGTTGATGGTGTTCGCGAAGGTGTGCACCGACTCCGAATAGCCTGCGTTCCACTGCATGGCGATCTCGACCTCGTGGCCTGGACCCTTGCCATCGAAGTCGATGATGCTCTGCTGGATCGGAGTCTTGGTGCGGTTGATGTGCTTGACGTAGTCGACGAGGCCGCCGGGGTAGTGGAAGGTGCGGTGCTTGACCTTGTGCGGGCCCTTGGCCTCCGCTTCCTTCTCGTCGGCGGACTTCGGCGCCTCGGCCATGTCGCTGACGACTTCGTCCACGACCTCATCGGCCGTGACACGTTCGTCGATCAGGTCGATGGTCAGCCCCTTGTTCAGGAACGCCATTTCCTGCAGGCGACGTGCAACGGTCTCGAAGTCGTAGACGGTGGTCTCGAAGATGTCGGGGTCCGCCCAGAAGCGGACCGTCGTGCCGGTCTTCCTGGTCGGTCCGCCCTGCTTCAGGGTGCCGGGAACGGACCGGTCGTAGTACTGGAACCACTCGTGGCCGTCACGCATGACCGTGGCCTCCAGCCGACTGGACAGGGCGTTGACCACTGACACACCGACGCCGTGCAGACCGCCGCTGACGTTGTAGCCGCTGTTCTCGCCACCGAACTTGCCGCCGGCGTGTAGCTGGGTCATGACGACGTCGATGGTTGGCACGCCCGATGCGTGCATGGCGACCGGGATGCCGCGGCCGTCGTCGGTGACCTGGACGCTGCCGTCGCCGATGATCTTGACGTCGACCCTGGTGGCGTAGCCGGCCATCGCCTCGTCGATCGCGTTGTCGACGACCTCCCAGACGAGGTGGTGCAGACCGCGCTCACCCGTGGAGCCGATGTACATGCCCGGACGCTTCCGGACTGCCTCCAACCCCTCCAAAACGGTGATCGAATCGGCGCCGTACTCCTTGAGAGCACTCTTCTTTTGGGCAGGCACGTTGAACGCGTCTCCTTGGGGTTCGCAAGCAAGGGATCGAGGGCCCCTCGCGGTCTCTGATTAGTCTACCGTCAGGCCCCGTCAGGACTGACTCTGAGGCCGCGTTTCTACACAGCTATTTGCGCCCTGATCGGAATATCTCGACGTTCGGCGCGTCCTGACGCCTGAGAGCTGTGGACAAACCCTTGTCGAGGCTTTCAGACAGTGGTAGTGGAGGAGCTACCCGTAGGTATCGCGCGGGCCGCGACCGGAGATGTGATATTTGCCCTTGCGCCACGTCGGAGCGGCAGGCCCGACGATGCGCAGCGAGGTGACGACGCCGTCCCCGACCGCGGCGGCGATCTTCGCGAGCAGTTGAGCCTGAACCATCCGCAACTGGGTGGCCCAGGCCGTCGACTCGGCCTCGACGGTGAGCACACCTTCGCGCAGCGACGCCGGGTTGGCGTGTTCGGCGATCTGCTCGCCGACCACCGTCGGCCACTGACCGAAGACGGACCCCTCGGCAACGCGGGCGGACCAGCCTCGAGTGCGGGCCAGTTCGAGCGAGGCCGAGGCGAAGGTTTGCGGGTCGCGTCTGTCCGGGCCGGGTCCGGACCAAGAGCGTCGCCGACCCTTGGCCGGTGCCTGTCGGCCCTTCGACGCGCCGCCCCGCCCGACGTCCTTACCTTGACTACGCGCCGCGCCACGCGCCTCTTCTAGGGTGCGCCGGACGAGGTCCATCCCCTTGAGGTTCGCCAACTCGTCGGGTGGACCCGACTCCCTGTCATCCTGCTCGTCCGTCATCCCATCAGCTCCGAGAATCGTCCTGTGTCGCCGTCGTGCATGCCGACCTCTATTCTGCGCGCATCCCAGTCGGTTGGTACGTCATCTTCGACAGCGGCGGTCACCAGCACCTGCTCGGCGGACTCTGCCGCACTCACGAGGGCCCGCCGGCGTGCGGAGTCGAGTTCGGCGAAGACGTCGTCGAGCAGAAGCACCGGATCGCTTCCGTCCGCGCGGAGCAGCTCATACGACGCAAGTCGCAACGCCAACGCCACCGACCAGGATTCCCCGTGGCTGGCAAAGCCTTTCGCAGGTTGATCGCCCAGCCGCAGCTCGAGATCGTCGCGATGCGGTCCAACCAGGCAGACGCCGCGTTCCAATTCTGCGGAGCGCCGGCTGCCTAGTTCCTCGAGCAACGCCGCCTCGTACGGAGCCGGCGCCACGGTGCCATTCGTCGCCTCGGCCTGCACCGCCTCGACGCCGCTGCGATACCTGCCGACGGCACTGCGCGACGAAGGTGCGAGCAGTTGATATGCCTTCTCCAGCTCTGGAGCGAGCGCGTTCACCAACTCGACTCTGGCGGCGATCAACTGTGCACCGTGGACGGCAAGATGCCCATCCCAGACGTCGAGCGTGTCGAGCGCGCTGGAGTCGTTGCGGTAGCGACCGCCACCGGCGCTCTTCAACAACGCGGTACGTTGCCGAAGCACCTTGTCGTAGTCGGCCCGAATACCCGCAATGGCAGGCCTTCTCGTGGTCGCGAGTTGGTCGAGATAGCGTCTGCGCTCGGCCGGATCGCCGCGCACCAACGCGAGATCCTCCGGCGCGAACAACACCGCGCGCAGCACCCCGAGAATTTCCCGAGCGCTGCGGACGGGGGAGCGGTTGAGCCGCGCCTTGTTGGCCCGGCCCGAGGTGATCTCGAGATCGACCGCCAACTCCCGTCCGTCGCTGACGATGATTGTCGAAACGATGGCTCGGTCTGCACCGACCCTGATGAGCGGCGCGTCGGAACCCACCCGATGGGAGCCGAGCGTCGCCGAATACCACAGCGCTTCAACCAGATTCGTCTTACCGAAGCCATTGGGGCCGATGAAGACCGTACGGCCCCGATCGAGTTCCACGTCTGCGCGCGGCCACGACCGGAAGTCGGTCAACCCCAGATGGCGAACGTACAAGCTCTGTCCCGACCGACGAATCAGCCGGACTTGGAGACCCGTTGCACGGCGTGCCCGCCGAACTGATTACGCAGGGCGGCAACGGCCTTCATGGTCGGCGAGTCGTCTTGTCGGGACAGGAACCGAGCGAACAGCGCGGCCGCGATGGCAGGAACGGGGACCCGGAGTCGAATGGCTTCCTCGACCGTCCACCGGCCCTCACCCGAATCGTCGGTGTAGCCCTTGATCTCGGCGAGCTGAGGGTCTTCCTTGAGCGCCTTGGCCAACAGCGTCTGCAACCATGACCTGACGACCGTGCCGTTCGTCCAGGCCTGGTACACCGCCTGCGGGCTCTTGATGAGGTCCTCCGCGGCGAGCATCTCGTAGCCCTCGCCGTAAGCGGTCATCATCGCGTACTCGACACCGTTGTGAACCATCTTGGCGAAGTGGCCGGCACCAACAGGACCGGCATGGACGAAGCCGTCCTCCCGAGGTCCTGGCGGACGCAAGGTGTCGAAGATCGGCATCACCTTGGCGACGTCGGCATCGCTGCCGCCGACCATCAGCCCGTAGCCCTCGGTAAGCCCCCAGATGCCACCGGAAACACCGGCGTCGATGAACCCGATTCCCTTGTCGCTCAGAAGCTTCGCGTGCGGAGCGTCTTCGGTGTAACGCGAGTTACCGCCGTCGATGACCAAGTCCCCGGAACCGAGCACCGCCGAGAGTCCGACGATGGTGTTGTCGGTGACCTCACCCGAGGGCACCATCACCCATACCACGCGTGGTGACGGGAGCGCGGCGGCCAACCCGGCCAGATCGGGAACGTCGGTGACTTCCGGTCGCGGGTCGTAGCCGACTACTTCGTGACCACCTTCCCGTAGCCGCTCGCGCATGTTGAAGCCCATTTTGCCGAGACCGATCAAGCCCAGTTGCATGTGCGCCTCTTCCGTGGCAGTCAGGGGCCGGTCAGCCCGGAAGGCGTACCGGCATCAGCAGATAAACGTAGTCGGTCTGAGCAGCCGGAAACGGGCCGCTCGAATCGGCGTATCCATCATCATCGCCTGCTGGACGCAACACCGCGGGACGACTGGGTGTCGTAAAGCCGAACGTCACCTTCTCGGAGTGCAACGAACCGAGTCCATCGGTCAGATACGTCGGATTGAACGCAATGGTGAGGGGCTCGCCGTAGAACTCGACCGGCAGGTCCTCCTCAGCGCGACCAACGTCGTCGGCGCCTGCCGCCAACCGAACGACGTCGGCGGAAAACTCCATCCGGATCTGAGCACCCCGATCGGCCACCAGCGCGACACGCTTGATGGCATCGGTGAGCTCGGCCACCCCCATGGTCGCGATGGCCGTGTGTTCGGCGGGCAGCAACTGACGGAACTTCGGGAACTCGGCGTCGAGCAACCTTGTGGTGTTGCGCTTGCCTGCGCTGCGAATGCCGAGCAGTCCGTCCTTGCCGACGGATGCGCCCGAGCCCAGCGACAGATGGACGTCTCCGCCGTCGGTTCCAGCCTTGGCCGCCTCGGCAAGCGTCTTCGCCGGCGCGAGCACCGCGGCCTCGATGTCTGCCGAGTCGGTGGCCCACGTCAGCTCGCGCACCGCGAGCCGGAACCGATCGGTCGCCGCCAAAACGACTTTCGTTCCGGAGATCTCGACCCGGATGCCCGTCAGCATGGGCAACGTGTCGTCCCGGCCGGCCGCAATGGCGACCTGACTGATCGCCTGGCTGAAGAGTTCGGCCGACACCACGCCCGTTTCTTCGGGGAGCGTAGGCAGCTTCGGGTAATCCTCGACCGCCATCGTCGGTAGCGAGAAACGCGCATTGCCGCAGCTCAACGCCACGCGGGTGCCGTCGACGCTGACGTCGACCGGCTTGGCGGGCAGCGCGCGGGTGATCTCGGACAACAGTCGACCTGACACCAGAACGCTTCCGGGAGAAGCGATTTCGGCTGCGACGGTGACCTCGGCGGAAACCTCGTAGTCGTACCCGGAGATCGTCAGGCCGTCATCCGACCCGGTGAGCAACACCCCGGCGAGCACGGGCACGGTCGGCCTGGTCGGCAGGATGCGCGCAACCCACGCCACGGCGTCGGAGAAGTCCTCTCGGACCAGCCGAAACTTCAAATCGGTGTGACCAACTGTCGTTGTCGCCACGTCCATAGCGTCCCTTCGATGAAACTCCAGCCGCAAGCTCTGAGCAGCGTGGTTACGAGTCTCTCACCACGCTGAGACCCCCGTCCGTACCGACTGCCGAAGAACCACCGTAGAGCCTTACGGTCGAACTTGAAAGCTAATCGATTGGAGTGACAAACCGCCGAGCGAGGGGCGCCGGCTCGGGTCGGAACGAGCTGTCCCCAAGGCCCTACTTCAAAGAAGGAACCTTGGTAGAGAACAAAGTAGTAGTAATAGGGGCTGTGGAGGTTGGGGATGAACCCACAGGTGTCCTGGTGGGATGTGGTGGAGGGGTGTGGGTCATCTGTGGACTGTGCGGCGATTCGATCTCGCCAACTGTGGACGGAGCCGCGCTCGTGAATGGGTTGGCAGCTTTGACGTCGTATCGCTGACTGGTTTCTGCACGAGTGATCCACACCGGTTCGGTGTGACGAGTGATGCTGATGCGGCCAAAGTTTTTCGGCGAAGAAGTTTGAAACAGCGTGATCGGAGCAGAGTTCAGCGCTTGGAACGCTGACGAATCCGAGTCGTGAGTTCCTTGACGTGATCGAAGATTTCGCGGCGCTGTGCCATCTCGCCGCGGATCTTGCGCTCGGCGTACATGACGGTGGTGTGGTCGCGGCCGAACCCCTGGCCGATCTTTGGCAGCGAGAGATCGGTCAGCTCACGGCACAGATACATGGCGATCTGACGGGACTGAGCCAGCGCGCGGGTCTTGCCGGGTCCGCGGAGTTCCTCGATCGTCGTCTCGAAGTACTCGGCTGTCGCAGCCATGATCGTCGCCATGCTGATCTGCATGGTGCTGGCGTCCGAGATGAGATCGCGCAACACGATCTCGGCGAGCGACTTGTCGATGGCGCTCTTGTTGAGCGACGCGAAGGCGGTGACTCGGATGAGCGCGCCTTCCAGCTCTCGAATGTTGCGCTCGATGCTGCTTGCGATGAGCTCCAGCACGTCGTCGGGCACGTCGAGCCGATCCATCTGTGCCTTCTTGCGAAGGATCGCGATGCGCGTCTCGAGCTCGGGTGGTTGAACGTCGGTGATCAAACCCCACTCGAACCGGGTCCGGAGCCGGTCTTCCAACGTGGCCAACTGCTTGGGCGGACGATCAGAGGAGATGACGATCTGCTTGTTCGCGTTGTGCAGCGTGTTGAAGGTGTGGAAGAACTCCTCCTGGATTCCTTCCTTGCCTTCGATGAACTGAATGTCGTCGACCAGTAGGACGTCTATGTCGCGGTAGCTGCGCTTGAACGACGCCTTGCGGTCGTCGCGCAGCGAGTTGATGAAGTCGTTGGTGAACTCTTCGGTGGAGACGTACTTGACCCGCATACCGGGAAACAGGCGCTGCGCGTAGTTTCCGGCGGCGTGCAGCAGGTGCGTCTTGCCGAGCCCGGACTCACCCCAGATGAACAAGGGGTTGTAGGCGCGGGCCGGCGCTTCGGCGATGGCCAGCGTCGCCGCGTGGGCGAATCGGTTGGACGCGCCGATGACGAACGTGTCGAACGTGTAGCGCCGGTTCAGGCTGAGATCGTTCGACGCCGGATTCTGCGGACGGTTCGTGAAGTGGCTCGGCCAGGCCTCCTCGGCGCTGGCGAGCGCTTCTTCGTCGTCGTCGACTTCGTCGGGATCGGGGAAGTTCTCGGAGTCCGGCTCCTGGCCGGGTTGTGGCGTGGCGATGCGGACACCGAGCTCGACCCGTTGGCCGAGGTGGCGGCTCAGGCTGCTGATGATCGGTTCGCGAAGGTGACGCTCGATCTCATTCTGGACGAACGGCGTCGGCACCGACAGCAGGGCAAAGCCCTCGGCGATGACCAACGGCTGGACGAGCTTGAGCCATGCCCTTTGCTGAGCGGTCAGTGTCGGCAGCGCAACGTCGCCGTTGAGGTGTCCCTGGGGCGGCGTGTCTCCGTTGAGCTCGGCAACGACGTTATTCCAGATTGCGACGAACGGCGGGTCGGGGTCTGCTGTCAACGAGACGTACCCCCTCTAGGCCAAGCTCAGGGATGGCCAAGTCGACGCCGACAAAGTGTCCACATGGTTATCCACAGACTGTGGATAACGGACGGTCGCCGCCGTGTCGTCGTATACGTGCAGGATGGTCATACATCGGGGCTCGTCACAGGGGTCGTGCGTTCTGTGGGCTCGCGGCTGGATGATCATCCTTGCTTCGTTGTCCATCGCCGCTCCGGTCTGAAACGGCACTGCCAGAAGTTAACAGTTTTCGTGGCGGGTGCCAACAGTTCTGCAACATTCCTCGGGCCAAGCTTGGCCTCGGCCCCACGGGGGTGAACGGTGTGACGAATGAGGTCTGGAGCCGACCCGTTCGGGTAGGTTTGACCTAGGGAAATCTCGTCAGTACCCTCGAACAGTCGCCCACACGTGGCGATACGGCAGCGACCCGGAGTTCCGGGGTTCCGCGCCGGGGCTAGCAAGCGAGACGAACGTTCGTACGGAACCACGCGACCGCGTCCCCACCGCATGGCAGTTCATGTGTGTGACGGGCTCGGACGCAAGGTGTAACTGAGGAGATATAGCCGTGGCCAAGGGCAAGCGGACATTTCAGCCGAACAACCGGCGCCGTGCACGCGTGCACGGGTTCCGGTTGCGCATGCGCACACGTGCTGGACGTGCGATCGTTTCCGGTCGGCGTCGCAAGGGTCGCGCTTCACTGACCGCGTGACCCTGCGTGACTAGAGGCAGGGTCTAGCGCAGTGCTTCCGGCTCGGTACCGGATGACACGGTCGATGGACTTCGGCCAGACGGTCAACAGGGGAGTCCGCGCCGTTCAACCCGATCTGGTCGTCCACTCGCTGCGAGGGGTGGATGGCGGGTTCGACGTGCCGAAGATCGGGCTGGTCGTTTCGAAGTCGGTCGGCAACGCGGTGCAACGACACCGGGTGTCGCGTGTGCTTCGCCACGTGGCGCGAGGGGTGCTCGACGAGCTCGGCGCCGGCGACAAGGTCGTCATCCGGGCACTGCCGAGTAGTAGGTATGCGATCTCCGCACGGTTGGAGCAAGAGCTTCGTACGGCGCTCCGGCGGACACGGGGACGCTCCGGGGCGGCGCGGTGAGCGGCGGCCGGAGTTCGCGGCCCATCGTCCGTGGCCTCATCTATCTCGTCCAGCTGTACCGAACGATGATCTCGCCCCTGCGCCCGGCCTCTTGCCGGTTCACCCCGACGTGTAGTCAGTACGCCGTCGATGCGCTGCAGGAGTACGGGCTGCTTCGTGGGAGTTGGCTGGCGACGGTCCGGTTGGCCAAGTGTGGGCCATGGCACCGTGGTGGGTGGGACCCCATTCCCGAACGGCCCGATGTAATCGACCACGACCCAACGCTGAGGAGCGATTCGCTTGTTTAACTGGTTGAGTCTCGACTTCATCTATTATCCCGTCTCCGGGATCATGTGGGTTTGGTACAAGCTGTTCTCGTTCCTGCTTGGGTTGATCCCCGGAGTCGATGGGCCGACGAACTTCTTCGCGTGGGCGCTGTCGGTGACATTCCTCGTGTTCACCCTCCGAGCGATCCTGTATCGCCCCTTCGTGCGGCAGATCGAGACCACGCGGCAAATGCAGGAGCTGCAGCCTCAGATCAAGGCGCTCCAGAAGAAGTACGGCAAGGACCGCCAGCGGATGGCGCTGGAGATGCAGAAGCTGCAGAAGGAGCACGGGTTCAACCCGATCTTGGGCTGTCTTCCGATGCTCGCTCAGGCGCCCGTCTTCATCGGGCTGTACCACGTGCTGAATTCGTTCAACCGGACCCAGACGGGGTTCGGCAGACTGGGGCTGACCGTCCAGGAGAACGCGTCGCTCGGTAACTACTTCTTCAGCGCCGAGGACGTCCGCAACTTCCTGGCTGCTCACCTCTTCGGTGCCCCGCTGGGTGCCTCGATGATCCAGACCGTGGGCCTGGGCGCGTTCAAGGAATTCAATCGCGCGTCGGTCATCGCGGTGGGTGTCCCGCTGATGATCATCGCCGGCATCGCGACGCACTTCAACAGCCGGGCGTCGGTCGCGCGCCAAAGCCCGGAGGCGGCGGCCGCCCCACAGACCGCGATGATGAATCGACTCGCGCTCTACTTCTTCCCGCTTTTCGTCGTGATCGGCGGACCCTTCCTGCCGATCGCCATCATCATGTACTGGGTGTCCAACAACATCTGGACCTACGGTCAGCAGCACTACGTGTTCGGCCAGATCGAGGCGCGCGAGGAAGCGAAGAAGAAAGATGAGTTGGAGCGCCGCGCGTCCAATGCCCCTGCGCCAGGTGCCAAGCCGCGCAAGGCGAAGAGTGGCGGTGCCCGGAAGCCGGCGGCCAAGGTCGAGGACGCGACCGACGATGCTGTGGACGCCGCGGACGAGTCGGAGTCGAAGTTGGTCGACGACGTTCCCCAGACCGGGACCGAGCTCGGGAGCAAGAACGTCGGCACGCGCAACGGTGCCCAGAAGAACGCGCCGCGCCGGACCAACCGGCCGAAGAAGCGAAGGCCTTGACCGCGCTTCGGACCTAGACCCCCAATGCGGGCCGCGGTGACACCGCGGACCGCCGATGAATGAGAAGAGAGGATGAACATGACTGACGCCGACACGACCGAGCGCATCACGACCGACGCCGAGGATGCGGAGCAAGCGGCGGAAGCGGTGGAGCCGCCCGTGCCGAAGGCCGATCTGGAAGAGCGTTTGGTGGCCGAGGGCGAGATCGCCGGCGACTACCTCGAGGAGCTCTTGGACCTGTTGGACTTCGACGGCGACATTGATCTCGACGTCGACGGCGACCGCGCCATCGTGAGCATCGACGGTGGGGAGGACCTCACCAAGTTGGTCGGACGCAAGGGCGAGGTGCTCGACGCGCTTCAGGAGTTGACGCGGCTGGCGGTTCATCAGAAGACGGGCGAGCGCAGCAGGCTGATGCTGGACATCGCGCGCTGGCGTCGCCGTCGCCGCGATGAGTTGGCGACCCTGGGCGAGCAGATCGCCCGGCGCGTGCTGGAGAGCGGCCAACGCGAGGAGCTCACTCCGATGACGCCGTTCGAGCGGAAGATCGTGCACGACGCCGTCGCAGCCGTCGACGGAGTCCGGAGCGAGAGCGAGGGGGCCGAGCCGTCCCGCCGAGTCGTCGTCTTGGTCGAGGGATAGCTGTACCTGAGTTACACCGATGTAGTTCCACCCCGGCCGCCCGGCCGCGGAACCGGAGGATGTTTCACGTGAAACATGTCGAACCTTCGAAGCCGCCGCGGGCGGCCGTGGTCATTTCTAGCGTGACGGTGATGCGGACCCCGCTCGCGATGCGCGGCCAATGTTTCACGTGAAACATCGGAGCGAGGCTCGATCCGAAGGATGTTTCACGTGAAACAAGCCGAAGCACCCGACCCACCGCCAACCGCCGCCGCCGTCTTCGGTAACAACTTGGAACGGGCTCGGCGGTACGCCGAGTTGCTCGCGGGCGCTGGTGTCGAGCGCGGCCTCATCGGGCCACGCGAAGTCGACCGACTGTGGGATCGGCACCTACTGAATTGCGCAGCCGTGGCCGAACTGGTGGACGATGGCGAACGGCTGGTCGACGTCGGAAGCGGCGCCGGCCTCCCCGGAATTCCGCTCGCGCTCGCACGTCCAGAACTGCGGGTGACGCTCGTCGAGCCCCTGCTTCGCCGGGCCGACTTTCTCCGTGAAGCCGTGGCCGAGCTGGGCCTGTCGGTTGAAGTAGTTCGGGGGCGGGCCGAGGAACGCGGCGTCCGGGAACAGGTCGGTGACTTCGATGTCGTGACGTCGCGAGCCGTCGCAGCGTTGGACAAGTTGGCCAATTGGTCGCTGCCGTTATTGGGGGAAGGGGGCCGGATGTTGGCGATGAAAGGCGAACGCGCCGAACAAGAAGTGGCCGAGCATCGGCGAGCCTTGAGCGCATTAGGTGCCGTCGAGGTGAAGGTGGTCAAATGTGGCGTGGACTATTTGAATCCACCCGTCACCGTGGTCGTAGCAAGACGCGGGGCGCGGGGGACAACAACGGATCGGCCCGGGCGGCCACGGCGGAGGTCGCGATGACGGTTCCGCCAAATGGGGACGGGAATGCACCCGAGCCCCCCGCGACACCCAATGTTTCACGTGAAACATGGGTGGCCGAAACCGGCGATTCGTGGCGGGCTGACGACGTTGCCGACACGCCAATCGGAGCCGAAGCCGAGCGTGCCGTTCGTGTCTTGCATGGAGTCAAGGGCCGCGGGCTACCCCGCCCGGGTCGGCAACGCGTGTTCACGATCGCCAACCAGAAGGGCGGTGTCGGGAAGACGACCACGGCGGTGAACGTCGCATCGGCGCTCGCACTGCAGGGCTTGCGCACCCTCGTGATCGATCTCGACCCGCAGGGCAACGCCAGCACCGCGCTCGGCATCGAGCATCGCCCCGGGACCCCGTCGTCGTACGAGGTACTCATCGGCGAGCTCGAGTTGGCGGCCGCCATCCAGCGCAGCCCGCACAGCGAGCGGCTGTTCTGCGTGCCCGCGACGATCGATCTCGCGGGCGCCGAGATCGAATTGGTCAGCATGGTGGCGCGTGAAGGCCGATTGCGGAATGCGTTGGCGACGCTCAAGGACCACGACTTCGACTACGTGTTCATCGATTGCCCGCCCTCTCTTGGGCTGCTCACGATCAATGCGCTCGTGGCGGCCCCGGAAGTTCTGATCCCCATCCAATGCGAGTACTACGCGCTCGAGGGTGTCGGGCAGTTGCTCCGCAACATCGAGATGGTGAAGTCCCATCTCAATCCGAACCTCGAAGTCACCACCGTCATCCTGACGATGTACGACGGGCGGACGAGGCTCGCCGACCAAGTTGCCGACGACGTGCGCAAGCATTTCGGGGAAAAGGTGTTGCGCACCGTCATCCCGCGCAGCGTCAAGGTTTCCGAGGCGCCGGGATACGGCATGACGATCCTCGAATACGACCCGGGCTCGCGCGGAGCGATGAGCTATCTCGATGCCAGCCGCGAGCTCGCCGAACGCGGGGACCCCCTAGCGAAGGGAACGCGATAAACATGACGCAGCCTCCACGCAAACGCAGCGGCCTTGGCCGTGGGCTCGCATCGCTGATTCCGACCGGTCCCGCCGAAGGCGAGGCAGGACAACTCAGTCCCGGCATGGGCGCCGCAGCGGCCGATGTCGTATTGGGCGGCGGCATGTCCAGCCCGCTGACCCCGGTCGCCGACGTCGGCGCGGTGTACCGGGAGATTGCGCCTGCGGCCATCGAACCGAACCCGAAGCAGCCGCGCCAGGCCTTCGACGGCGAGGCGCTTGCGGAGCTCGTGCATTCGATCCGCGAGTTCGGGCTCATGCAGCCGATCGTCGTGCGCCCGATCGAATCGGTTGACGGTGCACCGCGCTACCAACTCGTGATGGGGGAGCGGCGCTGGCGCGCGGCCCAGCAGGCGGGACTGGCGGCCATCCCGGCGATCGTCCGAGAGACTGCCGACGACAGCATGTTGCGCGACGCGTTGCTGGAGAACATTCACCGTGCGCAGCTCAATCCGTTGGAAGAGGCGGCCGCCTACCAACAGTTGCTCGACGAGTTTGGCGTCACCCACGATGAACTCGCCGCCCGCATCGGGCGCTCGCGACCGGTCATCACCAACATGATCCGGCTGATGCGACTGCCGATCGCCGTCCAACGCCGGGTGGCCGCAGGGGTGCTGTCGGCCGGGCACGCCCGTGCGGTGCTGGCCCTCGAAGGCGGACCGGAGAAGCAGGAGGAGCTGGCGGCGCGCATCGTTGCCGAGGGGCTCTCCGTGCGCGCCACGGAAGAGGCCGTCACCCTCGCCAACCGCGAGGACACCGGCCCGGTGGCGCCGACGAACCCACGTCGCAAGCCAATTCAGATGCCGGGACTGCAAGACGTTGCTGAGCGACTGTCCTCGGCGTTCGACACCCGGGT
>JAOPVI010000421.1 GCA_025966225.1 Mycobacterium sp. | reverse complement strand
GTGACCATGATGCGGCGCCGGGCGCTGAATGGCGCGCGATCGCGCCGGATGCGTTTCGCGGTAGTGCGAACTGGCGCTGGTTCGGATAGCGCCCACCACTTGGGCTATGGGTGATCGGGGTCGATCTGGTCCCGGAACGACTCGCGCGAGTCGCCGCCCGCGGCATTCAGGTCATCGACCTGGATCAACTCGACTTTCCATTGGGTGACGCGGTGCGGTCGATGACCGACGGCCGCCGTTGCCCATGTTGACGTGGTTCGACAAGCAGGTTCAGCTGCGGATGGGGCAGGCAAACGTGAAGCGCTGGATCGACGACATCATGCCGTTGCTCGGCGATGACGACCCGCTGGGCGTCGATACGTTCGCCAGGCACGTGGTGCCTCTGGATGAGGCGCCGCACGCGTAGACATCTTTCAGAAACAGGACGGTGCGGTGAAGGTAATGCTGAAGCCATAGGTGGGGAAACTCGGCGCGGCGAGGGGTCCGATGACGGAGCGGCGTCCGGTTGTGCGTGTATTTCTTGAGCCGGCCGGTGGCGCGGGGGAGTCCAAGTTCGTGGCCAGCAGCGCAGCCGATCATGTTTCGGCTCGACGCGTCAGAGCTTGGGTCAACGCGGCCGCGTGCTGCGAGCAGTACCGGACACGAAGTCATTCCTCCTTTTCGCCCGGAAGGTACTGCTGAGCCTTCTGTTTCAGCCCTTGTTTGATGAAGCCCACCGCGTCGTCGTCGCCCTTGAGCACAGCCGTGACCAGCGACTTGGCTTGGGCGAAAGTGGCGTGGGGCGGGATCGGTGGGACGTTGGGGTCGCACCGTACGTCGAGCACGGTGGGACGGTCAGCGCCCAGCGCCCGGTCCCAGGCGTCCCCCAATTTGGCGGAGTCATCGATGTTTTCGCCATTGAGTCCCAGACTTCGTGCGAATGCTGCGTAGTCGACGTCGGGTAGCGACTGCGATGCAACGAATTTCGGGGAGTCTCCCATCGCGCGCAATTCCCAGGTCACCTGGTTCAGATCGCCGTTGTGGAGCACGGCGACGATCAGTCGCGGGTCGGCCCACTGCTGCCAGTACTTGGCGACCGTGATCAGTTCGGCCATGTTGTTCATCTGCATGGCACCGTCGCCGACGAAGGCGATGCCCGGCCGGTCGGGGTGTGCCCACTTCGCACCGATCAGGTACGGCACGGCGGGCCCCATCGTGGCCAACGTTCCGGACAGCGAACCGCGCACTCCCGCCGGGAATTTCAGATGACGTGCATACCAGTTCGCCGAGGAGCCCGAACACGCCGACACGATGGCATTCGACGGCAGCCGCCGAGAGAGCTCGTGGAAGATGCGCATCGGGTTCACCGGGTCGGCATCGGTCATCGCGCTGCGTTGGGCGGTTTCCCACCAACTGGTCACGTGCTTTTCGATCGTGTCCCGCCACGCGCGATCGGATTTGCGTTCCAGCAGCGGAATCAACGCCCGCAGCGTCGACTTCGCGTCCCCGACGACGTTCAATTCGTACGGGTACCGCATCCCGATCCACTTGCCCGACCGGTCGATCTGGACCGCACGGGCCTGCCCGAATTCGGGCAGGAACTGAGAGTACGGAAAGTTGGAGCCGACGGTGAGCAGCGTGTCGCACTCCATCATCAGGTGCCAACTCGCGGTGGTGCCGAGGAGGCCGATGGATCCAGTCACCCACGGTAGGTCGTCGGGCAATACGTCCTTGCCCAACAACGCCTTCGCAGCGCCGGCTCCGAGTAGTTCGGCCACCTGGGTCAGTTCCGTGACACAGCCGCGCGCGCCCTGGCCCACCAGCATGGCGACCCGCTCACCAGTGTTGAGCAGGTCGGCCACTTGCCGGATCACGCCGTCATCGGCGGCCGCCGTGGCTGGACTGAGGCCGAGGCTGGACGGCACCTGCTTGAACGCGTGCCCGGGTGCTTCGTACTCGAGGTCGAACACGTCGGAGGGAATGATGACGCAGGTCGGACACCGCTCGCTGAGCGCGATGCGGATCGCACGATCGATGAGATTGGGCAGCTGCTGCGGCACCATGCAGGTTTGCACGTAATCGCTGCAGACGTCCTTGAACAGGTTGGCCAGATCGACCTCCTGCTGATAGGAGCCGCCCATGGCCGAGCGTTCGGTCTGCCCGACGATCGCGACCACCGGTACGTGGTCGAGCTTGGCGTCGTAGAGGCCGTTGAGCAGATGGATGCCCCCTGGTCCGCTAGTCGCGACGCACACACCTACTTGGTCGGAGAACTTGGCGAACCCAACCGCCTGGAACGCCGCCATCTCCTCGTGGCGGGCTTGAACGAACTGCGGATCATCGCCTGCGCGCTGCCAGGCCGCCAACAGTCCATTGATACCGTCCCCGGGGTAGCCGAAGACCTGGCGCACACCCCACTCCCGAAGCCGATTCAGCAGGACATCGCCAACCGTTTCCGACATCATGAACCTCCTGACCAGGGTTGGTGCGTTTGTGTTGTGCCACGGTAGTTTTCGCGAAGAAGGACCTCGTGCCGCATTGGTGTAGCCGGACGACGCCTCGGTGACGTACCCAGCCAACTCCGACCCGAAACGCCGTTGCTAAGTGCGCTCGGAAGGTGTCCGTCGCCGTCGTTGGCTAGGCCGTGAGTTCGGCACGAAGATCCTGCGTATCACCGCAGCCGGCGGGGTACCGCGGTCGACCAGAGTGCCCAGATGACCAGCCCTGGCTGAACACAGGAGCGCACGAATCGCGGGCGTCGGTGTCGAGCCCGAATCCGTCGCGCTTGTGCATGAACTGCGCCAGATTGCCGGGAAACACGGCCACGAAGAACGCTGCGAGCAATCGACCGACCAACACCCGGTCACGGCGCAGCAAAGCCAGGGCACTGACTCTGGCACTTGGGCGCGGAAGGTTTCGCGCGCCCAGAACAGGTGGCTGAGACCGGCGAAGACCATCGCGCCCGTCATCGCCAAGCGCGCAACGGTCCGAGCACGTGTCGTCGGTGGTGGCGGTGGCAACGGAGCGCGCCTGATCGGACGTCCGTACGGACTAGCCGATCGCCGTTCGCGGCCGGCGAAGGTCACGGAGTCATCACGATTGCCTAAGTCCGAGCGGGGATTTCCTCAACCCACCGGCACTCCTCTTAGCGCCACCTTAGCGTTCTGGTCAGTTCTGAGGCGAATGTCATCGCGTGAGGTGTAACGCCCGCCGCCCTGCGGGTTTCGGGGCAATCGGGCCGAATTCGACGTCGCCGCCCGCCGGTACCGTTGGCGTCAGTCGGGGGACGTCCTTGATTCGACCAAACCAAAGGAATACGACATGAGCACTTCTATTGTGAGGGCCCGCCGGACCGCGTGCGCGGTGCTGGTCTCTTGTGCTGTCGGGGGAGCCGTCGCCGCAACCGTGGCGGCACCATCGGCTGGTGCCGCTCCAGCACCATGCACGGCGAGTGCATTCGCCAACACCGCGAGTTCGGTCTTGGGCGCCGCCGGCCAGTACCTCGACGCTCATCCAGATGCCAACCAAGCGTTGACCGACGCGGGCGCCCAGGGGCCGCAGGCCGAGTCATCACTGCGTAGCTATTTCACCAGCCACCCTCAGCAATTTCTGGACCTCAAGGGGATTGCCCGGCCGCTGACCGATCAGAAGAACCAGTGCAACACGACGGTGTCACCGGCCCAACTCGCGGCACTGCTCAATGCCCTGAGCTGACGGTGGGAGTCCCCTCGCTCGGTAAAGAGGCCTCCGACTAGCAGGGGGTCACTCGATCCAGCGTGGCCTCAAACCTGACACCGGTGCGTGGCGGCGCGCCCGCCGCGGTTCTCTGAAACGAGTGCACGTCGTCGACCAACGCGGTCAACACGTGCCATGCGAAGTCGCCGAGCGGGTCCCCGGTCATCGGGCGGGAGGTCACTACTTCCACCCAGATGCCGAGGTCGGACGTGGAGAGCCGCAGTGTGATCAGCCCCGTCGACGGATCGCCGCGGAGGATCAGGGCGCTCCAGGCTTCGTCGACGGCGAGCGTCAACAATGCGGTGGCTTCGGAGTCCATCTGGATGGACTGGGCGTGGATGCCGACGATCGTGCAGACGAGCGCCAAATTCGTCAGGACTCCGGCCAAGGTGATTTCGAAGTCGTCGGCACCCCCCGGCTTCGACGGCATGGCACTCACGGCGAAGGTCTCGAAGGCGTTCTGCCCAGCCAGTGCACGATGCTCGAGCAGGCATTGGCGCCCCACGCCGCGAGTGGCGCCGGAGCGACTCGGTTGACGCCCGTCGTAAGCGGGTACGGCACTCCCATGGCAGAACGCAGCGAAGAAACGATGACTGCGGGTTCCGTGCGGGCTCTGCGGCATGAGCTGCGTGGTGACGCCCGGCCCTGCACCGTCGCCACGCCAACGCAAGCGAGCATTTAAGGAAGCACCATGAGCGACAACACCTACCGAGTCATCGAGGTCGTCGGGACGTCACCCGAGGGCGTCGACGCGGCCATCCGAAACGGAGTGAGCCGCGCGGCGGAGACGACTCGGGGACTCGACTGGTTCGAGGTCCGGTCGGTCCGGGGAGAAATCGAAGAGGGCCAGGTGGCGTATTTTCAAGTCACGATGAAGCTCGGATTCCGGTTGGACGCGTAACCCGTCGAACATCCGCTACGCGGCAAAACCGCCGCAGCGCGTAGACCTCGTCGACACCGGCGTCGACGTATGTCTTCACGCGCGCGCGGGGTGGTGGTCGGGGTCGGGACGGCCCACGATTTGCTTCGGCGACGTCCCCTCCGATTTCACCGACCGCCAACCGGTTGCATCGTGACGACCACTAGGACGAAGTCCAAATGCGCTGCCGGGACTTCGGTGCGAGATTGGTTACGCTGGAATGCCTTCCGGCATGCCGCCTCAACCCGGAGCGGTCTCACCGGCCAAATTCCTCCCCAATCGGCATGACCGGTGACGCGTGGGTGAGTCGGGGTACTGCCTTCGTCACCGGGAGCGAACTTTATCCAACTGTGACGGACAGCAATCTCACATTCATGCACGAAATCGATCCCGGCCATGTGGAGTGGGGTAGTGGCCGGGCGACAATCCGGACATGTGTCGAGTACCACCAAACGCGAATCCGTTGGTCGCGGGTTCCAGCCCGTGCCGGCAGGGTTTGCGCAGAGATGGTCGGCATGTGTTCTCCTCGGTGGAGTGACCGAGCAACCGACGCGCAGCGTTCATTGCACTCGACGGACTATGTCGTGGCGATGCGCGGAACTCGCGGCGCGGCCAGGCGGGCAGCCCCGGTGACCGGGCAGAAGCTTCTGGTGAAGCAGCCCCTCTGCAAAACCAGAGTTTGAAGGTGTTACGCAATCATCGGGTCGATCGCCGCCCGGGGCACCAGCACCTGCAACGCCCCGGCTGAGTCGGGCAACAACACGCCCTGATCGAAGAAGAAGATCACCCCGTCATTGACCACCGCGAAATTCTGATAGTTGGCAGGGTTGTACAGCGCGGTTTGCGAGAACGGCAACGGCGGCGGCGGTGGCGGTGGCGGTGGCGTGGTAGTCGGCGTGGCCGCAACCGGCTGTCCCGGTTGCGCGGGCGGCGTGGGAGGCGCGACCGGCGGCGGCGGTGCCAGCTGCTGCTGCAGTTCAGCCTGGACGATCGGCGCGACGGTCTTCAGCGGATCGTCCACCCGCCATAACGGCGTACTTTCTTTGTCGTCCGGTGCGGCCGTGTAGGTGATCGTCTTGCGATAGCTCTGGTCCCAGTTGAACGCCTTGAACGTCGTCTGCGGATGCGCGCCGCCGACGTTTTGGTCCACCTTGAACACCACGGCCTGCGTGCCGCGCGGGGGAATCGACGAGGTGTATTCGGTCGGCTTGATGCTCAACTCGTACGGTGTCGTGCGGGGCGCGCCAGACTTGGCCGTGTTGAGGAACCCGTCGCGCGTCTGGGAGATGAAGTCGGCGAGCGACTTCTGGTCCGGATAGTCCATTGGACTGCTGATGTCGACGCTGTACCCGGGGTCGGAGAGCTGGATCTGACACGTGCTGCCGGTATTGCTGCCCTTGAGGTCGGCGCAGTAATCCTTCGGCGCCGCCACCGCCACGCCAGAAGAACCGAAGATGGCGGCAACCGTGGCGAGCATGGCCACGCTGAAAGAGCGCATGGGTAATCCCTCCAAGCAAACGCGGCACCTCGCCGCGACGACAGATTATCGTGCAGCGCGCCAGCAAAGCGGGCCGGGCGGAGTTTGTGCTGCATACCGTAGTCCGAGGGGGAGGTTCGGGTGACGTGGGGCTCTGTGCCTCGGTCATGACCTGACATGGCCGCGTCGGTGTGTTTCCCGCCATTCCACGTAGTCCTTGGGCCGGCGTTCAGCCAGTTGGCGTGGCGGTCGACGGACGAGCCAACCGCCTCGGAGAGCTGGGGCTGTGCCTCACACATATTTCGGTTGATCCTTGACGGTCTCGAGGGGGGAGTCCCGAAACTACGATTCGTCGCGGCGAGGAGGAACGACTGTCGCCGCCACTCACCGACTCCCCACGCATTGGCACGGAACCGTGAGTCGAAGCGCACTTTGCCGACGTGTACGGAGCAACCGTGTCGAAGGACACCATGTCCCGGATCACCGACAAGGTTGTCGGTAAGATGACCGACCGGTGCAACCGGCCGCCGGAGTCGGTGTGTCCGGTGGTGTTCATCGACGCGATCCACGTCAAGATCCGCGACGGCCAGGTCGCCGTCGCCGCCACGGCGGTCACGGTCGGCGTTGGGAGGTGGGCGCGGTCAGATGCGCTGCACCACTTGCGCGTTGATCGCTTGCTCGAGGAAATCGACCGGGACGTCCGGCCATTGGGGCTGCCACCGGGCGGACCGCTGGTCGGCACGTAGTTCCGAAAGCGTTGCGGCGACGTACGGACCGCCGTCGACGAGGTAACGCAGCATCCGCAACTGTGCGCACTGCGCCGCGACGGCCGCGATCGTGGCCTTCGCTTCATCGACGTGCCCGGCGGCCGAAAGGCTGCCACCCAGCAGCCGACGCGCTCGCAACAACGCCTGTGGGCGGTTCGGCGTCGCCGTTCGATCGACCCACTCCTTCGCCCACCGGCAGGCAAGTTCCCTCTTGTCCGGATCGTCGGCGTCCATCAAGATCCGGATTGCCGAGGCCTCTTCAAACTGCAGGGCGATCTCGTCGATCGCGTCAACCGGTTGGCGGCGTAGTTCGTAGGACGTCGGCGGCGGCGGATCAGACCCCGGATACGGTGCAAGCCCGAGGCGGGTGCGTTCATGCTCCGCCATCGCCCGCAACCGGTTCAGTGATAGCGCCTGCGCCACCCGGGCGGCCTCGTCAAGCCGTTGACCGGCCGCAAACCGGTCGCCCTGAAGGGCCTTGATCCTCGCGGCGATCACGTAGCGGGCGATCTTGAAGTCGACCGAGCCACCCTCGGGCCCGAGTTTGTAGCCCTCCTCGAGCAGGCGGCTGGCCTCGTCGAGATCGCCTCGCTCGTAGAGCAATTCGCCCAGTGCCGAACTCGCCAGCCGAGCGGTGTAGGAGTGGCTGCCACCGGACCGCCTTGCGATCTTGAGAGCCTTGCGGAAGCATGCTTCCGCCGTCGGTATGTCGAGCATCAATCGGTGCGCAAGGCCTGAGTAGCAGAGTCCGTGCACAATGTTGAAGTTGTCGCGGTTGTGTTCGGCGTACGGCGCCGCCCACGCCTGGATTCGGTTCACTTCGTCGAGGTCGTAGCGATAGGCGGCGGCGAAGGTCGC
>JAOPVI010000412.1 GCA_025966225.1 Mycobacterium sp. | reverse complement strand
ACGTGCAGATCACCGCTCACGATCCTGGGGAGGTTCTCCTGCTTCAGCTCCCCGGAGCCGTGCAGGATCACCGGGTGCATGCCGAAGATCGAGAGGTGCATCGAGCTGGCGCCGTTCATCCCGGCGCCGGAGGCAGAGACTTCCTCGAGGAGGAGGGAGGCTTCGGTGATGCCGAAGCCGTGGCCGCCGTACTCCTCGGGGGTGGTGATGCCCAGCCATCCCCCCTCGGCGAAGGCGTCGTAGAACTCGCGGGGAAATTCGTGGTCGCGGTCCTTGGTCATCCAGTAGTGGTCGTCGAACTTGCCCGCCAGCTCGGCCACCGCCGTCCGGATCGTCTGCTGATCATCAGTCAGATCGAACTCCACGTCGCGCTCCGTTCAACTCTTTGGTTATTCGTTAAATTATACTAATGGACAGACCAAACTGACGGCGTGTCGGTGGCCGCTACGAGGCCTCGCGTATCAGCGACAGCCCGGCGGCGATGCGTTCGTTCCAGGCCGACGGTTGGCCGAATAGAACGCGGTCCAGGTTGGCGCGCTTGTAGAGGAGTTGGAGGTCGTACTCCCACGTGTAGCCGATGGCTCCGTGGACCGTCAGCGCGGAGTCGGCAAGTTCGGCACAGTTGGCGGTTACCTGCGCCTTCGCCACGGCGGCGTGCGTACCTGCCTCGGCAGCGTCGTCCTGCAGCGACGCCGCGGCGAACAGGGCAACCGAGTACGCCGCCTCCACCGTCACGAGCATCTGCGCGACGGCGTGCTTGACGGCTTGAAAAGACGCGATGGCACGGCCGAACTGCTGGCGTTGTTTCGCGTATTCGACGGTCATCTCGAGCATTCGCTCGGCGGCGCCGAGCGCATCGGCCGCGACGAGTACCGCGGCGTGATAGCCGATTTTCGTCAAAGCCGCTGCGGGATGGTCGCATTCGATCAGCCGTGCCGGTGCGCCGTCGAATGTCACGTCGGCTGCGCTGCGCGAGAGGTCGAGCAGGTTGCGCGAGCGGACACGTACCTGCCCGCAATCAGGTTCGACGACGACGAACCCGGTGCTCCCGTCAGCCGATGTCACCGGTACCAGGAAGTGGTCCGCGCGCGCTGCGGCAAGGACCTGGGGCACCTCGCCGCTGAGGTGCCCATCGGTCCACTGCAGGCTCGATGGGATCGCCGGGATCCGGTCGCACCGCACGGCGAGCACGGTGAGCTGTCCCTCGTCGAGCGTGCTCCGTCGCAGTGCGGGTTCGCCGCGAAGCGCCACGTCGGCCACGGCCCGGGCCAACCAGGTGGCAGAAGGTACCGCGAGGCGTCCGAACTCGCGAGAGGTCAACGCCTGTTCGAGGAGTCCGCCGCCTTGACCGCCGGCATCTTCGTCGAATCCAACCGTCGCCCATCCCTCCTCGAACAGTGCGTCGTCGAACGTTTCGGTGTCGCCGGAGTCCAGCCAGGCCCGTACGACGTCGGGAGCGGCACGCGCGACGAGCCACCCCCGCAGCGAATCCGCGTAGAGGCTCTGCTCTTCTGATAGTTCCCAGTGCATGTGTCCCTCCGGACCTAGAGGCCGGGCACGTGTAGATGCCAGCGATGTGAAACGGCGGATGCTAAATTGGGTCTGACCATAAGTCCATTGACGTGAGTGAGGGAGGCGCGGTGACCGACGTGAGCCCCTCCCGCTCCGCGATTACCTTGGGCCCCATGGACGTGCCCAAGGCGCCGGACGTCCTGGCCCGGGTGCTTCGTGAACGCATCCTCAGCGGTGAGCTCGAGGAAGGCACCGCCCTTCCGGCGGAGCGTGAGCTGGTCAAGCAGACGCAGATGAGTCGCGCGACCGTGCGCGAGGCGCTGCGCATTCTCGAGGTCCAGAATCTGGTGCGCGTCCGGGCGGGTCGAGCAGGCGGTGCTTTCGTGCAACGCCCGACCACGGCGTCGATGGCCAGCTCGGTCGGCATGATGATTCGGGGAAGACGGATCAAGTTGGTCGACCTGATGGAGACCCGCGAGGCGCTGGAGCCGTACTGTGCCGAGCTGGCCGCCGCCAAGCGCACTGCTGCCGAGTTGGATGTCTTGAACAGCGCAAACAATGCGATCGCCGATCCGAAGGCCGACTTGGCACAGTTTCTTCAAGCCAATCTGGATTGGCACGTCGGGGTCGCGGTCGCCAGTCACAACGAGCTGCTGATCGGGTTCATGACGGCCCTGTCGCAAGCGATCTACGCGGGCACCGAGAATGCCGCCTTCGTCGATGACAAGGTGCGTGCAGTGACGGTGCGCGCGCATAAGACGATCACCAATGCGATCCGCGACAAGGACGTCGAGGCCGCTGGGCGTCGGATGCGCAGACACGTCCACAGCTATGCCACCGCGGCGCTGGAAGTCGATCAACGCGACTCCATCACCGTCGAGGATTGACGAGCCGCCGCCGCATCGTCCTCAACCGTCCGGCGGATGGCGTCGACCGCGGCCGGATTTTCTGCGCCAGAGAGGTCGCCGGGATCGGCGCCGATGGCGGCGGCACGAATCGCGCGCCGCATGATCTTCGCCGATCGCGTCTTGGGCAACTCGCCCACTCGCCAGATGCGCGATGGTGCGAACGGCTTACCAAGCTGCGCGCTGACGATGGCCTTCAGCTCTGCGGCCACGACGTCATCGGAGACGCTGTCCCCAGAACCCTGGCGCGCCACCCAGAACACCCACACCGCCTCGCCCTTGACCGGGTCGGGCACCCCGACCGCGGCAACTTCGGCGACGGCGGGATGGGTGGACAGCGCCGACTCCACCTCGGCAGGGGCCAGCCGTTTGCCCGCCACGTTCATCACGTCGTCGGACCGGCCGAGAATGAACCACTGGCCATCCTCGTCGACCATGGCGAAGTCGCCGTGCGTCCACAGTCCGGGAAAGCGTGTCCAGTAGGCCTCGCGGTAGCGCTGGTCGTCCTTCCACACGCCCCGCGTCATCGCCGGCCACGGCTGGCGGCACACCAATTCACCGACCCGCCCGCGAATGGGTTGCGCCGCATCGTCGACCACGTCGACGTCCATACCCAGTGACGGCCCCCCCAGCGAACAACTGTGGATCGGCTCGACCGGATACGGAGCCAGAAACGACCCGCCGACTTCGGTGCCTCCGGAGAAGTTGATCACCGGGACCTTGCCGTCGAATACGTCGCGCGCCAGCCACTCGTAGGAGTCGGGATCCCACGGCTCGCCGGTGGAACCCAACACGTGGACCGACGAGAGGTCACGTGCCTTGATCCTCGCGAGATCTGCGTCCTTCAGCGTGCGGATCAGCGTTGGCGAGACACCGAGCATCGAGATCTGATGTTGCGCAACGAGATCCCACAGCCTGTAGATATCAGGCATGTCGGGTGAGCCTTCGTAGAGCACCAGCGACGCCCCGTTGGCGTGGGTACCGAAGATCGACAGTGGCCCCATGATCCAGCCCATGTCGGTGATCCAACAGAAGACACCGTCGCGCCCCATGTCGAACGAGTACGCGACCTCGCTGGCCGTCTTCACCAAAAAGCCTGCATGGGTGTGCACTGCGCCCTTGGGGCGGCCCGTCGTGCCGGACGTATAGGCCAACAGCAGCGGATGCATCGCGTCCACGCGCTCGGTGACGAGTTCGGCGTCGTTGTCGACCAGCTTCGACCACGGAGTCACCACGAACCCGGCGTCGCCGAGATCGACTGCCGTACCGGTGTTCTCGACGACGATGACGTCGCGCACCGTCGCACAGTGCGGCAACGCTGCCATGAGTTGCGGCAGCATGGGTACGGTACGGCCGCGACGCTGGGTGCCGTCGGCGACCACGACGGCCTTGACGTCAGCGTCGGTCAGGCGTGACGTGATGGCTGTAGGCGCGAAACCGGAGAACAGTGGCACCAACACCGCGCCGAGGGAGGCAACGGCGTAGCAGGCGATGACCGCTTCCGGGATCATCGGCATGTAGAGCGCGACCGAGTCGCCGCGCTCGATGCCCAGTCGGCGGAGCCCGTGCGCCGCCCTGGCGATCTCGTCGGCGAGTTGGCCGAAGGTCAGCGCACGCGTACGGCCGTCCTCGCTTTCGTGACGGACCGCGATCCGGTCGGGGTCGTCGTCGAGCCACCTCGTGATGCAGCAGTCCACGATGTTGAGTTCGGCACCGACGAACCAATCGGGATACGCGATGCCGTTGCTGACGTCGAGCACGTTCTGATGTGGAGTGGCGAACGTGATGCCGAGGTCGTCGAGGACCGCGCCCCAGAACCAGGCGGTGTCGGCTACCGAACGGGCGCGCAACTCGTCGATGCCGTCGATCGAGTGCGCCTTGGCAAGCCGCGTGACGTTGGCGTTTTCGACGTAGGCGACGCTCGGGAGCCACCTGTAACCGCTCATGGGAATCGCACCCCTCATTCCCTGGGCATGCCGAGAATGCGCTCGGCGACGATGTTGCGTTGGATGAATGTCGAGCCGCCCGCGATCGCAGTACCTCTGGCTTGCGTCGCGAGTCGCAGCCACCGTTCCCCGTCGGCGTCCGAACTCTCGGTGTCCTTCTCCGGCAGCGAGAATTGACCGCCGACGTCCGCCAGGGACAATCCGAAGTCGGCGATGTCCTCGACGAGCGGGCAGAAGAACAGCTTCCCGATCGAAGTCACCGGCCCCGGCAGTTCTCCGCTGGCTGCGCCGATGATGACACGCTGACTGATGAGGTAGTGCGTCAGCGCCCTGCCGTACAGGTCGGCGATCTTCTGCCGGACGAGTGGATCGGAGCCCAGCGGTCGGCCATCGTCGGTGGTGAGGTGAGCGATCTCGGCAATGAGATCGTTGACCGCGCCGGTCGTATTGACCCGACCCGTGGCGATGGCGACCCGCTCGAAGGCGAGTGTTCCCATCGCAACCCGCCATCCGTCATCGACGTCACCGACCACGTCGGCGTCGGGGATGAATACGTCGTCGAGGAACACCTCGTTGAACTCGGCCTCACCGAGCATGTGTTTGAGGGGCCGGACCCGTACCCCCGGCGCATTCATGTCCAAGAGGAAGTAGGTGATCCCGCGATGACGCGGGCGGCCGCCCGTGCGCGCCAACAAGATTGCGTGTGCGGCGAGCTGGGCCCTACTCGTCCAGATCTTCTGGCCGTTGATGTGCCAGCCGCCGTCCACCTTGGTGGCCGCGGTGCGCAGGGAGGCGAGGTCCGAGCCGGATTCCGGTTCGGAGAACAACTGGCACCACACGTG
>JAOPVI010000170.1 GCA_025966225.1 Mycobacterium sp. | reverse complement strand
ACGTCCATGTCGGCCGGGGTGAGACCCGTCTTCTCCCAGATCTTCGGACCTGCTGTCTGCGAATACATCTCGGTGGGGTCGCTCCACTCGGTCCAGCCTGCCCCACCCTGAGAGTTCGACGATCCGACCAACCACATCGGGTCCTGCTTGGTGTTGCGGGCGATGTGCTCGCCGGTGATGAGGATGGCCACGGCGCCGTCGACCTCAGAGGTACAGTCCAGCACCCGGAACGGTTCGTTGATCCAGCGCGCGGCCAGATAGTCGTCCATCGTGAGCGGCTCACGCCGGAGCGCATGCTCGTTGAGCCCGGCGTGCGCACGCTGGGTGATCGCGATCTGACCGAGATCCTCTGAGGTGGAGCCGTATTCGTGCTGATGACGTCGGGCCCACATGGCGAACCATTGCGGCGGCACCATGAAGCCCGAGGCCGTGTCGAACTGGTCGTGGTGCGGCACCTGCATCGGCCCTTCGATGTGGCCGAAGCGGTACCCGGAGCGGCCGTTGAGCGAGCGATACACCAGCACCGCCTTGCACATGCCCGCCTCGATCACCGCGGCGGCGGTGGCAATCTGGTCGGCCACCAGGTTGCCGCCGCCGTACATGGCGTTGGCCCAAGCCAGTTCCTCGATGCCTAGCGCCCACCCGACGAAGATGGGCTGCTCCGAGTCGTTGGCCATGAAGGTGCAGATTCCGTCCACGTCTGCGGTCGTGAGTCCAGCGTCGGCTATGGCCTCCCGGCAGGCGGCCACCGCCATCCCGCGGGTGGTGCGCCCCGAGTTGCGGCTGTAGGTGGTGCGTCCGATTCCGACGACGGCACAGGTCATGTCTTCTCCGATCTACTTCGGCGCCGGATCGCGCGGCAGGCGCAGGATGCGTTCGGCGATAAGGTTTCTCACGATCTCCGACGTGCCGCCCGCGATGGTCAGGCACCGGCTGAACAGGTAGTCGTGCACGACCTCGGTTTCCTCGCCAACCAGAATGGCCGGACCGGCGATCCGCATCGCCAACTCCGCGACGCGCTGCGCGTGCTCGGCCCCGAACAGCTTGGCGATGTTGCCTTCGATGCCCGGCCCTGCGTCGAACACAGCGCGCGCCGCCTGCCGCAGATTCAAGGTGACCAGCGTGTAGGCCTCGACGAGTAACGCGCCGACCTCGCGAGCCAGGCCGGTGTCGTCGGGACGATGGCGAGCGCGCAGACCGATGAGTGCGTCGGCGGTCATGGTCACCGAACCGCTACCGATGGAGACCCGTTCGTTGCCGAACGCAGCCATCGCCACGCTCCACCCCGCGTTCACCGCGCCGACCACGTCGGCGTCGGGGACGAATACATCGTTGAGGAAGACCTCGTTGAACAAGGTCTCGCCCGTGAGCTCGGTGAGCGGGCGGATCTCCACCGCCGGATCGGCCAGATCGATGATCATTGCCGTGATGCCCTTGTGCTTCGGCACATCCTGATCAGTGCGAACGGTGGCCAGCCCGCGCTGACAGATGGCCGCATCACTGGTCCACACCTTCTGGCCGGTCACCACCCAACCGCCATCGACACGCTTGGCCTTGGTGGCGACCGCGGCCGCATCCGAGCCCGCGCCGGGCTCACTGAACAGCTGGCACCACCGCACGTCGCCTTCGAGGCTGGGCCAGAGCAGCCGCTCGACCTGTTCGGCGCTGCCGTGCTGGAGGAGGGTTGGAACCACCCATTCGCCGAGCCCTAGGCTCGGCTTGTCCAGACCCTTCAGGGCATCCTCGATGATGAGCTGCTCGACGCTGTCGGCGGTCCGGCCGTAGGGCGTGGGCCAGTGTGGTTGCAGGTATCCGCTACGCGCCCAGAGCTTCTGGCGGTCCTTGGGGTCCGTCGCCTCCAATTCGGCGCGGAAGTCCAAGGCGGCCTTCCGGTATTGCTCGGCCCCCTCGGGCAGGTCGACGGCTTGGCCCCGCCGCACTCCCCTGTCGTGGAGCTCGACCACCTCGGCTCGCAACGCATCCTGGTCGCCGGTGAAGGCCTGCAACACGGTGGCGCGCCTGATGTACAGGTGGGCGTCGTGCTCCCAGGTGTAGCCGATGCCGCCGTGTACCTGCACGTTCTGCAACGCGACGCGCTGATACGCGGTCAGCGCGTGGCCGGCGGCCATCGCGGCCGCCAGCTCGGCCTCCGAGCCGTTGGCACGGGCCGCGTCCCAGGTCGCCGCGACCGCGAGCTCCGTGTCGACGAGCATGTTCGCGCAGTGATGCTTGATCGATTGAAATGATCCGATGGGTCTTCCGAACTGCTCGCGCGTGGCGGCATACGCGGTCGCCAGTTCGGTGCAGGCGCCGAGGCCGCCGACTGCCTCCGCCGCCGCAAGCAGTCGCACGATCCGGGCGGCGACGGATGCGGCACCCGCGAATTCCTCGGCGATCGGCGCGTCCGACAACTCGAGCACCGTGATGGGCCGCATCAGCTGGTCCACCGATTCGGTTCGCGTGGCGCGGACCGAGTCGCCCGCCTCGACGAGCACCAGATCCTCGCCCACTGGAAGAAGGAAGAGGTCGGCGCTCAACTCGCCGAGGGTGGCGACGGCCGCGGCGTTGACGGCCGAATCAGTTCGCCGGGCCGCGCTTTCCGTGCCAATTCCCGCGACGGCTTCGCCCGATACTAGCCGCGGGAGCCAGCGCGCGCGCTGTTCGTCGGTCCCGACCTCGGCCAGGACTGCGGACACCGCGACCGTCGGGAGGAACGGCCCGCCGACGGCGGCCCGTCCAAGTTGTTCGAGCACGATCGTCAGTTCGGGCAGACCGTAACCCTCACCGCCGAACCGCTCCTCGAGGTGAAGGCCGAGCCACCCGGTTGAGACGATCTCCTTCCACAGTCCGTCGTGTTCCCACCACCTGCCGGGCTCCAGATCGTCGAGCAGGATGCGTCGGGCGCTCGCCACGCCGCCTCGCTCCGTCACCATCGACCTGGCGACGTCGGCCAGCGCGCGATGGTCTTCGGTTATTGCCAATGACATGTGATGGCCTCGCTATTTGGGGTGAGTTGGACCGCTCGAATCACTCGCATGTCCATGCGGCGCCGAATTTCTCGCGGTAGGTGACATCGGTGGCGGGTCGACGCCGGGGCGGAGAGAGCTTCTTGGCCGACTGGCCGACGTACACGGCGGCCATCGGCAGCAGGGTGTCCGGCAGTTCCAGGCGCGCTCGGACGCGGTCGATGCCGAACATGGTCAGGCCGGTGGTGAGGCAAGACCCGTAGCCCAGGTCGGCGGCGGCCAGCAGAAGGTTCTGCACGGCCGGGTAGATCGACGACGGCGCGTAGACGTCCATGACCTTCTCGGTGTCGGCGCAGACCACGATGACCACTGGGGCCGCAGCGAATCCGCCGCCGTTGAAACCGAACTCGAGGTCGTTGATCAGATTCTGGTCGTCCAGGCTGCCCTTGATGAAGTCGCCTCCACCGGCGTTCCAGGTCTCGGTCCACCAGTCAGCGAGCAGCTTTCGGGTTTCATCGTCGCGGACCACGACGAATGACCACGGCTGGGTGTTCTCGGCGCTCGGTGCGTGCACCGCGCACTGCAGCATCTGCTCGACGTCGGAGTCGAGCACCTTTCCGTGCGGGTCGAATCGCCTGCAGGCACGCTGCGCCCGCATCAACTCACGGAGTTCGGCCACCTCAGTCGGCCAACTGTCGTTGGCCGCGGGCCGTCCAGCCGGTCAGGGAGACCGTGGTCAGGTCGAGCGTCTCGCCCAGCGACAGCTTGCCGGTCATCACCCGGTTGAGGAACTCCTCCATCACCGCTTGGGGCGGTCCGTCGAGCTCGTAGATCACCAGATAGCGGTGCGTAGGCGGAGGAAGTTGCGCGGGCAGGTCCTCGTCGTCGGGGATGTCGAGCTCGGCCAGGTCGTAACGCTGCGCCGCAATCACCCCGGGTACGTCGAGCACCTCGGGCACGTGCACATCGTCGTACCACTTGTTGAAGCTGTCGTCCTCGCCCTCGACGGGATTGCTCAGGACGACGAACCGATTTCCAGACACGGACACGCCTCTCGGACAGGGTCCACCCACTCGGGCGACACCCCAACACTATGACAGTCGACTGTCACAGTCAACGAGCATCCGATCCGGTCATCGCGGACCGTTCCAAGTAGGCGTGGCCGGTCTCCCCAGCCCATTGCACCTCGGCCCAGCTGACGATGTAGGCCCGCACCGGCTCGATCACCCCATAGGGCAGCCCGTCTGCCATCGACAGCCACAGGGACGAGCGCACGACGCCGTTGATCGTCGGTCCGCCCTCGAGTGCGAACGAATACGCCTCGCCGGCGCGGGCGAGCACCGCGGGCGAAGGTGCCGACGTGATGCCGACCTGACGCAGTACACCGTCCTCGACCACGTACGCGCCCTCGAGCGTGGTATGGCCGTCGCGGGCCCAGTACCGGCACATTCCGAATGCCCGTCCACTCGGCAACACACCGCCGGTGATCACGTGGCCGCCCCAGTCCTCGAGCGTGTCGGCGCCCCGCGGCCCCCGCGAATGATCCCGCCAGCCACCACCGTTGAAGTCGACGGCCACGCCATCGACGACCAGCCGGCCCGTCACGCGCGTCAGTTGCTCGTAGTGCTCGCGAGCCCAACTCTGTTCGGCCATGCCGTCACCGGCGCTCGCGGCGTCCCACACCGGCGTCACGCAGTCGACGTCGAGGTCCAAGCGCACGTGACTCTTGGGCCCGTCGGCGAGCATTCCGGTGCGCATCTGTTCGTAGGACGAACGCAGGCAGAAGCCGTCAAAGGTGATGCGCCACTTCTGAAACGGTCGCTCGCAGCGGAACTCGAGGTTCGCGCCCGCGGGTTGTCGTTCGGCGACGGTGCGGTGATACGCCCACATGCTCAGCACGCCCTGGTCCTCGGGAAGTGCGATGAGCACGCGGTCTTCCCACATCTCCCACATGTCGGCGACCGTGCCCAGATGCAGCCACATGCCGATGTCGTTGACCGGATCGTAGGGAGCGAAGAGCAGGTTCTCCGTCCACGCAGGGATGTCGGGGCACGCCCCCACGGTCCGCTCGCTGTCCGGGTCCAGCCCGGACGACAACTGCTGGATCGCGTCGCTCATCGGGATTCCCTCCTATCCGGCCGACCGGGCCAGCACGGCGATCTCACCCGTCGAGCCGTCCACCCGCACCACGTCCCCGGTGCGTAACGCCCTGGTGCCGTTCCCCGTGCCGACGACGCAGGTGATACCGAGTTCACGCGCGACGATCGCGCCGTGGCTGGCCGCACTGCCGATGTCGGTGACCAGCGCACCCGCGAGCGAGACCAACGCCGTCCACCCGGGATCGACGAACTTGCACACCAGTACCTCGCCGTCCTCGAGCACGTCGTCGGAGTCGGCGTCGAGGACCACCCGCACAGTGCCCTCGACCACGCCGGGCCCAGCTGGTGTGCCACGCACCCCACCATCACCTGTGCGGTCGGAGTCGTCGACCGCAACCCGCTCCGGCATGCCGGTGAAGATGACCGGAAGTTCCACGGCCCGATACTCTTCGCGCCGTTGCCTGCGGAAGGCGACGAGTTCGCGCGCGTTGCGCGGCAACGATCCAAGCAACTCTTCGGTGGTGAGGTAGAAGGTGTCGTCCTGAGTTTCCAGCCCGCCCGTCGCGACCAACTCCCGCCCCAGTGCGCCTGCCCCTGCCCGGCAGCCATCCACCGCGGTGAGGAACGCCGCCTTCGTGAGTTCCACCGAACGCACCTGAGCGCCGGTGAACTGCAGCAGTTTCCGTAAGAGCCGTCCCCGCAGCACCGGCACGCCGGCGAGCAGTTCGGCTTCCGCACGCTCGCGGGCTGCCACCGCGCGGGCCGCCCGGACCTGAGGCCGCTCGGCTTCGGGTCGGCCCGCGTGGACCGCGGCGATTCTGACCACCGCCTCCGGATCCTGCCGCCACGAATGTCCAATGACATTGCCCTCGTTGGGACCGTGGAACCCGTGCCGCTCGACGAACTCCGTGACCGAGAGTTGACCCTGCCCCACCAACCACACGTCGTCGGCGAGCCTGGTCTCGATGACGCCGCCGTATCCGGCGAGCAGCGTCGGTACCAGATCCGCCCGCCCGAGTCGGCCGGCGACCGACTCGACTTGGGAGCGAAGTCCGTTCAGGATCATCCTGGTGCGGACGTGTGCCCGCATGACCGAGCTGAAACGGTCGGCGGAATCTGCCAGCAAGGCCTTGCCATCGACGGGGTTGCCCGGCAGCACCTCGGCGCGCCACCAGTCCATCTGCGCGTCGTGCGCGCGCTGGGGCGCCCAGCGCTGCCGAATGGCGACCAGCGGCGCCTTCACGGCGACGAACGGCAGTCGGGTGAGATCACTTCTGGTGGGGGTGGCATCGGGACGCACCGAACCCAAGAGGTCGCGTTCGAAGTCGTCGCCGGTCATACCGGGCAACAGTCCAGCCAACTCGCGGGCGCGGTCGACGTTCATCGCCTGCCTGCCGTAGAAGCAGGCCGTCGCCCATTGGTTCGGGTCGTCGGGGACGACGAGCGCGGACCGAGGCAGCACGCCGAAGTCGTAGATGCCAGCGCGAGAAGCAAATTCGACTCCACGACCCCAAAGCGACCAGCACAGCGGCGAAAGGATTTCCGGGGTGGCCTCTCCAACGTTGGTCAAGGTCCACATCCGGTCCGGCTCGCTGCGCCCCCGAATCGGGTCGGTCAAGTAAGTGGGCACTCCGTCGTCGGCCATGATCCTCCTGAACCGCGGATGACAGTCCACTGCCATTCTCTACGCCGATTCTGACATGCCCGGTCAACCCGGGCGACGATTTGCCACGTACGCGAGCAAGCTATTGACTGTGACAGTTCACTGCCATAGTGTGCTCGGTCACATGGCCCTTCGCGTTTCGCCGACGGCCCATGCCTCGCGGTGTTCATCGAATCCAATCCGAAAGGCTGGCAATGAGATTCGCCGTCTATCTGCCCAATTGCATGCACGTCGCCGCCATCACGCAGCCGTGGGAGCACGAGCTCGACGGGCGGGACATCGCCTGCGTGGCACAACGGGCCGAAGAGCTGGGCTACTCCATGGCGTTCCTGCCCGAGCACTTCTTCACGCCCACGGCCCACGTCGAACTGTCCGGCAACCACTACTTCGACGCCACCACCGCCCAGGCCTTCATCGCAGGCGCTACCTCGACCATCACCCTCGGTTCGATGGTGACGATCCTCCCGCTGCACAACCCGATCATCGCCGCCAAGCAAATCGCGACGTTCGACTGGTTCAGCGGCGGTCGCGCGCAGGTCACCGTCGGCGTTGGTTGGCTCAAGGACGAGTTCGACGCCATTGGCGTCCCGTTCCACAAGCGCGGCCGGATCACCGACGAATGCCTCGAGGCGATGTTCGAGTTGTGGCACAGCGATTCGCCGAGCTATGACGGCGAGTTCGTGAAGTTCGACGGCATCGCGTTCGGACCCAAGCCGATATCTTCACCGCACCCGACGGTGTGGATCGGTGGCGACGCCGACGCTGCGCTGCGCCGCGCGGCCCGGTTCGGAGACGGTTGGGCGCCGTGGCTGACCAAGCCGGACGAGTTGCCTACGAAGCTGGACTACCTGCGCTCGCAACCGGGTTTCGACGATCGGCCGTTCTCGGTGTTCTATAGCCTCGCAGTGCTTTCCATTGGCCAGGAACACGTCATCGTCGACGACCCGAACGCCCAGTTCGGCCAAAGTGCACAGCAGGTCGTCGACAACTGCAACATGCTCGCCGAGCGCGGCGTCACCGACACCTGGGTCAACCCGCCGCCGGTGGACGACTTCAACGCCTACCTCGACCACATGCAGTGGGTGGCGGAGGAGATCATCCCCAAGGTCGGGTGACGCCCCTTATGCGGGCGTGATGACCAGTGGCACCGATTGCAAACCCATCGTCCCGGTGGGCCATGGCATCTCGGGCTGCTTGCCGTCGACCAGCGCGTAGTCGGGAATGCGGTTGTGCCACTCCTCGAGGATGAGGCGCAGTTCGAGGCGCGCGAGGTGCGAACCCAGGCACCGGTGCGGGCCGCGCCCGAACGCGAAGTGAACCGCCTTGCCGTCCAGGTGGACCTCGTCGGCGTCCTCGTAGCGAGTCGGATCCCGGTCCGCACTGCCGTAGCTCAGCATCACCCGGGTGTCCTTCGGCAGCACTCGACCTGCAACCTCAACCTCTTCGGTGGTGACTCGCGGGGCGAATGGAACGGGACCATCGACGCGCAGCAGGTCCTCGATGAATGCCGGAATCAAGGTGAAGTCGCGGCTGATCCGTTGCCGCAGTTCGGGATCCGAAGCGAGCTTGGCCAACGAGAAGCCGACCGCCGAGGTGACCGTGTCGAGGCCGGCAAGTACGAACATGAAGCACAAGCCGAGAATCTCGGTGTCGTTCATGCCGCCGTCTTCGGTGTCGTGGATCAACTGGGTGAGCATGTCGGTGCCGGAGGTGTCCGTCCGTCGTTCGGCGATGTGTGCGTTGAGGTAGGTGAAGAGCTCCAGTGCGTAGGTCAGCACCTCGGGCGTCGGCTCCCCGCTACCGGGGTCGGTGAACTGCAGGATCGCGTCCTTCCAATGCACCAACCTGTCCCGGTCCGCCATCGGCAGCCCGAACAGCGTCAGGAACACCTGCGATGGGAAAGGCGTCGCGAGGTCGGCCATCACCTCACACTCGCCCTTCGCCACGATGGCGTCGATCAACTCGGCCGCCTGTCGACGCAACTCGGGCTCGCGCTCGGCCATCTTCTTGGGGCTGAAGAAGGGGTCCAACATGCGGCGAAAGCGGGTGTGGTCCGGTGGATCGATCGCGATCGGGACGAGTGGGACGGGGCTGCCCAAGACGTCGAACGCCTTGGCCGACGAGAAGAGCTGCGGTCGCTTGGCTGCGAATTCCACTGCCGCGGCGCTGGTGAGCACGACCTCTTCTCCAGAGGTGACGGCTTCGCCCCCCTCGCGCAATTCTCGCCACGCGCGCGATCGGTCGTGCGCGAACGGCAGCTCGTTGATGTTCACGGTTCCGGTCACGCCGAGTTTGGTCATGTGGTGGGGATCCTCCCTGAAATGCTTGGTGCAGAACAATGACAGTCAACTGTCATATGTGGCAAAGTATCGTCTGCGGCACGACGAGTGTCAACGACGGGGTGAAACCAGTGGCCGTTGTAGTGTCGGGACACCGGAGACGGTCGAGGAGGTGGCGGAATGGCACGGGGTGATCGTTCACCGCGTGGTGAACATGCGGACCGGACCCGGAATGCGCTCCTGGAGGCGGCCCTGAATCTGTTCAGCGCCAACGGTTACGACGAGACCACTACGGATCAGATCGCCGAGAGCGCAGGCGTTTCGCCGCGAACCTTCTTCAGGTACTTCCCCACCAAGGAGTCGGTGCTCTTCTTCGGTGAATACGACTTCATCGACGCAGTCAGCGGCGTCTACCTGGCCCAGCCCGAGAAGCTGTCGGACTTCGAGGCGATGGCCAACTCATTCGCCTTGCTTGCGCCAGGGCTCAAGCGCATTCGCAAACGGATCGCCCAGTACCATGAGGCGGTCGCGTCGTCGCTCGTGCTGTTGGGTCGTGAACGCAGGAACCACGAGGCCAACGCCGAGACCGTGGCGAAGGTGATTGCCGAACGGCGACGTCTACCGACGCCAGACGACGAATGCCGACTGCTCGCGTCCGTCGGCATGCTGCTCGTCGAACGTGCCCTCAATCAGTGGTTGGGAACGCCAAGCCGGGCGCTCGACGATCTGATCCGCCAAGAGTTCGCCACGCTGTCCGCGGTGCTCAAGTAACTAGGGATAGGCGAAGCGAGTGCCGTCAGGGCAGGTCCGCGGGGTGTCCGGTCCGCAGTACTGCGTGCGCAGATAGCTCGGGTAGGTGTCGGTCGGTCCGGCATAGAAGCCGGCGAAGTTCACCGGCACGTCATACACGCCGATCGCCACCACGTGCAGGAAGCCGGTGACCGCCAGCACCCGCAGCACCCCCTTGACGCGCGGACCTGCCCAGTGCAGCGTCTCCACACCGGCTTCGACCCGGACCTGGCCGCGCTTGTTGCGGAAGAACATCAGCGCTCCACTGGAACTGAGCACCAACGACCACAGGATGGGGCCGTAGACGGGTAACTGCACCGTCTGCCCGGCCCACAACGTGGCGCCGGGAATCGACGCCGGATACGCGACCAGACCGTGTTGCACCGCGAAGATCTCGAGTGGAAACTCGATGACGTACACCGCGAGCCAGCCACAGCAGAACGTCCGGACTGGCCCCAGCCACGGCCACCGACCGCGGGCGCGGCCCATCCCCCAGTACGCAAGCTTGCCCATGGCGAGCGGCATCCAGACGTAGATCATCCCGATCATCAGTACCGGCTCGACCATGAACCGACTGCCAGGGCTGAGCGAGCCGGGCACGTTCTCCATCCAGTTGCCGAAGTTGACCAGGCCTGCGTTGTAGAACAACACCGGTTGGAACCAGTTGATCAGAGGGTCGTGCCACCAGGCGATCGCCGAGCCGATCACGACGGCGGCCTCGACACACAGTGCCCGTTCACGGAGGCTCTTGCGAACCACGTAGACGACGGCCGTCAGCGCCAGGATCGGGCAGGCGATCTGGAAGACGGTCATCGCGACGCGGGTACCAGCCGGGATCGCGTCGGGGCCGGGATCCACCGGAGTGGCATTGCCCGACACGATCCACGCGGTGCAGACGTAGGCGGCGATGACGACGCAGACCGCACCCACACTCGACCAAAACAACACCGGCCGAATCGCTTTGGGCTGCACCGACGGGGCGGTCGAGGCGATGCGGCCGACCTCGTCGGCATTCTTGAGTTCTGTCACTGCGACGACTCCTTCGGTGAAGACTCACTAAACATGACAGTTCACTGTCACAGTGTCAACGGTCGCGTCGGAATGCTGCTAGCGGTACAGCTGATTCATCAGCGTCGCGGTCTCGAGGTCGTCGACGGCCGCACACGCCCGACGAAATGCCGCGTCGGTGTTCTCCGGAGCCTGCAGGCCCGGCCAGTTGACGGTCATCGCCACCGCGTCCCAGGCTTCCGCGGCGAACAGTCGATAGCGGTCGAATGCCTCGTCGAGGCTTGGCACGTCCTTGACTCCCCCCGCACCCAGACCGTCCAGGTACCGCGCGAGCAGATGCCGCTCGTGAGTGCGACGAAGCTCGGGTTCCAGGCCCGTCGTCATCCAGTAGGCGACTTCGCGCAGGCCGGGCCCCCGCCAGATCACCTGCCAGTCCAGCAGGCCGGACCGACCGTCCGGCCACGCGAACGTGTTGCCCAGATGCGAGTCGCCGTGCAGCAGAGTCAGCGGCCCCGCTTCGAACTCTCGGTAGTACGCGTCGGCATGGCGGTCGAGCGCCGCCGCCACGTCGAGCACCGCGGCGGTGACTTCCGGCCGGTCCCGCCGCAGCGCGCCACGGCGACCGCGGGAGTAAAAGAGCTTGAGCACGCCGTAACCCGTTCGGGTGCTCCACGTTCGGACCCAGGACAGGTCGCCAACCAACCGCGGGCTCTCCCAGAACCGCGCATGCAGCGCGGCGAACGCATCGACGAGGCCCTGCGCATGTGTGAGGTCGCACTCGTCGGCCAGCGCGTAGGGTCGCCCGCCCGCGGCCACGATGTCGTCGAGCACGATCAGGAACCGCGCCCCCACCCCGGCGTGGGCGTACCAGACGTGCGGTGCGACACCCTTGAGTTCGACCGCCGCCTCGTTGTAGAAGCGGACCTCGTTCACGGCCATCCCGAGAGCCGCCACCATCGCACGGTTCTTTGCCGACAGCGGAGTGCTCTTGACGAAGAGCTGCTGGGGGAGCCCCGCCGACACGCCAGCCTCGTCCCACTCGACGGCCAGACGCCTCCGGTCCGTCGTACCCGTAGTGCCATCGAGGGCTGAAACCCGCTCCGCCACACCACCCGACGCACCGGCTACGAGGCGCGTCAGCCATTCGGCCGTGACTTCGGCGGCTGCCGATGGGCCGGCACCCGGCAGCTTCGGAAGCACCGCAGCCGCCAGTTCTTTCGCGGCGGCGAGGTTGGCGGCAGCGCTGCGGCGCAGTTCGCGAGCGTCGAACGGTGCTATCACAGCGACAGCCTCCAGATTCTGGTGACAACTGACATGTGGTGAACTAGGTTACACAAGTAAGAATGATCTGGGTCACA
>JAOPVI010000144.1 GCA_025966225.1 Mycobacterium sp. | reverse complement strand
CCGGTCAAGGCGAACTCCTTGGCCTGCAAGAGGCTGATCTGCGACGGCCAGACCAAGGGCCCGCCGTCTGCGGCTACCAATCCGATCTGGACGTGCGGGTCGGCGAAGAACGCGGTCTCGGCGATGTGGACGATGTCGGACAGCGCAGCGAGGCTGCAGCCCAACCCGACGGCAGGACCGTTCACCGCGGCGACCAAGGGGATGCGGCACCGCACCATGCCGATGACGAGTTCGCGGCCGTGCTTGATCGTCTTCTGGCGCAACGCTTCGTCGTTGCGCAACTCGTCGAGGTAGTGGAAGTCGCCGCCTGCCGAGAAGGCCCTGCCGGCACCGGTGATGACCGCTGCCCTGGCGTCGGGATCCTCGTCGAGCGCTGCCCAGATCTTGGCCAGTCCGACATGCAACGCATCGTTGACCGCATTGAGCTCGTCGGGTCGGTTCAGTGTGATGATGCGCAGGCCACCGTCGGGCTTGACGTCGATTTCGTCTGGCATGTCGTACATTTCAGGCTCCTAGTCCGAGAATCCGCTGCGCGATGATGTTCTTCTGAATCTGCGACGTGCCACCCATCACGCTCTGGGCACGGCTGTACATGTACGCGCCGAACAACTCCGGATCCCCCGTGCCGACGGTGGCGAGTGCGGCGTGGCCGACGGACTGCTCGACCCAGGTCATCAGCAGCTTGTCCAGCGACCCCTGCGGCCCGTGCGTGATGCCGTCCAGTTGCTCGGACAGCCGCCGTCGCACGTGCAGACGAAGCATCTCCGTCTGGACCCACGCCCACGACAGTTCCTCTGACGCCTGGCCATCCACTCGGGAGTTCAACTGGCGGACCAGTTTTCCGTAGCGAGCCGAGAAGCCGAGCGTCGAGGGCTCACGCTCGTGGCTGACCACCGTCATCGCCAGCTTCCAGCCGTCCCCCGGCGCGCCGACCATGTTGTCGGCGGCTACCCGCGCGCCGTCGAACTCGACCTGGCCGAATTCCTTCGTGACGCCGCTGATCATCTTCAGCGGACGCTGCTCGATGCCCGGTTGGTGCATCGGCACGATGAACGCCGAGATGCCCTTGTGCTTGGGCACATCCTTGTCGGTGCGGGCCAACACCAGGCACCAGTCGGCGACGTCGGAGTAGCTGGTCCAGATCTTGTGCCCGTGGATGACGTACTCGTCACCGTCGCGGGTCGCCGTCGTGGTCAACGACGCGAGGTCGGAGCCTGCACCGGGCTCGCTGAAGCCCTGGCACCAGCGCTCGGTGCCGTTGATCATGCCGGGCAGGAATCGCTGCCGCAGTTCTTCGTCGCCGTGATGGCTCAGGCCGACGACCAGGTAACCGAGGCCAGGTCGAGCCGGGGCACCGGCCTTGGCGATCTCCTCGTCGACGATGACGTCGTACACCGGCGGAAGGGCTTGCCCGCCATACTCCTTCGGCCACGACGTGCCGAAGAAGCCTGCGCCGTACAGCGCCTGGTGCCACTCGCCAGCCTTGGCCCAGTACTCGTCCCCCGAGGTGGGGAACTTGCCCTTCTGTGCGGTCAGCCAGCCGCGCAACCTGCCCCGGAATGCGGCTTCATCGGGCGAATCACGAAAGTCCAATGGTCAACTCCTCCAGCTTCACCGGCCAGCGCTCCGTGGCGGCCAGCACCCGACGCAGATATACGTGCGCAAGGCATTCCCAGGTATTGCCGATGCCACCATGCACCTGGATCGACGTCTCACAGACGGTGAGTGCCGAACGCGCGCAATAGATCTTGGCCACTCGTCCGGCCTCGACGGCCTCTGCCGCGGGAAGGTCGTCGACGGCCCATGCGGAATGGCGCAGCACGCTGACGCAACCTTCGATGAGCGCCAGGCTCTCGGCCAGTAGGTGTCCGACGGCCTGGTAGGAGCCGATGGTCGCGCCGTACTGCTCGCGCACCTTGGCGTATTCGCTGGCCAGCGCAAGGGTGCCACGCGCGGAACCGACCAGATCAGCGGTCGTCGCGGTCAGGGCGAGCGCATACCAGCGCTTCGCGTCGTCCTCGGAGAGTTCGTCGAGTTCTTGCGGTGACTCGACAACTCCCGCAAGGCTTCTCGTCAGGTCGATCGAATCGGGCTCTGACGTCGGTGCAGGCACCGGGCGTCCGAGCCGGCGCGCGAGATCATCGGCCAGCACCGGGCCGACGAACGGCACGTCGACGAGTCCGCGGGCGAACTCCTCGGCGACGATGGCGACCTCGACGCCGGACGCCTCGTCGGAGCGGAGCGCCCGCCACCCGGTCGCGTCGACCGTCTTCTCCAGGCGCGCGACGCGTACTTCGTCGTCCAGGTCGGCGACCGACCCTGGTCCGAGGTCGGTGGCCAGCTTGGTGGAAGCTTCTCGCAGTTCTCGTTGTTCGGCGGTCAGACGGACGTCCATAGGCGCTCCTTCAGCACTCGACGTAACACCTTTCCGGAAGGGAGCCGGGGAATCTCCTCGACGAATACGACACGACGTGGACGCTTGTAGGACGCCAACCGGTCGCCAATCAGCGCGATCAGCTCGGGAGCCTCGACCGCACCGGAGCGCGCGACCGCGGCGACGATCGCCTCGCCGTCGGCTGCGTCAGGCACCCCGAACACCGCGCAATCCGCCACGGCGGGATGTCCGTGCAGCACCGCCTCGAGCTCGGCGGGCGCCACCTGGAAACCGCGCACCTTGATCATCTCCTTGGAGCGATCGGTGATGCGCAGAAAGCCGTCGGCGTCGAGGTTTCCAACGTCGCCGGTGCGGTAGTACCCGTCGCTGAAGACTGCAGCCGTCGCGTCGTCGGGCAGATAGCCGGTCATCACCGAGTCCGAGCGCACCTGGATCTCGCCATCCGCGCCAGGTCCGAGGGGTCGGCCATCCTCGAGCGACACGATCCGTACGTCGACGCCGGGCACCGGGCGACCCACGGTGTCCAGCCGGGCGGCGTCGATCGGGCAACACGTGATGACGGGCAATTCGCTTGCTCCGTAGGCGGTTACCCAACGCACGCCCACGCGTCGGGTGACCGCGTCGGCGACGCTCTGCGTTACGGGCGTCGCGCACCACATGACGTAGCGCAGTGACGACAGGTCGTAGGACTCGAGCTCCGGGTGCGCGGCGAGCGCCAGCGCGATGGGCGCGACGGCCATCTCGACGGTGATCCGGTCGGATTCCACGTGGCGCAGCATCGTGTCGATGTCGAACCGGGGATGCAGCCGGATCCACGCCCCGGCGTCCAGCGCGGTCGCGATGTTCAGCAGTCCGAGGATGTGCGAGGGCGGCGTCATGATCTGCATGCGGTCGGCCGGGGACAGTTCCAGTGCGGCCCGCCAGTGGGCGACGGCAACGGCGAAGGCGCGATGGGTGTGCCTGGCGGCCTTCGGCATGCCCGTCGTGCCTGAACTGAAGACGAAGAGCGCGTCCGCGCCGGGGTCCGGTGCCCCGAACTCGCGGTTGCTTGGCGTGACGGGTTCGTCGAGGTGCAGCATCGGCATCGCATCGGCGAGCACCGGATGGTCACCGACGGCGTAGCTGGGCCTGGTCAGGGCGAGGGCATGCTGGGCTTCGCCCCCCTTCCACGCTGGGCTGAACAGGACGACGGCGGCGCCCAGTCTCCAGACCGCACGCATCGCGATGACGAACTCGGGGCGGTTGGACGACATCAGGGCGACTCGGTCTCCGGACCGCACGCCGCGCTGCTCGAACATGATCGCCATGCCGCTGGTCAGCCCGTCGAGTTCGGCCAGGGTGTACTGCCGATCGGCGTATGCGAGCCGGACGGGATCAGTCACGCCTCGACCCCTCCTGGCTGCTCATCTGCTCTACGATCGATGTTGAGAATACCCTATCGATAATGGAGAATAGTATTCTCGTAGAGACAGAATCTCAATGCCAGGAGCAGCCCGATGACCGCAGTCCCCGTACCGACCGAAGAGGCCGGTGGCGAGGTAACGATCCTCCTCGACCGCAAGAAGACGACGGTCCCGCGCAGGCCCGGCGAAACCCTGCTGGAGACGGCGCGACGGGCCGGCCTGACTCCACCGTTCTCGTGCGAGGCCGGTAACTGCGGCACCTGCATGGCGAAGCTCACCGAGGGCAGCGCCAAGATGCGGGTCAACGACGCGCTCGACGACGACGAGGTCGAAGATGGCTACGTGCTGACGTGTCAGGCCGTGCCCGACACCGCGGACGTCACCGTCGACTACGAGGACTGAGCCCCTCCCGAGTACTCGTCCAGATGCGGCGCCGCGCGGTATGACGGTTCGAACCCTGCGACCTTGATGGGGCTGCCGATCAACCGATGCTCGCCCGCGGTGACGATCGCCTCAGGGGTGGCCTCCAGCGCTTCGGGTAGCGACCGGACTGCCGCCGCGGGAATGCCGAGCGGACGCAGCCGCGCCTCCCAACTGGCCGCGGTGTCGGTGGACAACTTCGCCGCCACCAGGTCGAGCACTTCAGTGCGGCATGCAGCCCGCTCGGCCATGGTGGTGAACCCGTCGATGCCGGCCTCCGCCGCGAATGAACGCCAGAAGCCGTCATGCGTGATGAAGAGCGCGAGGTAGCCATCGGCCGTCGAGAACAACTGCGCGGGAACGTAGTACGAGTGTGCGCCGAACGGGTATCGCTTCGGCTCGGCGCCGTCGTTGAGGTAGGCCGACGCTCGGTAGTTCAACTGAGACAGCATGACGTCGCGCAGTGAGACGTCCACCTGACCGCCCCGTCCCGAGACGATCTGAGCAAGCAACCCCAGCGCCGCCGTCAGTCCGGTGGAGTTGTCTGCAGAGGAGTATCCGGGCAGCGTCGGTGGGCCCGCGGGGTCACCTGTCATCGCTGCGACGCCGGTGGCCGCCTGCACCACGTAGTCGAATGAGGGATCGTCGCCCCCATCGAGCCCGTAACCCGTCAGCGCCACGCACACGATCTTCTCGTTGTGACTCCGCAATGCCTCGTAGGTCAGACCGAGCTTGCGGATCACCGACGGCTTCATGTTCACCAGCAGCGCATGGGAATCCGCGACGAGCTCCCCGAGTCGGCGCTGCCCTTCGTCCGAGCTCAGGTCGAGACACAGGCTGCGCTTGTTGCGATTCAGGCTGGCGAAGTAGCTATCGGCGACCTGGCGGGAGATCTCGCCGCCCGGCGGCTCGATCTTGATGACCTCGGCGCCAAGATCGGCGAGCAGCATCGTGGCGTATGGGCCGGCCAGCATGACCCCGACCTCGAGGATGCGGATGCCTTTCAGCGGCGCCGTCACCTGTGTCCTCGGCTCGTAGTCGTCTGCTCTTCGCCCAAGGGGCTCATCGCCGCGCAAGCGCTCATCGAACTTGCTTGCCGAGCTCGGCGATTACTTCCCTCGTGCGGTACTTCGACGCGATGAGCTCGTCGCGGGTGTCCCCGATCGGCAGCAGTCGGACGGACAGGTCCGTGACGCCTGCGTCGGCAAACTGCTTGAACCGCGCCAGGATTGACTCTTCGTCGCCTGCTGCGCACAGGTCACCGACGCTGCGGGCATCGCCGCGGTCCAGCAGCTTCTGGTAGTTGGGCGACGTCTCGGCCTCGGACAGGATCCGGTTCGCCCGGTCCTTTGCGGCGTCGATCTCGGAGTTGGCGCACAGGCACACGGGGATCCCGGCGACGATGCGCGGCGCAGGCCTGCCCGCGTCGGCGGCGGCCTGATTGAGCTTCGGCGCAATGTGATCGCCGATCGCCTTCTCGTCGGCCATCCAGAGCACGGTGCCGTCGGCATGTTCACCGGCGATCTTGAGCATCACCGGTCCGAGCGCCGAGACGAGCACGGGCAGCGGCGAAACCGGCGGCAGGTCAAGCGGGTTGTGCACCGTGAACGTGTCGTTCTCGACGTCGATCATGATTTCCCGGGTCGCTCCGCTCCTGCCCTCCGAGGGACCAGGATTGTCGAATGCGGCGCGCAGCACCTCGAGGTAGTCCCGGGTGTAGGCCGCAGGCTTCTCGTACGGCAGACCGAGCATGTCCTGGATGATCCAGTGATGTGACGGTCCGACGCCGAGCGCCAACCTGCCTGCGGCCATCGCGTGCACCGAGAGTGCTTGCCGGGCAAGGGCGATGGGATGCTGGGCT
>JAOPVI010000131.1 GCA_025966225.1 Mycobacterium sp. | reverse complement strand
CGAGTCGTCCAGCGCAGAGATCACCAGCTGGTCGCGGTTTCGGCCCGGCAACACCGGACTTCGCCAGCCGGCCGCACCAAGGACGCGAAAAGTCCCTGGCACACCAAGTGCACCAGGGACTTTCGCGCAGCCTGATCTCAGTAGCGGTAGTGCTCGGGCTTGTACGGGCCGTCGACGTCGACGCCGATGTACTCGGCCTGCTCCTTGGTGAGCTTGGTCAGCGTCCCCCCAAGCGCCTCGACGTGGATCCGCGCGACCTTCTCATCGAGATGCTTGGCCAGCCGGTACACCGCGTTGTCGTACTCGTCGTTCTTGGTCCACAGTTCGATCTGTGCGATCACCTGGTTGGAGAAGCTGTTGCTCATCACGAACGACGGGTGTCCGGTCGCATTGCCCAGGTTCAGCAACCGGCCCTCGGACAGCACGATGATCGAGTGCCCGTCCTCGAAGACGAACTCGTCGACCTGCGGCTTGATGTTGATCCGATGGATCTTCGGGTCCTTCTCCAGACGCGCCATCTCGATCTCATCGTCGAAGTGACCGATGTTGCCGAGGATCGCCTGATGCTTCATCGACTTCATGTGCTCGAGGGTGATGATGCCCTGGTTGCCGGTGGCCGTGATGACGATGTCTGCCCAGCCGATGGCCTCCTCCACCGTCTTGACCTCGAAGCCGTCCATCAGCGCCTGCAGGGCGTTGATCGGGTCGATCTCGGTGACCGCGACACGGGCGCCCGCCGCCTTGAGCGCCTCCGCGCAGCCCTTGCCGACGTCGCCGTAGCCGCAGACCAGGGCGGCCTTGCCGCCGATCAACACGTCGGTACCGCGGTTGATGCCGTCGATCAGCGAGTGCCGGGTGCCGTACTTGTTGTCGAACTTGCTCTTGGTCACCGAGTCGTTGACGTTGATGGCCGGGAACTGCAGCTCGCCTGCGGCGGCGAACTGGTAGAGCCGCAGCACGCCCGTGGTGGTCTCCTCGGTGACACCCTGGATCGACTCGGCGATCTTGGTCCACTTGCTCTTGTCGGTCTCGAAGCGGCTCCGGACCAGCGCCAGGAACACCTTCCACTCGTCTGAGTCGTCGTCCTCGGTGGGGGGCACGACGCCGGCCTTCTCGTACTGCGCGCCGCGCAGCACCAGCATGGTCGCGTCACCGCCGTCGTCGAGAATCATGTTGGCGGGCTCGCCCGGCCACGTGAGCATCTGCTCGGCCGCCCACCAGTACTCCTCGAGCGTCTCGCCCTTCCATGCGAAGACCGGGACGCCCTTGGGCTCCTCGGGCGTGCCATGCTGGCCGACGACCGTCGCGGCGGCGGCGTGGTCCTGGGTGGAGAAGATGTTGCACGACGCCCAGCGGACTTCGGCGCCGAGCGCAACCAGGGTCTCGATGAGCACCGCCGTTTGCACCGTCATGTGCAGCGAACCGGAGACGCGCGCCCCCTTGAGCGGCAGCACGTCGGCGTACTCGCGACGCAGCGTCATCAGGCCGGGCATCTCGTGCTCGGCCAGCCGGATCTCCTTGCGGCCGAACTCGGCCAGTCCCAGGTCGGCCACTTTGTAGTCGATGCCGTTGCGGACGTCAGCGGTCAGTGTCGGTGCAGTCATGTAGAGCCCCTACTTCGTTCGTCATTGCCTGTGAGCGCACACACGTGCGCCGGCGACACCCGTAGCCTGCGGGCTCGCGGGACAGGCGCGTCGGCGCTCTGCCAGCTAGGTGGTGTCTATGACACCGTATCGCTCGGCAAACGGCGTCATCAAACGGGCCAGGTCACGGGCCACATCGTGGTCGGCCTCCGGCGGCATCGACACGTAGCTCATCGCCAGTCGGACGATGGCTCTAGCCAACACTCCCGAGTCCTCTTCACTGGCCCGCACCCAGCTGTCCATGAACGTCGACGTCAAGCGCTCCGAGCACCTGGTGATGATCGGAGCACTGTCGGTCGTGATGATCTGCAGCAGATCCGGCTTCGCGGCCCCGGTCAGCAGTGAGATGACGAGCGGATCGGAGGCCGACTCGAGAAAGAACGCCCGGAATCCCTCGAGGAAGGCCGCGTAGAAGTTGCCGACGTTCGCCCGGATCGACTCGTCGACCGCGTCGACCAGCCGGTCCGCCAGCCGCAACGCGTACCCCTCGGCAAGGCCCTGGCGCGAGCCGAATTCGTTGTAGATCGTCTGTCGGCTGATGCCCGCCGCCTTGGCGACGTCGGACAGGGTGATCGACGACCAGTCTCGGGCCAGCAGCATGTCCCGCATGCCGTCGAGGATCGCGTCGCGCAGCAGCACCCGCGACGCCTCGGCGTACGGCACGCGCGGTGCAGTACGCCGATCGCCTGGAGTGCTCACATGCGCGAGAGTAACTGCCATTCTCCCGTCGCTTCGCTCGCCGCGGTCACGAACGCGCTACCTCGACCATCTCGAAGTCCGACTTCGCCGCACCGCAGTCCGGGCAGCTCCAGTCCTCGGGGATGTCGTCCCATCGGGTGCCGGGGGCGATGCCGTCCTCGGGCCACCCCTTCACCTCGTCGTACTCGAACCCACACTGCACACACACGAACAACTTGGATGCGTCACTCATTTGGATACTCCTCCTGTCTCATTTCCCGTGGCTTCGCGCGCCTCGACCTCATTTCCCGTCGCTTCGCTCGCCTCGACCTCGAAATCGACCTTCTCTCGGACTGCGCAGTCCGGGCAGCACCACTCGTCGGGGACCTGGTCCCACGCGGTGCCTGCCGGGAACCCCTCGCGTGGGGCGCCCGTCGCCTCGTCGTAGACGTAGTCGCAGCCCGGGCAGCGGTAGGCGGTCACTGGGCCACCTGCCCGTATTTGGCGAGCACCTTGTTCCGCATGCGGGGATGGATGTTCACCTTCGTGATGTCGCCCTCGTAGTGCGCCATGACGCGGTGGTCCATCACCCGGCGCCACAGTGGCGGGAAGTAGGTCAGCCCGATCATCGACGCGTAGCCGCTTGGCAGGTTCGGCGCGCCATGCATGCTGCGCAGCGTCTGGTAGCGGCGCGTCGGGTTGGCGTGATGGTCGCTGTGGCGCTGCAGGTGGTACAGGAACAGGTTGGTCACCAAGTGGTCGGAATTCCAGCTGTGCTCGGGCGCGCAGCGTTCGTAACGTCCGCTTTCGGTCTTCTGGCGCAGCAGGCCGTAGTGCTCGAGATAGTTGACGGTCTCCAGCAGCGTGAATCCGAACACCGCCGAGATCACCACGTAGGGGATCAGCGCCAGGCCGAACACCGCGATGAGCGCGCCGTAGAGCACCACCGACATCGCCCAGGCGTTCAGCACGTCGTTGGACGGATGCCATGGACTCTTGTTCATCCGACGCATCCGCTGCGCCTCCAACTCCCACGACGACTTCACGCTGCCCCAGACGGTGCGCGGCAGGAACTCCCAGAACGTCTCGCCGAAGCGGGCCGACGCCGGGTCCTCCGGGGTGGCGACCCGCACGTGGTGGCCGCGGTTGTGCTCGATGTAGAAGTGGCCGTAGCACGTCTGGGCCAGCGTGATCTTGCTCAGCCAGCGCTCCAGCGTGTCCTTCTTGTGCCCAAGTTCGTGCGCGGTGTTGATGCCGACGCCGCCCATCATGCCGACCGACAGCGCCAGACCGATCTTCGCCGGCCACGCCAGTGAGCCGTCGAATCCGAGCCAGCTGAGGTCCGATGCGGTGAACAGGTAGGCACCCAGGATGACCGTCGCGTACTGGAACGGAATGAAGCTGTAGGTGCAGTAGCGGTAGTACTTGTCCCGCTCCAGCCGCTCCATGGCCTCGTCGGGCGGATTCTGTCCGTCCGGTCCGTATCGCCAGTCGAGCAGCGGCAACACGAGGTAGACGAGGATCGGGCCGATCCAGAAGGGGGCCTGCGCCGCTGCATGCCAACCGAACTGGTTGAGCGCCCAGACGATGGGCAGCATCACCAGCACCGCGGTGGGCACGATCAAACCCATGAGCCATAGGTACCGCTTCTTGTCTCGCCACCGATCGACGGTCGGACCCGAGACTTCCGAAAGCTCCGTTGCCACGACTAGCCACCTCCTGTGAGAGTCATCACTGATTGGGTTGACCATATCTGCTGATTTGTCGGCTGTCTAGACATATTGATCTATTTTGTAAACGAAGCGGCGCTGTCAAGCAGCCGTACCGTCCAGCTCGCGAGATGACGGACCCGTGACGTCGGTGGCTGACCTCGAACAATCGGGCCCCGTCCTGGGTACCTTTCCGGCAATGGGGAAACACGCTGTCGTCATCGGCGCCAGCCTCGCGGGCATGTGTGCCGCGCGGGTGCTGTCGGACCACTACGACAGGGTGACCGTTTTCGAGCGCGACGACCTCCCCGCGGGTCCGACGAACAGGTCCGCGGTGCCGCAGGGCCGACACGTCCACCTACTGATGGCGCGGGGCGCCGCCGAGTTCGAGAGGCTCTTCCCCGGGTTGCTCGACGACATGGTGGCCGCTGGCGTTCCGAAGCTGGCGAACCGGCCCGACTGCATCCACTTCGGCGCGGCGGGCCACGTGCTCGGAACCAACACGACCCTGAAGCGGGAGTTCACCGCCTACGTGCCGAGCCGCCCGCACCTCGAGTGGCAGATCAGGAGCCGCGCGCTCGCGATCCCGAACGTCGAACTCGTCCGCACCTCGGTGGCCGAGCCGCAGTTCGATCCGGCCCAGGAACGGGTGACGGGCGTGCTGCTCGAGTCGGGCGACGACGCCAGCGAGGTGCCGGCCGACCTGGTCGTCGACGCGACGGGTAGAGGCACCCGCCTGCCGGTGTGGCTGGAGCAGTGGGGCTACGGGCGTCCGACGGAGCACACCGTAGACGTCGGCATCGACTACGCGACGCAACGGGTACACATCCCGGACGGCCTCGTCAAGGAAAAGGTGGTCGTCGCCGGGGCGTCCCACGAACACCCCGTCGGGCTCGGCATGTTGTTCTACGAGGACGGCAACTGGGGTCTGACGACGTTCGGCACCGGCAAGGTCGCTCCTCCGCAGAACTTCGCCGAAATGTGCACACTTGCAGACGAACTGCTGCCACCACACCTCAGCGCGGCGGTGCGCAGCGGCACACCACTCGGCGAGGTGGCGTTCCACAAGTACCCGATGAGCAGGTGGCGCCGCTACGACGAGATGGAGCGCTTTCCCGCGGGCATCATCCCTTTCGGCGATGCCGTCGTCAGCTTCAACCCGACCTACGGCCAGGGCATGACGATGACGTCGATCCAGGCCGGGAACCTGCGCGCCGTTTTGCAATCGGGCGCCCTCGATATCGCGCGCGAGCTAGCGCGCGCGACGAAGAAGACCACCTGGCCGGTGTGGACGATGAACGCCATCGGCGACCTCGCGCTGCACAATGCGACGGCGGACGACGTGCCGTGGTGGTACCTCAAGGTCGGCAATCTGTTCGATCAGTTCCTTGGCGCGGCGGAGACGGAAGCCGATCTGGCCGAATGGTTTCTGCGTCGCTTCAGCCTGTTGGACAGTCTCTACATGGTGCCGGATGCGCGCACGCTCGGACGCACCATCAAACACAACATGCGTCTGCTACTCGCCGAGAAGCTCAAGACTCGACGGTCGGCGCGCGATCGAGATCCGGTTCCAAGTAAATGACCGTGGCCGCGGGCACCGCGGTCCGAACGGCAACCTCGGCCGCGTCGATCGCGGCCGCCACCGTCGCGAGGTCGGTCTCGGGCGCAAGCGCGATCTTCGCGCCAACCAGAAGTTCGTCGGGGCTCAGGTACTGCGTGCGGAGGTGAATCACGCGTTCGACGTTGTCGGTCTGTTCGAGCGCGGCGCGGATGGCGTCGTCTTCCTGCGGCGTCGCGCCCTCGCCGATGAGTGCGCTGTGCATCTCGACCATCAGGATGACGGCGATCACCGCAAGGAGCGCGCCGATGCACAGGGTGCCGATTCCGTCCCAGATCGGGTTGCCCGTCGCCATCGTCAAGCCGACGCCTGCGAGCGCGAGCACCAGTCCGATCAGCGCGCCAGTGTCCTCGAGCAGCACCACGGGCAGCTCCGGGTTGCGCGACGACCGGATGAACCGCCACCAACTGCCTGACCCCTTGAGCGGCCGCGACTCGACCATCGCGGTCCGAAAGCTGAAGCTCTCCAACCCGATTGCCACCACCAGGATGGTGATCGCCACGTACGGCGAAGTCAGCTGATGGGGGTGGACGATCTTCTCGTAACCCTCGTAGAGCGCGAAGGCCGCGCCAAGCGAGAACAACACCAGCGCAACGACGAACGAGTAGAAGTAGCGACTGCGGCCGTACCCGAACTGGTGCAGCGCATCTGGCGCCTTGCCCGCCTGCCGCTGCCCCCACAGCAGCAGGCCCTGATTGGAGGTGTCCGCGACGGAGTGCACCGCCTCGGCGAGCATCGACGAGCTGCCGGTGATCACGTATCCGACGAACTTGGCCAACGCGATGCCTGCGTTCGCCAACAATGCAGCAATGATCGCGCGCTTACTGCCCCCCGACGACATCGTGATCCTTCCTCAAATGCCAACCGTGGCACGGAACAACTTGGTCGGCCGATCGCAGATCAGCCGGATGGGCCCATCGTCGGCTGCCACCCACGCCGCCCCGCCGCGTTCGAGTGTCAACACACTGGCCTTGGCATGAACCTGCGCCGAGCCCTCCGTGCACAGCAGCACCTGCGGGCCGTCGTGACGGGCGGGCGCATCCACCTCGTGTCCTAGTAGTTCGGCCTCGAGGCTCAGCACCGATACCGCGAACTCCGGCGCTGGCGTGT
>JAOPVI010000101.1 GCA_025966225.1 Mycobacterium sp. | reverse complement strand
TTCGTGAGCGACGACCTCGCCGAGTTCCGGGCTCGGGTGAGGCAGTGGTGTACCGATCACGTGCCCGCCGACTGGCGCACCACGCAGACCGGAGTGAGCGACGCTGAGTTCGCCGCATTCCAGAAGGCGTGGTTCGCCGAACTTCACGCGGCCGGATTCGCCGTGCCGCACTGGCCCCGGGAGTGGGGCGGCGGCATGTCGGTCGGCGAGCAGATCGTGCTGTATCAGGAACTCGCCGCCGCCGACGCACCGCGACTCGTGTTGGCGTTCGTGGGGATTCACCACGCCGCGTCGACGCTGCTGGTGGCAGGCACCGACGAGCAGCGTCAGCGACATCTGCCAGCCATCCTCGACGGCGAACTCTGGGTGCAGGGCTTCTCGGAGCCGGAGGCAGGGTCGGACCTGGCGTCGCTGCGCACCACGGCCCGCCGCGACGGCGACACGTTCATCGTCAACGGCCAGAAGTTGTGGGCAAGTGGTGGGGCGCATGCCGACTGGTGTCTGCTGTTGGCCCGCACCGACCCCGTTGCGCCCAAGCGCAAGGGCATCTCGTACTTCCTGATGGACATGACCACGCCTGGCATCGACGTGCGCCCGATCCGCAACGCTGTCGGCGACTCGCACTTCTGCGAGGTATTCCTCAACGACGTCGCGATTCCGGCCGCCAACCTCGTCGGTGCGGAAAATGCGGGGTGGCAGGTGGCCCAGGAGACGCTGGGCGCCGAGCGCGGCATGACGATGCTCGAGTTGGCCGAGCGACTCGGTCAAGCCGGATTCCGTTGGCTGGTCGACGAATGCGCCCGAACACGGTCCGACGGCACGCGCCCGCTCGACGACGGCGTGGTACGGGATCGACTGGCGCAGTTAGAGATCGAGGTCGCAGGGCTGCGCGGGCTGTGCCGCAAGGTCGTCGAAGGTCACGAGTCCGGAGGCCTTGGGCCCGCCGACGCGTCCGTCGTCAAACTCTTCTATAGCGAACTGCTGCAGCGGCTGACCGACTTCGGCACCGAGATTGCCGGGCTGCCGGCCCACACGGTGCTGACCAAGCCGATGTCGAGCGGTTGGGAGTCCGGCTCTTGGGCATTGGACTTCATCGGTTCTTGGGAATGGACGATCCCCGGTGGGGCCAGTGAGATTCAGCGCACCATCATCGGCGAGCGTGGCCTCGGTCTTCCGCGAGAGCCGATGAGCGCCTGATGTCGGACCTAGGCGAGTTTCACGACGACTTGCGCTCGTTGGCAAGGGAGCTGCTTTCCAAGGGCGACGATTGGCAGCAACTCGTCGACGCGGGCTGGGTCGGCCTCGAAGTCCCAGAATCGCTCGGCGGTGCGGAAGCCACGTTCGTGGAGACGGCCATTGTGCTCGAGGAACTCGGTCGCGCCGCGGTACCGAGCCGCTTCCTCGGCACCGTGCTGACGGTCGGCGCATTGACGGCGTTGTCGCCCAACAATTCTCGTGACAGGCTGCTGGAAAGCGTCGCCGCAGGGACGTCCGCCGCGTTCGCATCGGGCTTCACCGTGTCTGGCGGTGTCGTCTCCGGCCGCGCTGAGTACGTTCCGGATGCGGACGGCGCCGAAATCGTATTGCTTCTGGCGGACGACGGCGGCGTCCCCGTCGTGGTCACCTCCGCTGACCTGACCGTCACCGCGCAGCCGGTACTCGACGAGACCCGAGCCCTGGCGGTCGTCACCGCCGAGGGAGCAGCCATCTCCGAGCTCTGGCCGCTGCCGGTCGATCCGTCGGCACTGAATGACCGGGCCGCAGTTGCGGTGGCCTGCGACAGCCTTGGAGTGGCCGAGGCGATGCTCTCTGCGACAGTCGATTACGTCAAGGTGCGCCAGCAGTTCGGGCGGCCCATCGGGTCTTTCCAGGCGGTCAAGCACTCGTGCGCGGACATGTTGGTGCAGACGTCCGTGGCCCGGCAATTGGTGAACGCCGCCGTGACGCAGGTAGCCGAGGGCGCCGATGCGTCCGTCGCATCGTCGATGGCCAAGTCGTACGCCTGCGGGGCCGCCGTCGACGTCGTCGGCAAGGCGATGCAATTGCATGGTGGCATCGGCTACACGTGGGAGAGCGGGGTGCACGCGTATCTCAAGCGCGCGATGTTGAACCGGGCGCTCTTCGGCTCACCCGTCGAGCACCGCAGGCTCTTGGCGGCCCGGTACTGAACGATCGGCTACACGGTCCGGTCTCGGGCAGGCGAGAACCGCTCGAGTTGTACGGGCGGACCTCCCGGAGGCGGAGCAGGCACGATCGCCGGGACCCCGTCCATCACGCTGGTGACCTCAGAGGTCTGCCGGTCGATGTTGAGGGTGCCGTGCTGGAAGTTCTGCACGATCCACTCCGGCTCCTGGAGCAGGCCACTGGTCGGCAGGCCCAGCCGGCCGCGCTCGTATCCCAGAGTGGCCCACGCGTCGTAGATCGCTCCGCTGACTGCCTGCGCTCCCGTGGGCGGCGACCAGTAGACCGCCCCTCGCTCGAACACCACGTAGCGAGTCGAGCCGTCGCCCGGCGCCTCCGGTGACAATGGCGAGCCGAGTGGGCCGTTCTTCCCGCCGAGGGACTGCCACCGGGCGTCGATGGCGCCTCCCCTCAGCAGCTCGGAGACATCCTGATTGTTCGGCGGTTGGTCGTAGCGGGCGGCGATGTCGCGGATGCGGTCCAAGAATGCATACCCGACGTTGCCCGGGCACGCCGTGTCGCCGACGTCCCGATGCGCGAAGATGGTCGGCAGCTTCGGCGTGGCCCCTGCGGGGAATCGGGTATCGGGGCCGCCCGCTGAGCTCAGCATGGTCGCGGCCTTCGGATCCACGCCTGCGACCGCGAGCCGCCACCCCAACAATTGGCCGACCGCCCGAAGTTGCACCGGTGGCGGCGGCTCCTTGTCGAAATTGCCGATCATGCACACCGCCCACGTATCGGTGTTGAATCCTCCGGTGTGACTGCCGAGTACGGGCCTGGCGATACCGCCGAACCTGCCTTCGAACACCTGACCGTACCTGTCCACCAAGGCGTTGTAGGCGATGTCACTCCAGCCCAAATCGCGGGTGTGATAGACGTAGATCGAACGGACGATGGCGGCCGAATCCTGCGGCGCGTAGTCATTTCCGGTCGCGGAGTGGTGCACCACGCCGGCCAGCACGGCGTCGTCGTACACCGGGCCGCCGCGTCGCAGCGACTCGTCGGCTCCCCAGCGCGCACGCCCGATGATGCTGACCGGTTGGTCCAAAGCCGGTGCCGCGACCGAGAACGCGGCATCGGCGAGCGCTCGACCGGTCGTACCGAACGCATTCGACGACGCACCCAAACCGAGCACGATCGGTGCGGCCACAACGTATTTCAGGACATCGCGGCGCGACATGGAACCCTGAGGCCCGTAGGAGCATCGACATCGCACGGCGACAACGTAACTCGCATTCGGACGAACGACGGGTTGGCGCGCGGGGAGCGCACCCTCTCACAGGCAGTCGGTCGACAACTGATAGCCGCGCCATAGGAAGAAAGTCGTGACACAGCCGTGCCCGAAACGTGACTGCCGTCGTTCAAGGTCTTCTGGATGAGGTGAATCGACCCGAGTACAGGAGTGACGCGCCTTGATCATCAACAAGAGATTCGAGACCCGAACCGCACGCTTCGCCTTGCTGCTGATCCGCCATCCCGTGCGGACCCGACGCTGCCTGGCCAGAAACGAGCGTCTCGTCACCGCTGCCGAATTGGCGCAACTGGCGCGGTGACATCACACGAATAGCTGCCCATACTGTAGCGCTTTCAATACAGTGGCCGAATGACCACGTCCGAGCCACGTAACCGCTACGACGCAGTGATCATCGGGGCGCAGCCCTCGTCGGGCCGACGGTGCTCGTCCATCCGTCGTGCAATTCCTGGTACAACGGCGGCAACGTGCCGGGCAAGAAGCGGTTGTACATGGGTTACGTGGGAGGCCTCCCCGAGTACCGGCGGCAATGCGACGAAATCGCCGCCGCGGGCTATACCGGCTTCAAGCTGGATTGACCCCGCGTCCCGCCGCGTAATGTCGGTTGTGTGGCGCTGCCAGGATTTACCACTGTTCGCGATGGCTTGGGTCAGCGGTTGTTCGGCATGGTGGCCGGCCCCGACGGCCCGGCCAATCGCGCCAGAATTCACGACACGCCTGGCCCCCGCTGGTTCGGCGACGACCGCCCAATCAGACGCGTTCACGGCGACGCATCGATGTTCGTCGGTGGTCTGCGCGCACTGCTACTCCAGTCGCTGCACCCGTTGGCGATGGCAGGCGTGGCCGATCACTCCGACTATCGCCACGATCCGTGGGGACGGTTGCAACGCACGAGCACGTTCCTCGCGGTCACCACGTTCGGCCCCGCCGAGGACGCCCAGCGCGCCGTCGACAAGGTCCGTGGAATCCACCGGCGGGTCCGCGGGACCGCAGCGGACGGACGACCGTACGAGGCGGCTGACCCGCACCTCCTCGAATGGGTGCACATCGCCGAGATCTCTAGTTTCCTTCTGGCGCACCAGCTTTACGGTGCGGCGCCGCTGGACCGGCAGGGCCGCGACGACTACGTCGCCGACACCGCCCGCGTCGCTGCCGCACTCGGAGTGATCGACCCGCCGCGTACCGAGCGGGAATTGAAGGAGCGGATCGAGGCGTACCGACCCGAATTGAGCAGCACCCCGGCCGCGCGCGAAGCGGCCAAGTTCCTCCTGTTGACTCCCCCGTTACCCATGCTGGCCAGGCCGCCGTACGCGGTGCTCGCCGCCACTTCGGTAGCGATGCTGCCCGCGTGGGCGAGGCTGCCGTTGCGACTGCCCTACCTGCCTCCGGTGGAAGCCACCGCGGTCCGGCTGGCCGGACGCACCCTGGTCAGTGGCATCAGGTGGGCGCTCAACCGCGGTTGAGTGCCGCTAGACGGCAACCTAATTCGTAGTGCGGGCGGTGGGACTCGAACCCACACGTTCTTTCGAACACAGGTACCTAAAACCTGCGCGTCAGCCAATTGCGCCACGCCCGCGGCGTGCCCGATAGTACCGCCGCCGTGGAGCTAGCGAATCTGTCGGTCGCCCTCCCTAGTTTGGTGACAGCTACGCCGAAGGAGACGCGATGCGGTCAGCGGACGAATTCCGTGAGGTACAACGGCTAATCGCGCTCGGCATGAACGATTGCGCAATCTCGCGGCTGACCGCCATACCGCGACCGACCATCCGAGGCTGGCGCCGCAATCCCCCGCCAAGCTTGCGAAAGCCGGGGGCATCGTCACCGTGCGGTGTCCTTCATGATTTCCCTGCCCTGCCGCCAGCGCCCTACGCCGACTTGCTCGGTCTGTACCTCGGAGACGGGTGCCTGTCGCGGCTACGACGAGTGTGGAAGCTCCGGATTGCACTCGACACCAAATATCCGGCGATCGTGGAGCGATGCCGACAAGCGATCGACCTGGTCATGCCCTACCAGCGCGCTTCGTTGGTCAATCGACCTGGCGAAAACTGCGTCGAGGTCATCCTCTGCTCGAACCACTGGCCCTGCTTCTTGCCGCAACACGGCCCTGGGCCGAAACACCGCCGGCTCATCGCCCTCGGGCCCTGGCAGCAGGCCATCGTGGACCGCGAGCCCGAGGAATTCATCTACGGCCTGATCCACAGCGACGGTTGCCGCGTCGTCGCCAATGACCGCGGAGTCCGCAGCATCCGCTACCACTTCTCCAACCGCTCCGAGGACATCATCGGCCTGTTCACCGCGGCGCTCGACCGGGTCGGGATCCACTGGACCAGGTCGACCAAGTACATCGTCTCGATCTATCGCAAAGCCGACACAGCACGTCGCGACGAGTTCGTCGGGCCCAAGGACCGCGCGGTACCGTGGACGAATGTCCACTACACGGCGTAGGAGGCCCGCGCTCATCGCGCTGGTGTGCCTTGGCGCCGCAGGCTGCCTGTTGCTGGCCTGGTGGCAGTGGACGCGCTACGAGTCGACCTCAGGCAGCTTCCAGAACCTCGGCTACGCCCTGCAGTGGCCGATGTTCGCCGGCTTCTGCGTCTACGCCTACTACAAGTTCGTCCGTTACGAGGAAGCTCCGCCGCCGATGTCCAACCCGGACGAGCTGACCGAACTGCCGGACGGCCTGCTCCCCGAACGGCCCAAGGCCGCGACGCTCACCGAGGACGACGCCGAGATGCGCAACTACAACGCCTATCTCGCTGAACTTGCCAAGTCCGACGCCCACGACGACGACAGGACCAGTACATGAGCAGCCCCGATCCCGAAGCACCCGGCGACGCTCCGCAGGCCAGCGACCCGGCTCCGCCGGTTCCCAAGGACGCCGTCCGCAAGGCGCTGGTCGGCTACCGGATCATGGCGTGGACGACGGGCATCTGGCTCATCGCGCTGTGCTACGAGATGGTGCTGAAGTACATCGTCAAGGTCGACGACCCGCCAAGCTGGATCGGCATCGTGCACGGTTGGGTGTACTTCGTGTACCTGCTCTTCACCGCCAACCTCGCGGTCAAGGTGCGCTGGCCCATCGGCAAGACCATCGGCGTGCTGCTGGCGGGCACCATCCCACTGTTGGGCATCATCGTCGAGCACTTCCAGACCAAGCAGCTGAAGGCCATGTACGACCTCTAGTTCCGCCGATTCATTCGTGATGCGCGCGCTGGCGATCGAGCCGATCTCGTCCTCGCGCGGTCAGCCAGAACGTCAACGAATCACCGCGTCCGGCACCCGTCGCGAGTCCCTCGCGAAGCAGCGCGGCGACATGTCGGCTGGCGGTCGGCACGTCGATCTCGAATTCGTGGGCGAGCTGGCCGAGGGACAAGTCACCGGCCTCGTTGATCCGATCGCACACCAGAAATGCGCTGCGCTCCAACCACGGTGCCGGCGGGGCACCGTCAGCTGGCGGTTGGGCGGCCACAACCGCGACGACCACCGTGCGCGGTACCGGCGGAATCAGCAGCGTCAGCAGGACTGCGAGCCCAGCCGCGCACGCAGCCACCAACAGGGCAGCTCGCAGGCCGGCCAACGTCGGGACCTCGTGCCCCGCGAAGGACGTCGTCAGTCCGGCCAGAATCGCGCCGACCACGGCGCTGGAGATCGCGGTCCCCAGCGAGCGAGCGAGCGCATTGATCCCGTTGGCGGCTGCCGTCTCGGACACCGGTACCGCCGCGTTGATGAGTGCTGGCATCGACGCGTATGCGAACCCGACGCCCACCGCCACCATGATGTTGAGCAGCATGATCTGCCAGGGGGCCGCCAGCAGGGCCAGTCCCACGAGGTACGAAACCGAGATGATCAGCGCACCGACCGCCAGGGTGAACCGCGGTCCGCGCGCTGCGGACACCCGGGCCGCGATCGGCGAGGTCACCATCATCGCCAGTCCACCTGGCGCCAGCCACAGTCCGGTAAACAGCAGCGACTGTCCCAGCCCGTAGCCGGTTTCCCTTGGCAATTCGAGGATCTGAGGGGCCACGTACGAAAGCGCGAACATTCCGAACCCGACGGCGATCGACGCGAGGTTGGTCATGAGCACGGGCCGCTTGATGGTCGTCCGCAGATCGACGGTAGGCGAAGAAACCCGCAGCTCCCACCACCCGAAGGCCGCGAAGACCACCAGCGACGAGCCGAACATCGACAGCGTGGGCCCACTGGTCCAGCCCCAGCTCTGACCCTTGGAAATGCCGAGCAGCAGCGTCACCAATCCGGCAGTCAACAAAAGCACGCCAAGCGGGTCAAGCCGATCAGCCGAACGCGGTGGGACGTGCGGGACCAACGTTGCGAACATCACCAGCGCCATCACCCCGAGGCCGGTGGAGAGCCAGAACAGCACGTGCCAGTCGAAGTGCTGAGCGATGACGGCCGACAGCGGCAACCCGAGTGCTCCCCCGACACCGAGCGACGAGCTCATCAGACCCATTGCCTCGCCGACCCTTTCGGCCGGAACGCTCGACCGCAGCACGCTGATGCCGAGCGGGATGATCGGGATGCCGAACCCCTGCAGACCCCGGCCGACGATCAGCGGCAACAGGGTGCTCGACGACGCCGCGATCAGAGAACCGGCGATCAGTAGCACCGCACACGCGATCAGCATCGGCTTGGGGCCGTACATGTCTCCGAGCCGTCCGAATACCGGCGTCGCGACGGCGGCGGTCAGTAGCGTGGCGGTGATTGCCCACGATGCGTTGGATGCGCTGGTGTGCAACAGATTTGGCAACTCGGGGATCAACGGCACGATCAGCGTCTGCATCAACGACACGCCAATACCCGCGGCCGACAACACCGCGACGAGCACGGTTGGGTGAGGCGTCGGCGCCGGCGCCAAAGGCGACACGGACCTCTGACGACTCATCCGCCGAATGTACATTGGTTAGTTCAACTATTCATCATCGGCAGGGCATCTGCCTGCTGCGATCAGGCCAGTGCACGCAGCGCGGGCAACAGCTTCGCCAGCGCCAGCCCGCGATGGGACGCCGCGTCCTTCTGCGCCGCACTCAACTCGGCCGCCGAGAGCTCGGATCCCGACGGCACGAACACCGGGTCGTACCCGAATCCCCCATCACCCCGCGGCGCGCCAGCGATCGCACCCGACCACTCGCCGCGCACCACCGTCTGGCCCGACGCGGACACCAACGCGCACGCCGAGACGAAGGCCGCACTACGCCGCTCGGCCGGGACGTCCCGCAGCTGGGCCAACAGCAGGGCGGTGTTGGCGGCGTCGTCGCCGTGCGTCCCCGACCACCTGGCCGACAGCACGCCGGGCATCCCGTTCAGGGCGTCCACGGCCAACCCGGAATCGTCGGCCACACAAGCCAGCCCCGACGCGACGAATCCGTCATGCGCCTTGGCCAACGCGTTCTCCTCGAACGTCGCACCCGCCTCCGGCGCCTCGTCGAACGGCGCGACGTCGTCCAACGAAAGCAGTCGCAAGCCGGACACCCCTGCCGCGTCGAGCACGCGGCGCAATTCGGCCAGCTTCTTCGGGTTGCGGCTGGCCACCAGCAGGTCGGTCAACAGTCTTTCCCAACTAATTTCATCGCTACCGGTCGCGTGGGTCAGGTCCCAGCGGCCCACCGTTGGGCAACGCCACGGGACCGCCATCCGTCCGTTGCAGCGGAATTCCGCAGTGCTGGCATATCACCCACCCCGAGCCGTCCGAATCAACCGGGGTTATGTGGTGGCCACGCTCTCCGCACTCGGATCGCGTGCGGTCCATCTCCTCGTTGTAGTCGAGGACCATCTTGACCATTTCGTCCGCAACGACGAAGTAACCACCCGGGCGCCGCTCCCATATGCGAGCCGCTTCTAGCTCTGCGGCCGCGATGGTCGTTTCCGCCTCGATGGCGTTCAGGTAGTCGTCGCTGACGAAGCCCGGAGTTCCTTCGGAGATGCTGTTCATCACGCCGTGCAGTTGCAAATTCAGCGCGTCACGGCTGAGGACACCCAAGCCTTCCGCGCCTAGGTCGTCCGTGTCGATGAAGTGCGGATCATTGACGAAGTCGTCGGGCATATCGGTCCTAGTCGCCCTTGGCAGCTTGAAACTCAGCGATTGCCTGAAGTAACAACTCGCTGCCGGGTTCGTTGTAATGCGTGATTGCGAAGCGGTACAACGCCTTGGTCTT
>JAOPVI010000088.1 GCA_025966225.1 Mycobacterium sp. | reverse complement strand
CTGCGGCCACTACCGGAGCCGCCGCGGGCGGCGGCGGGGCGGGCGCGGCAGGCTTTGGGCCCGCTGGCTTGGGTGGCGCACTGGCCACGCTGGCACCGGTGTCGGCAGCGGCTGGCTTGGCCGGTGCGACTGCACCATTGCCTGCCGCCTTCGCGGGTTTGCTACCGCCGAACGCTTCGCGCAACCGGCGCGCGACGGGCGCTTCGACGGTTGACGACGCTGATTTGACGAATTCGCCCTGTTCGCTCAGTCGGGCGAGTACTTCCTTGCTGGTAACACCGAGTTCCTTAGCCAACTCGTGTACGCGGGCCTTGCCTGCCACTACATCTCCTGTCTAGGAGGCGACAGCAGTAGGCCGCGCCTCGGGTTTAGCTATGACGCATGGTCATCGGAACTTCACGGTGTGCTCATGTTCTTCGCTACCTGTTCTGTTGCCGCGGCGGTCTCGCAGTTGCGGGAAATCCCGTCAAACCACTCGACTACCGCGGAGGTGTCCGGCGCGCCGGTGATCCTCAACGCTCGAACGAACGCTCGCCGCCGGATCGCTTCGCGTAGGCACTGCTGGTCGGGATGCAGCCACGCACCCCGCCCGGGCAGATTACCCGCTGAGTCAACGGTCACGGCACCCTCGCCGTTCCCGTCGCGCACCGCGGCCACTCGAAGCAGTTCGACGGCCAGAGCTCGTCTTCGGCATCCCACACACGTGCGCACCGGACCGACTTTGTGATCGGGGTGGCGACGCGCGTGAGCAGACGAAGTCTCGCGCTGGATCACGGCTCAGTCTAGCGCCACTGGTGTCGCAGACAGAATCGTGTGTCCGGCTACCCCTCGCGGGCTGCCCCGGGACTGGCGTCCTGAACGAGCTCCGGCGCATCGGCATCGCTCCGGATGTCGATGCGCCACCCCGTGAGCCGAGCCGCCAGCCTGGCGTTCTGCCCTTCCTTGCCGATGGCCAAGGACAACTGGAAGTCCGGGACCACCACACGGGCCGCGCGCGCGGCCTCGTCGATGACCGCCACAGACACCACCTTTGCCGGCGAGAGCGCGTTGGCCACGAACCGGGCGGGGTCCTCGTCGAAGTCGATGATGTCGATCTTCTCGCCGGACAGCTCGCTCATCACGTTGCGCACCCGCTGTCCCATGGGTCCGATGCACGCACCCTTGGCATTGAGCCCAGGCACGCGAGTCGCGACGGCGATCTTGGACCGATGTCCTGCTTCCCGAGCGACGGCGACGATCTCCACTGATCCGTCGGCGATCTCCGGGACCTCTAGCGAGAAGAGCTTGCGCACCAGGTTGGGGTGAGTGCGCGACAGCGTGATCATCGGCTGCCTGGCGCCGCGAGTGACGCCAACGACGTAGCAGCGCACCCGGTCACCGTGCTCGTACTTCTCACCAGGCACCTGCTCGGCGGCCGGAATGACGCCTTCGGACCCCTTGACTTCGCTGCCCACCCGCACGATGACCAAACCCCGGGCGTTGGCCCCGGCGCTGCGTTGAATGACGCCCGCGACGATGTCGCCCTCACGCGCGGAGAACTCGCCGTAGTTCTTCTCGTTCTCGGCGTCGCGCAGTCGCTGGAGGATCACCTGACGGGCGGTGGTCGCCGCGATGCGGCCGAAACCCTCTGGGGTGTCGTCCCATTCGTTGATCAGGTTGCCGTCTTCGTCGGTCTGACGCGCCATCACCTGCACGGCCCCGGTCTTGCGGTCGATCTCGATGTGGGCGTCCGCCTCGTGCCCCTCGGTGTGGCGGTAGGCGGTCAGCAACGCCGTCTTGATGGTGTCGATGACGACTTCGACCGTTATCCCCTTCTCGGCCTCGATGGCATGCAGTGCCGCCATGTCGATGTTCACGCGTCGGCCTCCTTTCCGGACTGCGTCAAGTCAATCTCCAGGCCGTCCCCCACCTGACCTCCGGCCAACTCCAGCTCGCGCCGATTCGGCTTCGAGAAGTCAACCTGAACAACGGCTTTCACGATTTCCCCTAGCGGCAATTCGCGCACGGAGTAGTCGCCTTGGCGCTTGCCTGCCACGACCAGCCGTACGGAGCCCCCTGCGAGTTCGCCCAACCGCCCGGTCAATTGCGAACCGTCGGACAGGTCGAGTTCTACCTTGCGTCCACGCGCCCGCCGGTAGTGCCGTTCGGCGGTCAGCGGGCGTTCCACCCCGGGTGTCGTGACTTCGAGCACGTACGGGTCCGAATCCGTCAGCTTGTCCAGCAGATCGGAGGACGAGCGGGACAGTGCAGCGACAGCCTCGAGGTCGGGCGGTTCGTCACCGTCGGCGATCACGACGATGCGGGCGGGACGCGCCAAAGCGTCGACGACGACGTCTTCTAGCTCGAATCCTGCGCGCGTGAACTCACCCGCGAGTAGCTCCATCACCTGCTGCTGCGACGGTAGTCGCGCAGACCGCAGCGGTGCGTCCGATGCCACGGCGAGCTCCTCATCTTGAGTTGTACCGACACGATCACTGTCGGTGATCTTGGAAATCGAGTATCAACGATACGCCAGCGCAGCAGAGGCAATTGGCAAACGCGCGGCGGCCACCAGCGAATCCACAGCTCGAGGCTTGCTTGGATGGGATGGCAGGATGTTGCTGTGCCAAGCCCGCTCCCCCCCGTCAGCAGGCGGCGCGTCCTGCTCGGTGCAGCGGCCATGGCGCTGCTCGGCACTGCGGCCACGGCCTGCGGCAAGCCCGCACCCAGACCCGACGTCGACGCGCTCGTCGCACAACTCGAGCGCGCTCACTCGGACAACCAGTTGGCGGCCGCGGCTGCGACCGCCACGCCCCCGCAAATCGCAGCGACGCTCACCACCGTCGCCGCAGAACGTGCCGCCCATGCCCAGGCGTTGTCCGACGAACTGACCCGAATGGTCGATTCGACCGCCTGGTCGACGCCGGCGAGTTCCGTGTCCTCCGCCCTGCCCACCACCTCGACCACGTCAGGGCCACCACCCAAGCCACCCACCCAGAAGGACGTCGTCGCCGCCCTAAAGCAGTCGGCAGATGGCGCCGCCCAGTTGGCGGCCCAGGAGTCGGGTTACCGGGCGGGCCTACTCGGTTCCATTTCGGCGGCCTGTGCCGCGGCCTACGTCGTGGCACTCGGCGGAGAGCAGGACCCGTGACGTCGCCAACGAACTCTCCGCCGCCGACCCCTTCGCGTCCCTCCGACGCCGCAGCTGCCGCGCTGTTCGACGCAGTCGCCAGCGAGCATGCGGTGATCTACGGCTACGGGCTGGTGTCCGCGCATTCGACGCCCGACGCCAACGATCTGGTGTCCACGGCCATGGCCGAGCACCGGGCGCGCCGCGAGCAGGCCATCGCCCGGCTCGCTGCGCGCAACGTGGCGCCGCCGTTGCCTGACCCCGGATATCAGATGCCCATCGTGGTGGACAGCCCGGCGGATGCCGCCAAGTTGGCGGTGCGTATGGAGGAGGACTCCGCGGTGGCGTGGCGAGCAGTACTGGAACGAGCCACCACCAACGAGGATCGCGCGTTCGCCGTCACCGCGTTGACGGAGTCCGCGGTCACCGCAGCCGAGTGGCGCGCCGTCGTTGGCACGCAACCGACCACGGTCGCCTTCCCCGGCGGCAGCGAGTAGCTACCTGACGGCTTCCACGATGGCAAGCGCCGCGCCGTCGACCGCAATTTCACGGTGCTCGCCGCCGAACCGGTTGCGCAGCTCGACGACACCGTTGGCCCATCCGCGGCCGACCACGACGATCCACGGCACACCAAGCAACTCGGCGTCCTTGAACTTCACCCCTGGCGAGGCCTTCCGATCGTCGAACAACACCTCGAGCCCCAACCGGTCGAGTTCGCCAGCCAACTCGCCGGCGCCGGTCACGGCTTCGGTGTCCTTGTTGGCGATGACGACGTGCACGTCGAACGGCGACACCGACGCAGGCCAACGCAAGCCCAACTCGTCGTGATGCTGCTCGGCGATGACCGCGACGAGGCGGGACACCCCCACGCCGTACGAGCCCATGGTCAGCCGCACCGGCTTTCCGTTCTCGCCAAGCACGTCGGCGGTGAACGCGTCGGCGTACTTGCGACCCAACTGGAAGACGTGACCGATCTCGATGCCGCGGGCCGCCACCAGCGCACCGGCACCGTCCGGGGATGGGTCACCTGCCCGGACCTCGGCGGCCTCGATGGTGCCGTCCGGGGTGAAGTCGCGGCCCGCGACGAGTCCGACGACGTGGCGGCCCTTCTCGTCGGCGCCGGTGATCCACGACGTCCCGTCGACCACCCGGGGGTCGACCAGATATCGAACACCGTTGGCCAGCAAGCCCTTCGGGCCGATATAACCCTTCACTAGGAACGGATACTTCGCGAAGTCGGCGTCGTCCGCCATGGCGTACTCGGCCGGTTCCAGCGCTGCGCCGAGCCGTTTTTCGTCGACCTCGCGATCACCAGGCACGCCGACCGCAAGGAGTTTCCACTCACCGCCAGGTTCGCGCACCTTCAGCAGCACGTTCTTCAGCGTGTCCGCGGCCGTGACCTGTCTGTCGAGCCCCGCGCCGTTGGCCCAGTCGACCAGCGTGGCGATGGTGGGGGTGTCCGGGGTGTCGTGCACCACCGCTTCAGGCAGCCCGTCGAGCGGAATGGCCTCGGGAATTGCGGTGATGACGGCCTCGACGTTGGCTGCGTAGCCCGACTCCAGGCACCGCACGTAGGTGTCCTCGCCCACTTCGCTCTCAGCCAGGAACTCCTCCGACGCGCTTCCACCCATCGCACCCGAGACCGCAGAGACGATGACGTAGCGCACCGCCAGCCGGTCGAAGATCTTCTGGTAGGCCTCGCGGTGCGCGTGGTACGCGGACTCGAGCCCGTCGTCGTCGACGTCGAACGAGTACGAGTCCTTCATGATGAACTCGCGTCCGCGCAGAATGCCTGCTCGGGGGCGCGCCTCGTCGCGGTACTTGGTCTGGATTTGGTACAGCCGCAGCGGGAAATCCTTGTACGACGAGTACTCCCCCTTGACCGTCAGCGTGAAGAACTCCTCGTGGGTCGGCCCCAGCATGTAGTCGTTGCCACGCCGGTCCTTCAGCCGAAACACGCCGTCGCCATACTCGGTCCAGCGGTTCGTCGTCTCGTAAGGGCCACGCGGCAGCAGCGCGGGAAACAAGATCTCCTGTCCCCCAATGGCATTCATCTCGCTTCGGACGACGTTCTCGATCTTGCGCAGCACGCGCAATCCAAGCGGCAGCCAGCTGTACAACCCCGGTCCGATGGGCCGGACGTAGCCCGCCCGGATCAGCAACTTGTGGCTCGGAACTTCTGCGTCGGCCGGGTCGTCGCGCAAAGTGCGCAGGAACAGCTCTGACATGCGGGTGATCACAGCCGACAACCTTATCTATGAGCGCAATCCATTTCGGACAAGCCCATCTACCGAGCGCCTATCTATCGCGCACAAACCATTTCAGTCACGCCCCTGCCACGTGCAGATGCAGACCTCGTTGCCCTCGGCGTCGGCCAGCACCCAGAATGCGGGCGCGGCCCCGGCATCGCGCAGTGTGCCGCCCGCGGCCAGCGCGGCATCGATCCGCGACTGCGCCAATTCGGGCGGCACGTCGACGTCGAGGTGGATCCGGTTGCGGATGACATTCCCCGGGTCGCTGCGCTCCTGCCCGCCGATACGGCCGCGGGGCTCGTCCATCTGCTGGAACCAGATGGCAGGGCCGCGGCGGAGCGGATCCAGGAGTGCCGTATCGGGTAGGTCGGGTGGACCTGGCTCGTCGACGTAGCCGGTCACCGCCCGCCAGAACGGCCGGATCTTCCGTATGTCGAGCGCGTCGATGGCGATTTCGATCAGTTGGGGTGCTACGGACGCGTCGCCCGGCACCGTGCGCAAAGACCGTTCGGAGAGCGCGACGGTGATGACGGGGGCAAGCCGCAGGTCGTGACCGGTCACCGCGCCGACCGCCACGCTGTGCAGCCGCAATACCGCGCGGTCGGCGTGCAGATCGGCGCTCAGATGCCCGTCGCCGTCCGCGCCGACGGAGTCGACTGCGACCTGAATCGCCTCAGCCGCCGCGGCCAGCGACGACACCGGAACGTGGGTGATGAGCACGCCGAGGATCAGTCGCCACCCAAGCAGGTCCGCGACCGCGGACGTCTGCCCGCGCGTTGGCGTGACGTCGTCTGGCACGGTCACAGTTCGCCTGCTTCCACGGCCTCTCGGGTGTGCTGGGCGGTGGCGATCTGGCGGGCCGAGAAACCGATCCAGAACGCCGAGACGCCGACGATGATCGCGATGCCTGCCACCCACAGCAGCGAGTAGGTGTAGCCGTGCCCGAGGGCGTCCAGTTGGGCCGGCGTCATGTCCTTGACCGGGCCCGTCGTGCCGCCCAGGTACAGCGTGCGTGACGTCTGCACCGCCATGACCACCACCAGCACCACCGGCCCGCCGAGGTTTTGCACCATCAGGGTGATCGCCGACACCGGGCCGATCTCGCGTGGACCCACCTCTGCGACGGCGCACAGCGGCAGGATCACCGCGGTGCTGCCAATGCCGAATCCGCCCACCACGATTGGTAGGAACAGGTTGGGGAAGTACGGGATGTCGCGAGTCAGCGTCGAGCCATAAAGCATCGCGGCTAGCACGAAGACCCCGCCGCCGATGATCAGCCACCGCGGCGCGACGTGTGGGGCCAGCTTGGCAGCCACGACGGTGCCGACCCCGAAGGCGATCGCGAACGGGATGAAGCAGATGCCTGCCTGCAGAGCCGAGTAGCCGAGCACGTCCTGAACCAGCAGGCCGATCATGACGGTCAGGGTCAACAGGACCCCGCCTGCGAGGAACAACGTCACGAACGTCATCACCCGGTTGCGGTTGTCGAATACCGAAAACGGCACCAGTGGATTGGCGGCGGCCCGTTCGACGAGCAGGAAGGAGATGAAGAACACCGCCGACGCGATGCCCGCTCCGATGACCCATGGATCGACCCAGCCGCGCGGTGGCCCCTGCGTGAACACCAGCACCGCGCAGGTACAGCCGAGCGTTGCGAGCAGCGCGCCGGTGACGTCCAGCTTCAGGCGTTCGTGGTGCGTCTCTCCGATGCACACCACGGCGATGGCGATGATCACGATGCCGATCGGCACGTTGATCAGGAACGCGAGCCGCCAGGACACCACCGTGAGCGCCCCGCCGAGTACCAGCCCCAGCACTGAACCGATTCCCTGCATCGCCGCCGATATCGCCAGCGCCTGGTTTCTGGCGTGCCCGACCGCGTAGGTAGTCGCAATCAGGGCCAGCCCGGTCGGGGCCGCGACGGCCGCGCCGGTGCCTTGGAGGGCCCGTGCGACGACGAGCGTGATGCCATCGTTGGCCAACCCGCATACCAAGGACGCGATGGTGAAGACGCCGACGCCGGACAGGAACGCGCGCTTGTGCCCGATCGCGTCACCTACGCGTCCGCCGAGCAGCAGCAGGCCGCCGAAGGCCAGCACGTAGGCGGTGATCACCCAGCTCTTGGTGACGTCGGAGAGGTCCAGTTCGGACTGCATCCGCGGAAGCGCGACGATCACGATCGTGCCGTCGAGCGTCGACATCAGCTGCATGCCGGTGATCGCGACGATCGCAACACCAAGCACCGATGAAGACAGTGGCACTGTGGTGCGGTCCGTCGACCCTGAAGTACCACCTGCGGCAGACATTGCCCGACACCCTACCCAGCGGCGACCCGGCCGAAACGCAAGACCGACGTGCGCTTCCGTGCAGTCGGCTAGTTGAAGCTGTCCGGGCTGGGTGTCGAGCTGAGCTCTCCGGCGTCGATCGCGTCCTTGACCTCCTGGGCCTGGGCGACCTGCGCAGCGGTGTAACCGATGAACAGCGCGACGACGCCAACGACGACCGCGACCGCGGCGACCCACAGGAGGCCGTAGGTGTAACCCTGGTCGAGCGCATGGAGTTGAGCCGCGTTCATGTTGCGCACCGGGCCGGTGGTACCGCCCAGATACAGCGTGCGCGACGTGATGACGGCCTGGATGACGGCGAGCACGACCGGGCCGCCGAGGCTCTGCAGCATCAGGGCGATCGCCGAAACGGGGCCGATCTCGTCGATGCCGACGCCGGCGATGGCCGACACGGTCAACGGGACGACGATCATGCCGATGCCGAGGCCGCCGACAGTGATCGGAATGACCAGATTCGGGAAGTACGGGATGCCGCCATTGAGCGTCGAGCCGTAGATCATGGCGGCCAGCACCAGGACGCCGCCCGCGATCACCAACACCCGGGGCGACAACACCGACACCAGCTGCGACGAAAGGCCGAGGCCGATGCCGAGTGCGATGACGAACGGAATGAAACCGATGCCTGCCTTCAGGGCGCTGTAGCCCATGATGTCCTGCACGTAGAGACCGATCAGCACGGTCAGCGTGAACATCACGCCGCCTGCGAGGAACACCGCCGCGAACGTCGCGACCCGGTTGCGGTCACGGAACAGGCTGAATGGCACGACGGGGTTGAGCGCCGTGCGCTCGACGTAGAGGAAGGCGCAGAAGAGCACCAGCGCCGCGAGCCCGGAGCCGATCGTGAGCATCGAGCCCCAGCCCTTCTCGGGCCCCATCGAGAACCCGAACACCGCGGCCGTGCACGCCAGGGTGGCGAGTATCGCTCCGGCGGCGTCGAGCTTCATCCGCTCGCGGTGCGTTTCGGTCAGCGTGGTGCGGGCGAGGTAGATCATCATCAGGCCGATCGGCACGTTCACCAGAAACGCCCAACGCCAGGACACTTCAGTCAGCGCACCGCCGACGACGAGGCCCATGACCGAGCCGATGCCCGTCATCGCAGCGAACACCGCCGTCGCCGTATTGCGGGCCGGGCCCTTGGGGAACGTCGTGGCGATCAGCGCCAACCCGGTCGGAGAGGCGATGGCCGCGCCGACGCCCTGTAGCAACCTGGCCGTGACGAGGGTGGGCTCGTTCCACGCGATGCCGCACAGGATCGACGCAATGGTGAACAGCCCGACGCCGACGATGAAGGTGCGCTTGCGGCCGATGGTGTCGCCAAGGCGACCGCCAAGCAGCATCAGTCCGCCGAAGGTCAGCACGTACGCGGTGATGACCCAGCTACGGCCTGCGTCGGAAAGGCTGAGCTCGTCCTGAATCTTAGGAAGCGCGACGATCGCGACCGTGCTGTCCATGGTGGCCAACAGCTGCATCCCGCCGATGGCGATGACCGCGGCGAGGAACCGTCGGGAGGGCAACCACGTCGGATACCAGCCGGTTCGCTCCACGGCGGTCTGTTCCACGTGCATGGGAAGTGCTCTGTTGCTGGCGCCACTGGCGTCCGCTCGTGCCGCGGCGCGCTCTGCATCATTGAGAGCCGTCATGGCTGGCTACCTTACCGTAGTCTTAAGAATCCTTTAACTGGCGAAGGCCGCGACGGAGCCGATCACGATGATCGCGGGCGGTCGAATGCCCTCCGCTCGGATCTGATCTGGCGCGTCGGCGAGCGTCGTGTGCAAGGTCCGTTGGGCGGACGTGGTGCCGTGCTGGACCACCAGAACAGGCGTATCCGCAGGTCGGCCGCCTACCAGCAACACACGTGCGAAGAGCTCGATGCGTTCGACGGCCATCAACAGCACGATCGTCCCGGTGAGCGCCGCCAGCGCATTCCAATTCACTAACGATTCCGGATGGTCGGGGGCCAGATGGCCGCTGACCACCACGAACTCGTGTGTGACGGCCCGGTGAGTGACCGGAACGCCAGCCAGCGCAGGGACTGCTATGGCACTTGTCACACCCGGCACGACGGTGACCGCAACCCCGGCCTCGGCGCATGCCAGCACCTCTTCATATCCACGCGCGAAGACGAAGGGGTCGCCGCCTTTGAGCCGTACGACGAACTTGCCTGCCCTGGCCCGATCGATCAGCACCTCGTTGATCGCGTCCTGCGCCATGGCCCGCCCGTATGGGATCTTGGCCGCGTCGATGACCTCGACGTGCGGTGCGAGTTCGGCGAGCAGCTCGGGCGGCGCGAGCCGGTCGGCCACGACCACGTCGGCGTGAGCCAGCATCCGGCGACCGCGCACGGTGATGAGCTCGGGGTCGCCTGGACCTCCGCCCACTAGCGCCACGCCGCTGTACGGGGTGTCGGAAGCGTCCGGAGCGTGGGTGGCGACGGTGCCCTGCTGCAGGGCCTCGTGGATCGCAGACCGGATCGCCGCAGAACGCCGGTGCTCGCCGCCGGCCAACACTCCGACGGCAAGGCCCTCGTACTCGAACGATGCGGGTGTGACGGCCGAGCCGTCGCGGGCGATGTCGGCCCGTACGCAGAAGATGCGACGACGATCCGCCTCGGCGACGATGGCTTCGTTGACGTCCGGATCGTCGGTCGCGGCGATGGCGTACCACGCACCGTCGAGATCGCCTTCACGGAAGTCGCGCAGGGTCAGGATGATTCCGTCGAACGCCTCAACGGCGGGCGTTGCGGCTCTGGTGATGACGTGGACGTCGGCTCCGTTGGCAAGCAGCAACGGTAGGCGGCGCTGTGCGACGGTGCCGCCTCCGACCACGACGACCTTCCTGCCGTCGAGGCGAAGGCCGACGAGATAGGCGTTGTCGCTCACCGGGCGAGCTTAGATGTTGCGGCGGCTGAGCTCGATGCGCGGCTCGCCGCGGCTACGAAGCGCGCGGCGGCTTCGGGGTGCGCGGCGGCGTGAGTGTGCAGGTAGGCCGCATGTACCCCACCATGCACGGCACCGTCGGAGACGGTCGTGCCAGCGGTCCCACGGAACGCCCACGCCGACTCATAGGGTTTGGTGAAAGTCACTGCGGTGCGGTGGAATTCGTGGCCCGCCGCGCGGGCGCCCGCCTGGTGCAGACTCGAATCCACTGGCGCGACGGCGTCACGGTAACCCAGGGTCAGCCGCTCGGTGAAGTGCGCCGACCCCGCCAGCACCCCGCACATGGGCAGGCCGTCGAGGTCGTCGACCAGATAGGTCAGGCCCGCACACTCCGCATGCACGGGCGCCCCCGATGCGGCTAGCGCGTTGATCTGTTGGCGCACAACGCCGTTCGCCGACAACTCCGGTCCGTACTGCTCGGGGAAGCCGCCAGGCAGCACCAACGCCGCGGTGGCTGCGGGCAGCGCCTCGGTCAACGGGTCGAACGTAATGACGTGGGCGCCTGCCGCGGTCAACAACTCGGCATGCTCCGGATAGCCAAAGCTGAAGGCCTTCCCTGCCGCGAGCGCGACGGTGACGCCATCTGCCACCGGGGCGGCGAACGCAGGGTCCCACGCCGCGTCGTCGACGTGGGCCGCCGCGGCCCCGATGACGGCTGCGAGGTCGACGTGGCGGGCGACCAACTCGGTCATCGCTTCGACGGCCTGTTGCGCGAGTCGCCCGTGCTCGACCGCGGTCACCAGGCCGAGATGTCTTGACGGGATGGATAACTCGTCTGTGCGCGGGATGGCACCGAAGACCGCGACACCCGCGTGATCGCAGGCCTGCCGCAGCACGTCCGCATGTCGCGGCGAGCCCACCCGATTGAGGATCACCCCCACGATCCGAACTTGGAGCCCTGGATCAAAGGTCGTGAAACCGTGCAGCAGGGCGGCGACGCTCTGGCTCTGGCCACGGGCGTCGACGACGAGCACGACCGGTGCCCCGAGCAGTCCGGCGACCTGGGCGGTGGAGCCGCGTGCCGGTACGCCGCCATGCGCGTCGATGCGACCGTCGAACAACCCCATCACGCCTTCGACGACGGCGAGGTCGGAGCCTGTGCTGCCGTGTCGGTAAAGCGGCCCGATCATGGTCTCGCCGACGAGCACGGGGTCGAGGTTGCGCCCCGGTCGGCCGGTGGCCAATGCGTGGTAGCCGGGATCTATGAAGTCAGGGCCGACCTTGAAGGGTGCGACCGCGTGGCCGGCCCGGCGCAGTGCGCCCATCAGGCCCGTCGCCACCGTCGTCTTGCCACTACCGGAAGCGGGAGCGGCGACGACGACGGCAGGAACGGCTACCACTCGATGCCTCGTTGGCCCTTGCGGCCCATGTCCATTGGATGCTTGACCTTCGTCATCTCGGTGACGAGGTCGGCGGCGTCGAGCAGGCGTTGCGGGGCGTCGCGCCCGGTGATCACGACGTGCTGGTTGCCCAGCCGCGCCGTCAGCGTGGAGACCACGTCATCGACGTCCACCCAACCCCACTTCAGCGGATAGGTGAATTCGTCGAGCACGTAGAAGTCGTGGGTTTGCGCAGCGAGCCGGCGCGCGATCTCGGCCCAGCCGTCGGCGGCCGCGGCCGCGTGGTCGACCTCGTCACCGTGCTTGCGCGTCCACGACCAGCCCGAGCCCATCTTGTGCCACTGCACCGGGCCGCCGATGCCCTGCTCGTCGTGGAGCCTGCCGAGCTCGCGAAAGGCCTGCTCCTCCCCCACCTTCCACTTCGCACTCTTGACGAACTGGAAGACGGCGACGTCGAAACCCTGATTCCACGCGCGCAACGCCATGCCGAACGCGGCGGTGGACTTGCCCTTGCCCGGCCCGGTGTGGACGGCGAGCAGCGGGGCGTTGCGGCGGGCGCGAGTGGTGAGTCCGTCATCCGGGACGGTCAGCGGTTGGCCCTGTGGCATCGAAGGTCCCCTACCAGTCGATCAAGCTGCGCTGGAATCGGTCTCGGTCTTGACCAACCGGCTGAGCACGTCGGCCCGCAACTGCGCCAGGCGAACCGCTGGTGCACCCAGTTGGCGGGCTAATTCTTCGGCCAACCCCAATCGGACGTAGGACGTTTCGCAATCGACGACGACGGCGGCGGCACCTTCGGCCACCAGTCGAGCCGCGGCGGCCCGCGTCCGGCCAAGCGGGTCCGGTCCCCCGGTCGCCCGGCCGTCGGTCAGGACGACGACCAGGCATCGGCGCGCACGGTCCCTGGCCTTCTCCCGCACGACCACGTCGCGGGCGGCGAGCAGACCCTGTGCCAACGGGGTCTTTCCGCCGGTTTCGAATCGAGCCAACCGGCGGCTGGCGATGTGCACCGATGACGTCGGCGGCAACACCAACTGTGCCTGTTGACCTCGAAAGGTGATGACGGCGACCTTGTCTCGGCGCTGGTAGGCATCCCTCAACAGCGACAAGGTGGCCCCGCCGACAGCCGACATCCGGTCCCGCGCCGCCATCGATCCCGACGCGTCGACGACGAAGATCACCAAATTGCCCTCGCGGCCCTCGCGCACCTCGCGCCGGACATCGGGCGCGGCGACCGTGAGTCGCCCACTTCGCCGCTGCCGACCGGCCGCCGCGAGCAGGGTGCCGAACACGTGCACGCCGTGGCCCGCTGTGGGGTCTCCCGTGGCTGCGATCGGCTTGCCGGTGCGATTGCGCGCACGTGAGCGCCTGCCTGGCGCGCCCTCGCCCACCCCTGGCACCACGAGCGCCCTGGTGCGGAACGCTGCCGAAGGAGGTGCGTTGGTCCTGGTTGGCGAAGCGGCTGAATTGCCGCCGGGGACAGGCTGATCCGGGCTGTCGGCCACGCCTCCGCCGTCACCGTCCGGTGGCTCCGGCGGCTCCGGTTCCGGCGGCTGGTCGTCGTCGTCGGGCTGAGCCAGCGCCTGGTCCAGCTCGTCGGGGTCGAGCCCTGGATCGTCGAATGGATCGCGGCGGCGGCGGTGCGGCAGCGCGAGTTGGGCGGCGACGCGGATGTCTTCCTCAGCGACGGTTTGCGCGCCCCGCCACGCCGCGTGGGCAACCGCTGTGCGGGCCACCACCAGATCGGCGCGCATCCCGTCCACGTCGAACGCCGCACACAAGGCAGCGATGCGCCGTAACTCCTTGTCCGGCAACACCACGTCTCCGACCAAGGTCCGCGCCGACGCGATCCGCCGCGCCAGTTCGGCGTCGTGCTCGGCATATCGAACCGCGAAGCCGTCGGGATCGGACTCGAAGTCCATGCGGCGCCGAATCACCTCTACGCGGACGTCGACGTCGCGGGAGGCCATGACGTCCACGGTCAACCCGAATCGGTCGAGCAACTGCGGACGGAGTTCACCCTCTTCGGGATTCATCGTGCCGATCAGCGTGAACCGGGCCTCGTGGTTGTGCGAGATGCCATCGCGTTCGACGTGCACGCGGCCCATCGCCGCCGCATCCAGCAGTACGTCGACCAGATGGTCGTGCAGCAGGTTCACCTCGTCGACGTAGAGCACGCCACCGTGCGCGCGTGCCAACAGTCCCGGCGAGAACGCGTGTTCGCCGTCGCGCAGCACCCGCTGCAGATCCAACGATCCGACCACACGGTCTTCGGTGGCCCCGATCGGCAGTTCGACGAGCTTGGCGGCTGGCCCTTCACCGTCGACCATGCCTAGAACCTGCGCCAGCCCACGCACGGCCGTCGACTTGGCAGTGCCCTTCTCGCCACGGATCAGCACGCCGCCGATCTCGGGCCGTACCGCGCACAGCACCAAGGCCAGCCGCAGTTGGTCCTGTCCGACGAGCGCGCTGAACGGGTATCCGATCATCTAGTCATCCCGTCACACCAACGGGGTTGCGCAACATCGGTACGTGCGGGATCCCGTCGTCGAGGAACTCATCGCCGTCCCGCACGAATCCGTGCTTGGTGTACATCTCCTGGAGATACGTCTGCGCGTTGATCCGGCAGGGGTAGTCGCCGACCTCGGCCAGCGCGGCCTGCATGAGTCGGTTGGTGTGGCCCTGACCGCGCTCGGTGCGCTTGGTACACACCCGTCCGATGCGGAACTCCTTTTCGCCGCCGGGATGTTCCTCCATCAACCGCAGGGTGGAGATGACCTTGCCGTCGGCACCCTCCAGCCAGAAGTGCCGCGTCTCGGCGAGCAGGTCCCGCCCGTCCAACTCGGGATACGGGGTGGCCTGCTCGACCACGAAGACCTCGACTCGCAATTTCAGGAGCTCATACAGCGTCGCGGCGTCGAGATCCTTGGCCCAGCTACGCCTCGGCACGAGCGTCACGGTGCGGGCTTCACACGGATACAGGCAATGCGGTGGACGCCTTGTCCAACTTGAGCACCTTGCTGCCCCAGGCCCAGATCTCTTCGAACAGCTTGGGCTCATCTGAGAGGTCAGTCCCGAGCGTCGGCACCAGCTCCTTGAGCTTGGGCAGCCAGCCCTGGTAGCGATCGGCGAAGCAGCGTTCCATCACGTCCAGCATGGCCGGGACGGCGGTGGACGCGCCCGGCGAGGCGCCGAGCAGACCCGCGATGCTGCCGTCGGCCGCGGATAGCACCGTGGTGCCGAACTCCAGCACGCCACCGGCACCCTTGCGCCGGATGACCTGGACACGCTGACCCGCGACGTCGCATTCCCAGTCGGAGTCGACTGCACTGGGCGCGAATTCCCGCAATTCGTCGACCCTGTCGGCTTCGCTGAGCGCCAGCTGACTGATCAAGTACTTGAGCAGGCTGCCCTCGGTCAACCCGACGCCGAGCATCGACCCGAGGTTGTTGGGCTTGACCGAGAACGGTAGGTCGGTGACCTTGCCCTGCTTGAGGAACTTCGGGGACCAGCCGGCGAACGGCCCGAACAACAGCCAGGAGCGACCGTTGATGATCCGGGTATCCAAGTGCGGCACGGACATTGGCGGCGCACCCAGTGGGGGCTGGCCGTACACCTTGGCCTGATGACCCGCGGTGACGGCGGGATTGTCGGTACGCAGGAACTCTCCACCGACGGGGAAGCCGCCGAAGCCCTTGGCTTCCTTGATGCCCGACTTCTGTAGCAGCGGCAGTGCGCCACCGCCTGCCCCTACGAAGACGAACTTCGCGTTGAGCTTGCGCTTGGTGCCGGTGCGGCGGTTGGTCACCTTCAACGTCCAACTGCCGTCGGCCTGCTGACTGAGGTTGCGGACCTCGTGCCCGAACAGCGTCGTCATGCCGCGCTGGGCCGCGTAGCCGATCAACTGGCGCGACAGCGAACCGAAGTCGACGTCGGTGCCGTCCTGCGTCCAGTTCAGCGCGACTGGCTCGGAGAAGTCGCGCTTGGCGGCCATCAGCGGCAGCCTGCGAGCGAACTCGTCCTTGTCGGTGATCAACTCCATGGACGCAAACAGCGGGTTCTGCACCATGGTCTCGTGCCGCCGCTTGAGGTAGTCGATGTGCTGAGCACCGTGCACGAAGCTGACGTGCGGAATCGGATTGAGGAAGCTGCGTACGTCTGGCAGCACGCCATGCTCGACGGCGGACGCCCAGAATTGTCGCGAGACCTGGAACTGCTCGTTGACCTGAATCGCTTTGCTGATGTCGATGGTGCCGTCGCCACGCTGTGGCGTGTAGTTCAGCTCACACAGTGCCGAATGGCCGGTGCCTGCGTTGTTCCACGGGTCGCTGCTCTCGGCCGCCGCGCCGTCGAGGCGCTCGATCAAGGTGATGGACCAATCCGGCTCCACCAGTCGCAGTAGCGCACCCAGGGTTGCGCTCATGATTCCCGCGCCAATCAGCACGACGTCGGTGCTCGTCGTCTTGGCTACCTTTGGCTCAGACACCTGATCCTTGGCCCTTCGCGCTCGCACGTCCGCTTCTCGCGGACTTCCGGGTTACCAGGTTATCCCGACGCCACTTGGACACGTGTCCCCACCACTGCCTGTGCTGCCCCAGACTCGTGCGCCGACGAGGTTAAGGTAGCCACGTGACCACGAGGGAGCCCGGGTGGGAGCCCGACGTGCTGCCCGGCTACTGGCAGCGCACCTTTCCGCTGGGCCTGGACCCTGACGGCGAGGGCGAACTGTTCGCGACCTTGGTGCGGCGCGGCGACGCCACCATCGGACGGCATGCCGTCGTTGCGTTGCACGGGTACACCGACTATTTCTTCAACATCGAACTGGCAGACCACTTCAACGCTCGTGGGTTCGCGTTCTACGCGCTCGATCTGCACAAGTGCGGCCGGTCCCGACGTGACGGTCAGACCCCCCACTTCACCACCAATCTGGCGAGCTACGACACCGAGCTGGAACAGGCGCTCGCCGCCGTCGCGACCGATACCGGCGGCGCCAAGGTGTGCATATACGGCCACTCGGCGGGTGGACTGATCGCCCCGTTGTGGCTGGATCGGGCGCGGCAACGGGCCCGCCTTGACGTGCTGAACATCACTGGGCTGGTGCTCAACAGCCCGTTCTTCGACCTGCAAGGACCGGCCATTCTGCGGGCCGCCCCCACGTCCGCTGCACTGCTCGCCCTTGGCCGTTGGCGAAAGCTCAAGGTGATCCGCAAGCCGACCGCGGGTGGCTATGGGACGACGCTGCACCGGGACTACGCGGGCGACTTCGACTACAACCTCGACTGGAAGCCCCTTGGCGGGTTTCCCGTCACATTCGGCTGGATCAACGCCGTTCGGCGCGGCCAGGCCAAACTGCACCGCGGCCTCGACGTCGGCGTACCCAACCTGATCCTGCGGTCGGACCACAGTGTTCCTGAAATCAGTGTTCCCGAAATCGGTCCCGAGGGCCCAGTTCCCGAGGCGATGCAACGTGGCGACGCCGTGCTCGACGTCACCCAGATCGCCCGGTGGGCGGGCTGCGTGGGCAACCGCACCACCGTCGTGCCGATCACCGATGCCAAGCACGACGTCTTCCTGTCCCTCCCCGAGCCCCGCGCGGCCGCGTACCGCGAGCTCGCCACGTGGTTGGACTACTACCTGAGCACCGACAGCACGTCGAGCTCCACACCAACCGGACGGGGCTGACCCATGGAGCACTTCGACCTGACGATCATCGGAACCGGCTCGGGAAACAGCATCCCGGATCCCGGTGTCGACGCCAGGTACGGCACCATGCGGGTCGCGATCTGCGAGCAGGGCACCTTCGGCGGCACGTGCCTCAACGTCGGCTGCATTCCGACCAAGATGTTCGTCTACGCCGCCGAGGTCGCCCAAAACATAAGGCAGAGCTCGCGTTACGGCGTCGACTCCACCATCGACAAGGTGCGCTGGTCCGACATCGTCTCGCGGGTGTTCGGTCGGATCGACCCGATCGCCGCAGGCGGTGAGAAGTACAAGCGCGGGTTGCCCCACGTGCGGGTGTACGGCAGCCACACCAAGTTCGGGCCGATGCAGCCCGACGGGCGCTACACGTTGCGGACCGACGCAGGCGACGAATTCACCTCCGACCAGGTGGTCATCGCGGCCGGTTCACGCATCCGCATCCCTCCGGCCATCGCCGCATGTGGCGTCGAGTACTACACCAGCGACGACATCATGCGGATCCCCGCCCTCCCCGAGCATCTGGTGATCGTCGGCGGCGGCTTCGTGGCAGCGGAGTTCGCGCACGTCTTCTCCGCGCTCGGCGTACGAGTCACCATCGTGGTCCGCGGCTACGGCCTGCTCACCCACTGCGACGAGTCCATCTGCTACCCGTTCACCGACATCGCCGCGGAGAAGTGGGATCTGCGCACCCACGAGAACGTCGTCGGAGTCCATCAGGACGGCGACCGCTGCGTGCTCGAACTCGACGACGGCAAGACGATCGCAGCCGACATGCTGCTGGTGGCCACCGGACGGGTTCCCAACGGCGACCTGCTCGACGCCGAATTGGCCGGCGTGGAAGTCGATGACGACGGCCTGGTGAGCGTCGACGAATACCAACGCACCTCGGCGCGTGGCGTCTTCGCACTCGGCGACGTGTCGTCGGCGTATCAGCTGAAACACGTCGCCAACCACGAGATGAAGGTGGTGCGCCACAACCTGCTGCTGGACTGGGACGACACCGAATCCATGCGCGCCTCCGACCTCCGCTTCGTGCCCTCTGCGGTGTTCACCGATCCCCAGATCGCGATGGTCGGCATGACCGAAGACGAAGCCACGGCAGGCGGATTCGACGTGGTCACCAAGGTTCAGAAATACGGTGACACCGCCTACGGATGGGCCATGGAGGACGAGCACGGGCTCGTGAAGCTGATCGGCGACCGCGCCACCGGCAAGATCCTCGGTGCACACGTCATGGGCCACCAGGCGTCGTCGATCATTCAACCCATCATTCAGGCGATGAGTTTCGGTCAGACTGCGAAAGAGGTTGCCGAGGATCAGTATTGGATCCACCCGGCGCTGCCCGAGGTCATCGAAAACGCACTGCTCGGGCTGGTCTAATCCGTTAGGTGGAGGTGTCCCACCGCTCCTCGATGCGGCCAAAACGCCACACCGCCAGCGCGATCAACCAGACCACGACGAAGATCCCGACGATCATGAATCCGACCGATCCGAGGTCGGCCGAACCGATGACGGCCAGCGGCCCCGACGTGATGCCGAGCCGGTCGACGAGCAGCCCGATCAACACGATGACGCCGATCACCAAGGCGACGAACACCGAAAGCACGGTGACGGTCAGGTTGTAGAAGACCTTGCGGATCGGCTTCAGGAACGCCCATCCGTACGCCCGCGCCATGAACACCCCGTCGGCGGCGTCGAACAGACTCATTCCGGCGGCGAACAGCACCGGCAGCACCAGGACGGCGTACCAGGGCAGGGTGAACGCCGCCGTGCCAGCCGCGAGCACGAGCAACGCCACCTGCGTCGCCGTGTCGAAACCGAGGCCCATCAACAGCCCGACCAGATACAAATGCCAGGGCTCGCTGACCCGGCGCATCACGCGTCCGAGCAACCTGGCCAGGAAGCCTCGGCTGTTCAGCTGACGTTCGAGCTCGGCCTCGTCGAACTCGCCGCTGCGCATCCCGCGGAACACCTTGGCGATGCCGATCACGGCGAACAGATTCGTCAGGCCGATCAGGATGAGAAAGGTGCCTGCCACCAGTGAGCCAATCAGCCCCAGCGTCTGCAACATGGAGGAGTTCTCGTCCTGCACGGGGCCGATCAGTGCCTTGACGCCCAGGGCAAGTAGGAAGGCCAGTCCGAACACCACGCTCGAATGGCCGAGCGAGAACCAGAAGCCTGCCGAGAGCGACCGCTTGCCCTCCCCCACCAGCTTGCGGGTGGTGTTGTCGATGACGGCGATGTGGTCGGCATCGAAGGCGTGCCGGACGCCCAGCAGGTAGGCCGTCACGCCAAGCCCGACGCCGAACACCCCGGTCGAGCCCAAGGTGATGTGCTGCGGCGCCACGCCGAATACCAGGACGCCCCAGCCGAACAGGTGAAGGAAGAGCACGACGCTGCCGAGTCCGGCAATCGTCATCCAATCGGTGCGGTCGAGGCGGCTTGCGACGTTCGGCATCTGAGCGGTATCCGACGACGCGACCATGGTTCGACCCTAGGTCGCGGTTCCTCATCTGTCTAGTTGTTCAGATGTTCATGTGAACTCAGCCGTGCGCGGCACCGATCCAATGCAGCAGGTCGTGCACGATGTGGTCTTCCAGCCGGTAACTCGCCGAGCGTCCCACCCTGGTCGAACTCACCCAGCCCTGCTGACGCAGCAGCCGAAGTGCCTGCGAGACGGCATTTTCCGACCGACCGACGGCAGCGGCAAGATCCCCGACGCAGATGCCGGGCGCCCGGTGCAAGCTGAGCAGCAGCTCCAGCCGGTGCGGGTCGGACAACAGATCGAACCGTTGCGTCCAGCCGGAGATGTCAACGTCGGCCAGCGCCGACGAGGCGCGTTGCACTACCGCATGCCCCTGCGCGTGTTCGCCGTGCTCCGCCACCCATCAAATCTAAACCCTGGACCCCACCAGGCGGCCCATACGACCCGCGTGAATTGCCCTGGTGGGAACGCGGGGTCCGTCGGCTGCATTTCTACTCTCCGCCCGCAACGCGGTCGCCAAGCTCATCCATTCGCATTGCAGTTCGGCCGGCGTCCTGTCCGATCGGATGGGCCTGGACAGCCAGGTAACCCGTGCGCTTGCCTACGCCTTCGAGCGTTGGGACGGGCGAGGATTGCCGACCGGTGCTCGCGGAGAAGACATTCCGGTCGAAATCCACATCGTGCACGTCGCGGACGTCGTCGAAGGGCATCTGCGGACGCGTGGGGAGGAGCACGCCGCCCAGTTGCTTCACGCCAGGGGCGGCACGCAGTTCAGTCCCGCGGTGGTGGCAGCGTTCGAGCAGGACCCGGCCGCGATCGTCGACGGGTTGCTCGAAATCGACGTCTGGACCGCCGCGCTGGCGCAGGCACCCGACCGCGACGACGTCCTCGACGAGGACGAAATCAACGAACTGCTCGGTGCCATGGCTGATTTCGTCGACTTGAAGTGTCCGCTCACGCTGGGGCATTCGCGTGGGGTAGCGAACCTGGTGGCGCGGCGGCTCGACACCTAGGCATGTCGGCTGCGGACACCACCCGGCTCTACCGGGCCGGCCTCGTACACGGCCTCGGCAGAATGGGGGTGTCCAACCGGATCTGGGAAAAGTCGGGGCCGCTCAGTACCGCCGAATGGGAGCGGTTGCGGATGTATCCGTATCTGACTGGTCGGATCTTGAGCCGGGTCGGCGGCCTGGAATCGGTGGCGTCCATCGCAACGAAGCACCGCGAGCGAATCGACGGGTCCGGCTACCCGCGTGGGCTCGCAGGCGCAGAGCTCACCCCCAGGATCGATTGCTCGCAACAACGGTGGCGTATCACGGGTTGCTCGAGCCGCAACCAGCACGGTCGGCGTTGGATCCGACCGAAGCAGCCGAAACGCTGCGCGAGGAGGCCCGCGCAGGAAGTCTCGACGCCGAGTCGGTGCAGGCCGTCTTGGCTGCGGCTGGGCATCGCGCATTGCGCCGGACACCGTGGCCCGCGGGGCTCACCGATCGCGAGGTTGAAGTGCTGCGACTGGTCGCGCAGGGCCGATCCAACCGGCAGATTGCCACCGAGTTGTACATCGCCGAGAAGACGGCAGGCAACCACGTCGAGCACGTCTACACCAAGCTCGGCGTCAACAACCGCACGCAGGCGAGCCTCGCTGGCATCGATTGGGGCCTGACCGGCTCCCTAGCTGCGGATATCCGACCGTAGCCTCAGTCAGTCCAAGAAGCCGTGCAACAGCGCGGCAGAACCCCACGCGTGCGCGGCCATCACCTCGGCGGCGGTGTCACCGTCACCGGCCAGGATCGCAATGACGATGGCCTCGTGCTGCTCGTCGGAGTGCGCGATGTTGCGGCCGAGCAGCGGAATGTGATCGAGCAGCTCGTTGAGCCGCATGCGGTTCTCCGCGACCAACGGAACGAGCGACGGTACGCCTGCCGCCTCGGCGATCGCGAGATGCAGCCGGGAGTCGAGCCGACGGTAATCCTCGGGGGCGGCCCCGCGCACGTCCACCAGTCGGCTCCACAGCGTCTCGCGCTCGCCGGCCGTCAGCGTGCGACTCGCGGCCATCCGCGCCGCCCCCACTTCCAGAATCTCCCGCAGCCTCAGAGCATCGTCGATGTCGTTGCGGTTGAACCGGATTCCACCGGCACTCGGCGCGGGCAACTCGTCGGACAAGAAGGTGCCGCCGTAGCGGCCACGCCGCGACACCAGATAGCCCGCCTCCGCCAACGACTTGATGGCCTCGCGGACGGTGTCGCGGCTGACGCCGAGCCGGGTCGCGAGCTCACGTTCGGGTGGGAGCGACTCACCCGGCTCCAGCACCCCGAGCCTGATGGTCTCCAGCAACCGGCCGACCGTGTCTTCGAAGGCATTGCCGAGCCGCACCGGACGCAGCAATGTCGATTCTGCCGCCTCCGCGGCGGGGCGCACAGTTCTCGGCTGCGGGTCCGGTTGATTCACAATGCGCCGTCTACAGCGGAGTCACGTAGTGGCCGCTGATGCCACCGTCGACGAGGAAGGTCGAGGCCGTGATGAATGATGCGTCGTCGCTTGCCAGGAACGCGACCGCGGCGGCCAGTTCCTCCGGCTCCGCGAACCGGCCGACCGGCACGTGCACCAACCGGCGCGCCGCGCGTTCGGGGTCCTTTGCGAAGAGTTCCTGCAGCAGTGGGGTGTTCACCGGCCCCGGGCAGAGCGCGTTGACGCGGATGCCCTGCCTGGCGTACTGCACGCCGAGTTCACGGGACATCGCGAGCACGCCGCCCTTCGAGGCGGTGTACGAAATCTGGGACGTGGCCGACCCCATCACGGCGACGAACGACGCGGTGTTGACGATCGAGCCCTTCTGCGCGGGGACCATGTGGCGCAGCGCTGCCTTGCAGCAGAAGAACACCGACTTGAGGTTGATGTCCTGCACCCGGTCCCACGCGTCGATGCCGGTGTTCTCGATCAGGTCGTCCTCCGGGGGGCTGATACCGGCGTTGTTGAAGGCGATGTCCACCCCACCATGCAGCTCGACGGCGGTGTCGAACAATCGATCAACCGCAACCTGATCCGAGACGTCGACCTGTACGAAGGTGACGTTCAGGTCATCGGCGACGGTCTTGCCGGTGGTCGGGTCGACGTCACCGATGACGACGATGGCGCCTTCCGCTCTCATGCGCTTGACCGTGGCAAGTCCGATGCCGCTGGCGCCGCCCGTGATGACGGCGACCTTGTCCTTCAGTCGCTGGGTGAGGTCTACGTTTTCCACTCAGATTTCCTCCGTTATCGCAAAGAAGACGTTCTTGGTTTCCGTGAAGTGCAGCGGTGCGTCCGGGCCGAGCTCGCGGCCAAGTCCCGACTGTTTGAAGCCGCCGAATGGCGTGTTGTAGCGCACCGACGAGTGCGAGTTCACCGACAGGTTGCCGGATTCGATTGCGCGGGATACCCGTAGCGCCCTGGACAGGTTGTCGGTCCAGATCGAGCCCGACAATCCGTACGGGCTGTCGTTGGCCAACGCGATGCCGTCGGCTTCGTCCTCGAACGGCAGCACCGTCACCACCGGTCCGAAGATCTCCTCGGTGACCGAGCGATCTGTGCGCTGCGGCGTCAGAACCGTTGGCGGGAACCAGTATCCGGGCCCCGTCGGTGCGGAGCCGCGGAACGCGACCGGGGCGTCGTCGGGGACATACGACGAGACCGTGTCGAAGTGGGGCTTGGACACCAGCGGTCCCATCTCGGAATCCCGTGACGCGGGATCACCGACGACGACACCCTTCACCGCCGGCTCGAGGAGTTCCATGAACTTGTCGTAGACGTTGCGCTGAACCAGGATTCGGCTGCGCGCACAACAGTCCTGCCCGGCGTTGTCGAATACGCCGTACTGAGCCGTGGCGGCCGCCTTCTCCAGATCACAGTCGTCGAAGAAGATGTTGGCGCTCTTGCCGCCGAGCTCCAGGGTCACGCGCTTCACCTGTGCCGCAGCGCCTGCCATCACCTTGATGCCCACTTCGGTGGAGCCGGTGAAGACGATCTTGCGCACGTCGGGGTGACTGATGAAGCGCTCCCCCACCACCGAACCCTTGCCGGGCAGTACCTGGAAGAGCCCGTCGGGCAGTCCGGCGTCCCGCCCGAGTTCGGCCAATCGCATGGTGGTGAGCGGCGTGATCTCGGCAGGCTTGACGAGTACCGCATTGCCCGCCGCCAGCGCGGGCACGAAACCCCACGACGCGATCGTCATCGGGAAGTTCCACGGCGCGATGACCGCGACGACGCCAAGCGGTTCGTTGAACGTCACGTCAAGCCCGCCCGCGACGGGAATCTGCTTGCCCGACATGCGCTCTGGACTGGCCGAGTAGAACTGCAGCACGTCGCGAACGTGTCCTGCCTCCCACTCGGCGTTGCCGATGACGTGCCCGGAGTTGGCCACCTCCAGCGCCGCCAACTCGTCGACGTGGGCGTCCACCTGTGCGGCGAAGGCCCGCAATGCGGCCGCCCGATCAGCGGGCGCGAGCTTGGCCCACTGCTTCTGCGCGGACTGCGCGTGCGCGACCGCATCGTCGACGGCGGCGACGTCGAGGAGCTCGACGGTGCGAAGCACCTCCTCCGTCGCCGGATTGATCAGTATTGACGATGTCAAGAGGTTACCTTTCCTGTCGCGTACGCCCCCGCTGCCTCCACCACAGCTGCGAAGAGGCGGAGGTCGTCGAGCCGTTCTTCGGGGTGCCACTGCACCGCCAATACGAAGTCCTGTTCTGGCATTTCGACCGCTTCGATGACCCCGTCGACGCCGTCCTGCGCGGACACGATCAACCCCGCCCCGAGCCGGTCGATGGCCTGGTGGTGGTAGCACTGCGCGTCCGACGAATCGCCGATCAGCGCGGCCAGTCTGGTACCGGGCACGGTGCGCACCGACGAGGTGGTGAATACCGCGTTGCCGGCCTGATGCCTGGGATGGCCGACCACGTCGGGAAGGTGCTGGTGCAGCGTGCCACCCAGTGCGACGTTCAACACCTGGGCCCCGCGGCAGATGCCGAGTATCGGCAGCCGTCGCGCCAAAGCACCTCGCACCAGCGCGAATTCGAATGCATCACGATCGCAGACGGGCTCGTCGGTGGTCGGATGGGCGCGCTGCCCGTACGCGGACGGGTCGACGTCGCGGCCCCCGGTGATGACCAGACCGTCGAGGCCATCGAGCACGCGGGCCGCGATTTCGTCGTCGACCGGCTGGGGTGGCAGCAGCGTGGCGATACCCCCGGCCAGCGTGACACCGTCGAGGTAGATGGCGGGCAGGAAGCTGGCGCGCACGTCCCACACGCCCGTCTGAGCCTGCTGGAGATATGTGGTCAGCCCCAGGACCGGGCGCACCTGTGCTGGGGGTCCCCCCGCTTGCAGGGGAGAGCCAAGCGACCCGGGGGATGGATTCGGATCAGAGTCGTTCGAAACCACGGCGCCGCTCCCAATCGGTGACCGAGGAATTGAACGACTCGAGCTCGACGTGGGCATTGTTGAGGTAGTGCTCGACGACCTCGTCGCCGAAGGCCTCACGTGCCACCGCCGACTTCTCGAACAACGCGGCCGCCTCGGCAAGAGTCGTCGGAAGACGTTCGGCACCACTGGTATACGCATTCCCGGCACACGCGTCGGGCAGCTCGAGCTTCTGTTCGATGCCGTGCAGCCCACCCGCGATCAACGCGGATACGGCAAGGAACTGGTTGACGTCGCCACCTGGCGCTCGACACTCCATCCGCATCCCGTGCCCGTGGCCGACGACGCGCAACGCACACGTGCGGTTGTCCATCCCCCACGCGACCGCGGTTGGAGCGAAACTGCCGTCGACGAAGCGCTTGTAGGAGTTGATGTTCGGTGCGTAGAAGAGCGTCAGTTCGCGCAGCGTGGCCAGCTGGCCGGCAATGAAGCTGCGGAACATCGCCGACATGCCGAGCGGCTGGGTGTCGTCGGCGAACACCGCCGAACCGTCGTCACCGCGGAACGAGATGTGGATGTGGCAGCTGTTGCCTTCGCGTTCATCGAATTTCGCCATGAAGGTGATGCTCTGGCCGTGCTGGTCGGCGATTTCCTTGGCGCCGTTCTTGTAGATCGTGTGGTTGTCACAGGTGACCAACGCGTCGTCGTACCGGAATCCGATCTCCTGCTGCCCGAGGTTGCACTCGCCCTTGACGCCCTCACAGTAGAGCCCCGCGCCCTCCATCCCGCGGCGGATGTCGCGCAGCAACGGCTCCATGCGGGTCGACGCCAGCATCGCGTAGTCGATGTTGTAGTCGGTGCCCGCGTTCAGGTCCCGGTAGCCCTTGGACCAGGCCTCGCGATAGGAGTCGTTGAAGACCATGAACTCGAGTTCCGTGGCGGCTACCGCATTCATGCGCCGTTCGGCGAGCCGATCGAGCTGGGTGCGCAAGATGCTGCGCGGCGCGGGTACTACCGGGCTGCCGTCGTGCCAGCCCAGGTCGGCCATCACCAGCGCGGTCCCTGGCAGCCACGGCAACAGCCGGAGCGTGGAGAAGTCCGGAGTCATCACCATGTCGCCGTAGCCGGCTTCCCAACTGGACATCGCGTATCCGTCGACGGTGTTCATGTCGACGTCGACGGCAAGCAGGTAGTTGCAGCATTCGGCTCCGTGCGCGATGACATCGTCGACGAACAGCCGGGCCGAGATCCGTTTGCCCGTGAGCCGACCCTGCATGTCCGTGAACGCCACGATCACGGTGTCTATCTCGCCGTCGGCGACGAGCCGCTCCAATTCCGTTTGCGACATGGTTCCGGACCGTGCCGTCATGGGGCCTCCCTCGTCAGACATGTCGAAAATTCAACCATTGGAATCCTGCGACCGGGCGATCCAGCGACAGATTTACACGACCGTCACTGCCAAAGGTAGGACACAAGACCATTGCCACTCTATTGTGCCTACTCAGTGAGCGCGCTCACATGCGCCTGCCCCGAAAAGGAGATTGCCGTGCCAGAGGGTCACGAATTGCTCGACGACGACGAAAAGCACCTTGCATCGCTCGGCTATACCCAGGAACTCAACCGGTCCTGGTCCGGATTCAGTAACTTCGCCATCTCGTTCTCGATCATCTCCATCCTGGCGGGCTGCTTCACCTCGTTCGGCCTTGGCTGGAACAACGGCGGCCCGGCGGCCATCGCCTGGGGCTGGCCGATCATCTCGGTCTTCATCCTGATCATCGGGCTGTGCATGTCCGAGCTGGTCTCGGCATACCCGACCTCGGGTGGCATCTACTGGTGGGCGAGCAAGCTCGGCGGCGCGAAGGCCGGCTACTACACCGGGTGGCTCAACCTGATCGGCCTGATCGCCATCCTGGCGTCGGTGTCCTACGGCGCCGCCACGTTCCTGGACCTCACGCTTGGCACGTTCAGCGAGACGTGGTTGGCCGGCTACAGCCTGACGAGAACGTTCATCCTCTTCGTCGTCATCCTGGCGTTGTCGGCGACGATCAACATCTTCTCGTCGCATCTGCTGGCCGTCATCAACAACGTCTCCGTGTGGTGGCACGTCGCGGGCGCCGCGGCCGTCATCCTCATCCTGTTCCTGGTTCCCGAGCACCATGCGAGCTTCGGTGACGTGTTCGCGAAGACCATCAACAACAGCGGTATCTTCGGCACCGACAAGGGCGCGGGCTGGATGTTCTTCGTGCTGCCCATCTCGGCCATCCTGACCCAATACACGATCACCGGCTACGACGCCTCAGCGCACTTGTCCGAAGAGACCAAGAGCGCCGCCGACGGGGCGGCCAAGGGCATCTGGCGGTCGATCTTCTACTCGGCGATCGGCGGCTGGATCCTGCTGCTGGCCTTCCTGTTCGCCGTGCAGGACTCGGACGCGGTGTCCAAGGGCGGCGGTGCCGTCGCGGTGATCTTCGCGCAGGCGATGGACTCCAAGTGGGTCGGCATCGTGCTGCTGATCTCGACCGCAGGCCAGCTGTTCTGCACCACGGCCTGCCAGACCAGCAGTTCGCGCATGCTGTTCGCGTTCAGCCGGGACCGCGCCGTGCCCGGCCACCAGCTGTGGTCCAAGGTCAGCAAGAACAGGATCCCGGCCAACGCGGTCATCGTCACCGCGACGCTGGCGGCGCTCATCACGCTGCCCGCCCTGGTCAAGGTCGACATCGGCGGCGCTCCGGTGCCGATCGCGTTCTTCGCGGTGGTGTCCATCGGCGTCGTCGGCCTGTATCTGTGCTTCGCCGTGCCGATCTACTACCGCTGGAAGGCCGGCGACTCATTCCCCGTCGGCAAGTGGAATCTGCGTGGACACCACAAGTGGATGGCGCCGCTCGCCCTGATCGAGATCGTCATCACGTCTTTTATCGCGATGTTCCCGACTGCGATCGGCGGCACTCCCGAGTGGCTGCGCAGCATCATCGGAGCGTCGGACCCGGAGACCCCGTTCGAGTGGAAGTACGTGAACTACACCCCGCTGCTCGTCGGTGCCGTGCTGATCCTGCTGTACATCTACTGGCACGCCTCGGTGAAGAAGTGGTTCACCGGCCCGATCAAGCAGGTCGAGGTGACGGACTCCGGCGAGGAAATCATCCTCGACAAATAGGTCTGACACCTCGGTCCCCCGGGCCCCTCACGCCGCACGGCCGAGGGGCTCGGTGCCTTGAAAGGGCGGAGTTCAGCAAGTTGCTGGTGCGCATAAGCGACGTATGGAGATCGTGCGAATGACGTGCTAGCCGAAGAGCTCTCGCACGTCCGATGCAGTGATGGCCGACCCGAAGACGTCGCCCTCGTCGACGACGGCGGCAAAGAGTCCGCGTTTTCGCTCCTGTAGCGCGACCACCTTCTCCTCGATGGTGCCCTGCGAGACGAGCCGATAGATGGTGACCGGCCGCGTCTGACCGATGCGATGGGTCCGGTCAATGGCCTGAGCCTCGGCAGCCGGATTCCACCACGGGTCACAGACGAAGCAGTAGTCGGCTTCCGTGAGGTTCAGTCCGAAGCCGCCGGCCTTGAGGCTGATCAGGAACACCTGGTTGGTGCCCGCCCGGAAACTTCGAACCGAAGCGTCCCGCTGGCGGCGACTCAATGATCCGTCCAGATAGCTGTAACTGATGCCGACCGCGTCCAGTTGATTTCGCAAGATGTCGAGGAATCCGGTGAACTGGCTGAAGACCAGCGCGCTATGCCCTTCGGCCACCAACTCGGGCAGCTGCTCTGCCAGGAAGTCGACCTTCGCCGCGCCGACGTCTAGGTTGGACTCTTCGACCAACCCGGCGTGGAGGCTCAGCTGCCGTAACAGCGTCAACGATCGAAAGACCTGAAACCGGTTCTTCTCCCAGTCGCCAAGTAGCCCGAGCACCTTCTGGCGCTCACGGGCCATTCGGGTGTCGTAGATCCTACGGTGTTTGGCACCGAGGTCGAGGGATAGGACCTGTTCCTGCTTCGGCGGCAGCTCTGCTGCGACCTGGCCCTTGGTTCGGCGCAGCATCACCGGCTTGATCCGGCGGCGCAGCACGGCCAACCGTTCCTTGTCGCTTCCCGACTCGATCGGCTTGCGGAAGTAGTCGGTGAAGCCCTTGGGCGACGGGAAGAGGCCCGGTGCCGTGATCGACAATAGCGCCCACAGCTCCATCAGGTTGTTCTCCATGGGTGTGCCGGTGATGGCCAACTTGAATCGGGCGTCGAGCCGACGCACGCACTGGTGCGTCTTGCTCGCGTGGTTCTTCACGAATTGAGCCTCGTCGAGAATGACTCCCGCCCAGTCGATGCCGGCGTACGCCTCGAAGTCGATGCGCAGCAACGCGTAAGAGGTGACGACGATGTCGGCACCCTCTACCTGCTCCGCCAGCGAGGTGCCCGATCGCCGTTCAGTGCTGGTGACGGCCACCGCGGTCAGCCCGGGAGTGAACTTGCGGCACTCGGCGGTCCAATTGGTGACCACGCTGGTCGGCGCGACCACGAGAAATCGCCGAGTTCCCCCCTCGGCGACGCGTGCGATGAGGGCGAGGGTCTGCACCGTCTTGCCCAGGCCCATGTCGTCGGCGAGCACGCCACCAAGTTCGTGGTCCCACAGAAACGATAGCCAATTCAGGCCGTCTCTCTGGTAGTCGCGCAGCGTGGCATCGAGGCCGTGGGGCACCTCGACCTGAACCGGCGGCCGCGCCGTGACCAGTCGTGTCAGAGTTTCCTGCCAGCTGGCCATCTGCTTGTCGACGACCCCGAGGCTGAGTAACTCCTCCCAAAGGGTGACGTTGAGCGATCCGGCGTTGACCTTGTCGCCCTCGATCTCGCCGAGCGCGCGAGCTTCCTCGATGAGTGCTCGCAGGCGGAGGATTTCCGGGGTGTCGAGGCGGAAGTAGACTCCGTTGGGCAATAGCATATGCGTTGCGCCTGAGGCCAATTCCGCGATTACCGCGGCGATGGGCAGCTGGTGCCCGTCGATCTGTACGGTGATGTCCAGGTCGAACCAGTCATTGCGCACCGGCTCGCCGTCACTGCTGAACTCCAGCTGCGGATCAGTGTCGGCGGCGCGGAATCTAGGTGCATTCTGGTCCAGCTCGACCGTGAAGGCATCGCGGCAGGCCAGCTGTGGCAGGAGTTCGCCGCACAGCACCGCGGCCTCGACCAGCGTCAAGTCGGCGCCCGAACGTAGCGTTGCCAGCGACGCCACCGCAGCTGCGCCTGCCGCGTCACGGGACTGGATGATCGCTCGTAGTTCCTCGATGAGCGCGGCATTCGGCGATCGGTGTGCCGTCCACTCGAAGTGGCGGCCTGCGGCTTGCTGTTTCCAGGTGCGAGCGGCGGCCGCGACGGCCCGCAGCGCCGGGATGACACGTTCCCAGGCAAGGTCCTCGGCGCCCGCGTCGCGGTAACCCGTCCGCCGCGGCTCTGAACCGGGGTCGAAATCGTGGTGTGTGTCGTTGAGCTCGTAACGCGTGCTCCAGAAGGCGCGGGCACCGGCCTGGTGGAACTTCAGCGTCAGCACCGGCAACGGTCCGCTGATGGTCGGCGGAGTGAACAGGCCCTGCTCGATCTCCACCTGCGCGACGTCGACCAACCGCGGGAGGAAGTCAAGCGAGAACTCCGCGACCGTCTCGGCGGGGATGTGTACGCGTTGATCGCGGGCGATGAGCTCAGCGGTGGTACGTCCGGGCAACGGATCGAACCGGCCAAGCCGCAACACGCCGTCGACGACCTCGAACATCCCGTGTGGAGCAGGCCCACCGATCAGACCAATCCCATAGGGATCACACCGCTCGCCATCCACGAACAGCGCCACCGACATGTTGGCGCCTCCTGCCCCGTCCGAGGCGAAGTCGAGCCGCAGCCGCGCGCTTTTGATGAAGTCGACTGCCTGCAGACCCAGCCCGGCCACCATCGTGACGCCGGCGTTCACGGCATCGTCCAACCGCGACCAGAAGGCTGGGGGCACGGCGGTGATCGTCATCGCGTCGCCGATCGGCACGAGGCCGGGTCGGGAAAACTCGCTGGCGAAGGCGCTCACCGCCAGATGCTGGCGCCGATCGAATTCCGCGGCGTCGGCTTGATACGAAAGGCCTTGCCAGTTCAGACCGGCCTTGATCCAGTTCCCGCGTTTGCCGAGGGTGACGGGACGTAGCGCGATCGCGGCGCCGGGACGGTACCGCGTGGGTGGTGCGATGGAGAACTCCAAGCCGATCGGCAAACCGGCGTCGCTTCCCGGTGGTGCCAGCTCATCCACGACCTTGGTGATGACGGCGCGCCACCGGTCGGCGTCGGGCGATCGCGAATCGCCGGCGTCGACGGCTACCAGCAGCGCGACGGCGTGTTTGCAGTAGGTGCCGATCGGACACGAGCAATCGATCCACGAAAGCCGGAGCCCACCGTCGACGTACTCGAAGGTGGCGCTGACGCGGTACACGTTGGCGCCGGAACCGGAACAGCGCCCGGTGAGTTCGAGCCCATCATCGCGCCACTTCGTCGTGCGCACTCGGCCCTGTTCGGCGTAGAGCAAGCCGCGCTGTATCGTCGCACTGCTGAATTGAGCGAGTAGCTCATCGACGTCGAGGTCGAAGCCCTGGGGCGAGAACATACGCGAAGAATAGAGACGTACGACGACAGCAGCACCGACGCCGCGAGACTTATCCCCAGGTTATTCGCGGCGTGAATCGCACGGGGCACGGGTGCCACTGCGCCCACATCTGCAACAGACGAGTGCGGCGTCACCAGGTGCTGGTGCGCATCACGATCTCCGCAGCCAGCTGCGCAGTGGACTCTTGGGCGTTGCGCCTGCCGAGCAGTTCGACCATCCGGTAGTCGCCGTAGACGTAGCGCTGACTCGCCTTGGCGACGGCGCGCGCGGCAGGCGTGCTGACCAACGCGGTGGTGTTGACCTCGACGGGCGGGCAGTGCTCGTCGCGCACGACCCCGGCCTGGTCGGCAATGCGCGGATGCCCACGATCGATGACGACCAAACCGATGAACCGGTCCAGCCGAGTCGCGGCGAGCTCCCAGGCCAGTTCTCCGCCGATGCGGTCCCCGACCAACAGCGCCCAGCGCACTTCCAGCGCGTCCAGGATGCCCACGACTGCCTTGGCGCTCAACCGTGGGTCGGGCCCGATGACGATCGTCCGCAGCGACGCAGTGTGCAGCCGTTGACAGATGGCGTCATAGGCGGCGGGGCCCTGGTGCGCCGCCCCGAGCAGCACGACGACCGACCCCTTGTCGGGGCCCGACACATCGACGGTCGCCGAAAACCCGTCGACGGTGACCATGGACGAAGGCATTGAGCCACGTTAGCGTCCGTGATCATGTTCGGCACGGTTTTCACCCGTCTCTAACCCGGAGTCGTCAGCGGGGTTCGAGCCGCTGCACATGTTCACGGAGATGTCCAGAAACGTCTGCGGCAGCGTCCCTTTGACGGGAATCGTGGTGTCCTGACGTTACTTGCCCGCTAGTGCCGTCGTGATGGTCGGCCGGGCAGGCACGCCGTTTGCCAACAGGTCCATGACTGCATCGACGTCGAGGTGCGCGGCAAGCAGATCGGCCATCAGGTCGAGTTGTCTTTCACGGGATTCGGACACGTTGACGTCGTCGGCGACGACGAAGCCCGAGCGGCCCGCAGCCGCCGCGGCCTCCGTCAGCCACGCCCGGCGCAGGTCGTCGTTGTCGAGCAGCCCGTGCCAGTGGGTGCCAAAGACCGCGCCGCGTCGGATGCCGATCGGCGTGTCCGAGCCCAGCCAGTCCGCTTCGGTGTTGCGAACGACCTGACCGTGGTGGATCTCGTAGCCGTGGAGCGGAACGTCCCGGTGCCCGCCCCAGGACTTCACGGTCTTTTCGGTGGTGAAGGCGATGTCGGCATCGAGCAAGCCAAGCCCGTCGACGACGCCGGACTTCGACTCGATCACGTCGTCGATGACCCGGCACAACATCTGGAACCCGCCGCACACCCCGAGCACGGGTCGGCCCGCCGCGGCGTGCCCGACTATTGCGGCCGCGAGCCCGCATTCGCGCAACCATCCGAGGTCGGCCACCGTGGACTTGCTACCCGGCAGCACCACGACGTCGGCGTCGGCAAGGTCGGCGGGGTCGGTGATCCATCGGACCAGCACTCCGGGCTCGCAGGCCAGCGCCTCGACGTCCGTCGTGTTCGAGATTCGGGGCAGGCGGACCGCCGCCACCTTCAGCCAGTCCGCGCCGCGAGGCGGCTGCGGCTCACCGACGATGCGGTGCGGCTGCACCGACAACGAATCCTCGGCGTCCAGCCACAGCTGATCGCTGTAGGGAATCACCCCATAGGTAGGTCGGCCGGTGAGCTCGGCCAGCTGGTCGAGGCCGGGGGCCAACAGTGCCGGATCACCACGGAACTTGTTGACGACGAAGCCTGAGATGAGCCGTTGGTCGGCGGGCTCGAGCACGGCGACGGTGCCGAAAAGATGCGCCAACAGGCCGCCGCGATCGATGTCACCGACCACGACGACGGGCAGCTCGGCGGCTCTGGCCAGTCCCATGTTGGCCAGATCGGTGGCCCGCAGGTTGAGCTCGGCAGGCGATCCGGCTCCTTCGCAGATGACCACGTCGAACTCGCTTCGCAGCGAACCGAGTTCGGCCGCCACCACGTCGGCCAGCCGAGCCCGATGGGTGAAGTAGTCGGCCGCGCCGACCGAACCGGCGACCCGCCCGCGTACGACGAGTTGCGACGTCCGGTCACTGCCCGGCTTGAGCAGGATCGGGTTGAACCGGATACTTGGCGCCAGCCCCGCCGCCCTGGCTTGCATCGCCTGGGCGCGGCCGATCTCGCCACCGTCGACGGTGACCGCCGAGTTGTTCGACATGTTCTGCGCCTTGAACGGCGCGACGCGAATCCCCTTGCGCGCCAACAGCCGACACAGTCCGGCCACGACCATCGACTTACCCGCGTCGGAGGTGGTGCCCGCGATGAGCAGCGCGCCGCTCACGATTCCCTCGCGAGCAGACGCAAAAGCCCCTCATTCACCGGCGTGTCGGGGGCTTTTGCGTCTGTTCGCGCCGGGCGAGTCACTCGGCCAGCGTCAGGATCTCGGCGCCGTCGTCGGTGACCACCAGGGTGTGCTCGAACTGTGCGGTCCACTTCTTGTCGACGGTGGCGACCGTCCAGCCGTCGTCCCAGATCTCGTAGTCCAGCGAGCCGAGGTTGATCATCGGTTCGATGGTGAACGTCATGCCGGGCTCCAGAATCGTGTCCACCTCCGGTTGGTCGTAGTGCAGCACGACCAGTCCGTTGTGGAACGTGGTGCCGATGCCGTGGCCGGTGAAGTCACGAACGACGCGGTAGCCGAAGCGGTTCGCGTAGGACTCGATCACGCGTCCGACGACCGAGAGCGCCCGGCCGGGCTTGACGGCCTTGATGGCGCGCATGGTGGCCTCGTGCGTGCGTTCGACGAGCAGCCGATGCTCCTCGGATACGTCGCCGGCAAGGAAGGTGGCGTTGGTGTCGCCGTGCACGCCGTCGCGGTAGGCGGTGACGTCGATGTTGA
>JAOPVI010000004.1 GCA_025966225.1 Mycobacterium sp. | reverse complement strand
ATTCGGGCTCGCTGAAGCCCTGGCACCAGTGGACGTCGGCCGACAGGATGCTGGGAAGCCAGCGCTGCTTCTGCTCTTCTGTGCCGTTGGCAATGATCACCGGCCCGATTTGCCACAACCCGTTGGGGTTGTAGACGGCAGGGGTCCGAACGCGGGCCAGCTCCTCGGAGTAGATGGTGTTCTGTACCGGCGTCGCCTCCCGACCGTTCCATTCCTTGGGCCAGTTGATGGCTGCCCATCGGCCCTCGTTGAGCAGGCGCTGCCACGCTTTGCGCCGCTCCTGACTGCGGTTGAATCCAACGGCGCCAACATCTTTCGCCGGATCACCGCCGTCGCTCCACTCGGCGAGAAATGGTGGCAGGTATTCGTCCAGCCACGTGCGCAGCTCGGCGCGGAAGGCTTCGTCTTCTTCGGTTATACTGAAATCCACGTTTTCAGTATAGGTTCCCTTCATGGACTTCACCTTTTCCGCCGAGCAAGAGGCCATGCGGGACAGCGTTCGCGCGGTCGTCACCGGCTTCGAGGACGCGGGCAGCATCCGCGCCGTCATCGACGACGGGGATACCGCGGTCATGGAGTCGATGTGGGCCACGATCGTCGGCCTGGGCTGGCCGGGCCTTCTGATCCCCGAGGAGCAGGGCGGGCTGGGCCGCTCGCTCGTCGATGCGGTGGTCGTGCTCGAAGAGCTGGGCAGAGTCGTCATGCCCGGCCCGTTCCTTTCTTCGGCGGTGCTGGCCGTCACCATGGCCAAGCTGCTCGGTTCGCACGACCTCCTGGTCCCGCTGGCGAAGGGTGAGCAGCGGGGCACGGTAGCGCTGGAGGAGCAAGGGCACGGCGACCTCGTCGACCGCGTGCGCACCAGGGCCGTCCGCAAGGGCAACACCTGGCAGCTCGTCGGAACCAAAGCCGTTGTCCTCGACGCCGACACGGCTGACTGGGTCATCGTCGCCGCCCGCATCGAGGACGGCATCGGCTCCTTCCTCGTTCGCGACCTCGACGTCCACGCGTCGCCGATGCTGGACCCCAGCCGCCGTGGCGTGATGCTGGATCTCGACCACGTCGTCGCCGAGCCGATGGGCCCCACGGGGGACCACTCCAAGCTGTGGCGTCGGCTCGCCGATGACGGTGCGGTGGCGCTGGCCGCCGAACTGGTCGGCGTCTGCGATCGCGCGATTGCGCTCTCCGTGGCGTATGCCAAGAGCAGAGTTCAGTTCGACGTGCCGATCGCCTCGCATCAGGTGATTCAGCACAAGTTCGTCGACATGCTCCACCACGTCGAGATGGGCAGGGTCGGAGTCCATTTCGCGGCGTGGGCTTCCGACGTCAACGACCCGCAACGGTCGGACAGTGCAGCGATCGCCAAGTCTCACCTGGGTGAGGGCGCGGTCGCGGTGACATCTCAGGCGATTCAGGTGCACGGCGCCGTTGGCTTCACCTGGGAAGCTTCGCCCCAGCTCCTGTTCAAGCGCGCCAAGCAGAACGACGTGCTCTTCGGCACCAGCAGTTGGCATCGGCAGCGTGTTTCCGACGCCGTCCTTGCGCATTGATGGCAGCGGCGCGACGCGGTCCGAAGGCTCCGCCGGAGGAGCACGAGTTGGGGCTGCTGTTCGACGCGGCGGTGGCTGTCATCGCCCGCGACGGCATCGAGGCCGTCACGCTGAGTTCATTGCTGCAAGAGGCCGGGTTGGGCACCCGGGCGTTCTACCGGCACTTCGAGTCCAAGGATCAGTTCCTGGTCGCCACCTGGCTGAGGCAGACGCGCGCCGCGAGCGAGGCGCTGGAGTCGAAGATGGCCCAAGCGCGTCGGCCCAGTGCGGCGGTAGGCCTGTGGATCGACGACTTCCTGGATCGGCTGTACTCCCGTACCGGCGAGCTGCACGTCGAAGCGCTGTGGCGCAACGGATTCTGGCTGCGGAACGCCTACCCGACCGAGTTCAGTTCGATCGTGCGCGTGCAGTTGAACGCCCTGTTTCGGTGTCTGACCGACGGCTTGGCGGCCGGAGAGTTCCCCGAGACGGATCCCCAGCTCGATGCCAGCACCATCCTGTCCACCTGTTGGATGTTCGCGGAGTTGGGTCTGCGTGGGGACACGACTCCACGTGAGGCCGCCCGCCATCACCTGCTTCGCGTGGTCCGCGGCCTCACCGGGTTCGTCGGCCGATGGTGACCCGATCGTGCAACGCTATTTTTACTAAATTGCTATTGTCATAAAGATGCTTCTCCGCGCAATCGTGGAGCGATGAATCTCAGGAGTCTTCGCGTGTGCCCGACGGCTGAATCCACATGACGGCGCCCAGCGTCGCCGCGATGCTCCGGGCGCGCGCGGAGGACGACAACGTCGGGCTCGTGTACGAGGGGCGGTCGTGGACCTGGCGTCAGGTGGTCGCCGAGGCCGCCACCCGGGCCGCGTGGATGCGTGCGACGCTGGATCCCGAACGACCGCCGCACGTGGGAGTGCTGCTACCGAACGTGCCGGAGTACGTGTTTGCGATCTTCGGAGCGGCGCTGGCCGAAGCGTGCATCGTCGGGGTGAACTCGACACGTCGCGGTGCGGAGTTGGCGCGCGACATCGAACACGCGGCGTGCCAACTGGTCATCTCCGACGCCACGCTGGGCCCGCTCGTCGAGGACTACGTTGCGCTGGACGACGCCCCGTGGAACGCATTCGCGGGCGCCTTGCTCCCCGACGTCGATCCGCCGCCGTCCGCGTTGCTCTTCTTGATCTTCACCTCCGGCTCCACCTCGGCGCCCAAGGCCGTCAAATGCAGCCAATCCAGGCTCGCACGCATCGCGGGCGCAATGGGTTTCGGCCCGAAGGCCGTGCTCTACTGCCCGTTGACGCTGGCCCATGGGAACGCGCTCAACGCAACGCTGTTCCCCGCCCTGGCAAACGGGTGCCGGCTGGTGCTGCGCGATCGCTTCTCAGCGGGCGCGTGGTTGGACGACGTCCGAACCAACGGTGTGACCTTCACGGCGACGGTCGGCCGGGCGCTCGGCTACATCCTCGCGACGCCGCCCACCGACCACGATCGCGACCACCGGCTCCGGGCCGTGTTGGCACCCGAG
>JAOPVI010000425.1 GCA_025966225.1 Mycobacterium sp. | reverse complement strand
GTTCCTCATCACCGGCGCAGGTGGCGGGGTCGGCAGCGTCAGCCGCTCCGTCGTGGAGGAATTGCGCGCGCACGGCCAGCCGGTCCGCGCCATGGTGCGCCGTGAGGATGCGCGGGCCGACCGGCTGCGTGAGCTCGGCGCCGAGGTCGTCGTCGGCGACCTGACCTCACCGCTGGACGTCGCGAACGCCATGCGCGGCGTCACCCGCATGTTCTTCAACATGAGCGTGTCGTCCGAGTACCTGGAGGCGGCGTCCGTGGTCGCCGCCGTTGGCAACGAACGCGGCGGGTTGCAGGTGCTGGTGAACATATCGCAGATGACCGTCTCGCAGATGACGTTGACCAGCACCGAGGAGTCCCGCCACCAACGCTGGCACTGGCTGGCCGAGCACATCTTGACCTGGTCGGGCGTGCCGGTGATTCACGTCCGCCCGACCGCCTTCCTCGACAATCCGCTGTTCACCGTGCTCGGGGCCCGCTCGGTCCGTGAGCGGGGGGTGCTGGCGCTTCCGTTCGGCGACGGGCGCACCTCACCGATCGCGGCCACCGACGTGGCTCACGTCGTCGCCGCGTTGTTGCGCGAACCGGAGGGCCGTGCCGGCCACGTCTACGAGTTGACCGGGCCGCAGGTATTGGACATTGCCGGGCTCGCCGAACAGTTCAGTCGGGCGCTGGGCCGGCCGATCGCCGCCGAGGACATGCCAGCCGATGGCTTGGGTCAACAGTTGGCGGAGGCGGGACTTCCCGACCATGTGGCACAACACATCTCGACCATGGCGCGACTCCATCGCGAGGACCGCTACAACCGTGCCACCGACGACGTCCAGCAGATCTTGGGCCGACCGGCGCAGACCGTCGAGCAGTACGTCGCCGCTCACCGCGACGTGTTCTCCTAGCGAGTGAGCCCGAAGATCTCCGCGGCCAGGAACGGTACCGGCGACAGCGCCGCGATCATCGCGCTCCTCGAACCGACGAGCGGCGTGCTGCGAAGCCCGAGCACCAGGTCGGCACTGTCGCTGAGCAACCCGACGGCCGCCCATCGTCGAAAGTCCGCTTGACCGCCGCTTGCCCACGCGTTGCACGCACCCGATCCGAGCACCACGTCGCGGATGCCGACGGTCTTCATCAGCAGCGTCTCGGTACCCGAGCCGGCGCGGAAGAACCGGCCTGGCGCCAGGATCATCGCGGCGCCGACGCCGACACGGGCCACCGCGACCGCGGCGAGAATCGAATTCGCTCGGGGAGTATCGCGCTTCATACGTCGAACATAGCCACGACGGCCCCAGATCTGGAGCGTGGTCTACTGACGAAATGGATCGCACGTCGTTCGACCGACTCTTCGACATGACCGACCGCACCGTAATCGTCACGGGCGGTACGCGCGGCATCGGACTCGCACTCGCAGAGGGCTTCGTGCTCGCAGGAGCTCGCGTCGTGGTCGCCAGCAGGAAGGCCGACGCCTGCGAGGAGGCCGCCAAGCACCTACGCGGGCTCGGCGGCCAGGCCGTCGGCGTGGCCGCCCACACGGGCAGCCTCGAGGACCTCGACGCGCTCGTCGACCGCACGGTCGCTGAGTTCGGCGGCGTCGACGTGGTGGTCAACAACGCGGCCAACGCGCTGGCTCAGCCGCTTGGCGAGCTGACGCCGGAGGCCATGACCAAGTCGTACGAGGTGAACCAGCGTGGACCGGTGTTCCTCGTGCAGAAGGCGCTCCCGCACCTCAAGGCCAGCTCGTCCGCCGCGGTACTGAACATCGTCTCGGTCGGCGCATTCAACTTTTCCGCGGACATGTCCTTCTACGTGTCGACCAAGGCCGCGATGATGTCGTACACCAGGTCGATGGCCGCGGGGTTCGTCCGCGACGGCATCCGGGTGAACGCGCTCGCGCCCGGACCGGTCGACACCGACATGATGCGCAACAACCCACAGCAGGCGATCGATGGCATGGTCGGTGGCACGCTGATGAAGCGGCTTGCCGCGCCCGACGAGATGGTCGGCGCCGCGCTGCTGTTGTGCTCGGACGCAGGCAGTTACATCACGGGCACCGTGGTGATCGTCGATGGCGGCGGCACCCCCCGCTAGCCCCTCCGTGCGGGTAACCCCCTCTCCGCGAGCGTGCGTGTCTGCGGGCGACACGCCGCCCATTTTCGCGAGTTTGCGCACGTTCGCGCTTGTATCAAATCCATCCGGATTGCCGCAGGTATCCCAGTAGACCCGTTGCCCATCGCCCACGTCGAGAAAGCCCGACGCGTACGGCTCGATCGGTGGATACACGTCCCGCTAGTCCTTCTTGCGAGTCGCGAAGGCGGCCGTCGCCTCCTTGAGCTCACCGCTCGTCGAGGCCAGGATCTGGCTGCGGTTCTCGACGTGCAGCGCCGCCTCCAGGCTGGGCGCTTCGAGATTGGCCCACAGCACCTGCTTGGTGGATTCGACCCCGAACTTGCCGTAGCTGCAAAGTGTTTCGGCGAGCTCCAGCGCATCGTCGGCTACCGAGGCGTCGGACAACCGCGACACCAGGCCGATTCGCAGCGCCTCGTCGGCCTCCACCGTGCGAGCGGTGAGGATGAGATCGAAGGCCTGACCCGACCCCACGATGCGCGGCAGTGTGTAGCTGACCCCGATGTCGCAGCCGCCGAGCCCGAGTTTGATGAACTGCGTGCAGAACCGGGCCGACGACGACGCGATGCGGAGGTCGCACGCCATCGCGATCGCGAACCCGCCGCCGTACGCGGGCCCGTTGACCGCGGCGATCACCGGTTGCCGCATTCGGATGAGGCGCGTGGTCAGTTCGGCGATGCGCTCCTGCCAGCGCAGGCTCGAGCGGGGGAACTCCAGCCCGGCCTTCGCCTCATCCGGGAACGGGTCCGTCAGGTCGAGTCCGGAGCAGAATCCTCGCCCCGCGCCAGTGAGCACCACGACGCGACAGTCGTTGTCGGCGTTCAACTGCTCCAGGGTGACGTGCAAGGCCTCGACCAGGCCGTAGTTCAGCGCGTTGAGCTTCTCGGGGCGGTTGAGCGTGATCAGAGCGACGTCGGGGCGCGGGCGGGTGAGTTCGAGATCCGGCATGCGCTCACACTATTGCCGACCTAGTCGGTGCTGTGCCATCCGGTGATCCCGACGACGATCAGCCGCAGTTGTTTCACCGCGGTCCGCTTGATCTCGTCGAGCGCGGTCTGATCGGCCGCGTCCTCGATGGCTTCGGCGATGGAGATCATCGAATTGACGAACAGGCTGGACAGGATGTTGAGGTCCTCGGCGCTCCACGTGTTCAGTCCGGGGAAGCGGGTCAGGTCGATCGCCAACTCCGAGGTGATCAGCCGAATTTCGGTGCGGATGGCGTAGCGCAGCACCGTGACCCCGCTGTTGCGCTCGCGGCCGATGAAGCGCCAGTGCTCGCGGCGCTCGGCTACCCCGGCAACCAGGATGTCGACGGTTGATTCGATGATTCTGTTCGGGTCGAGCTTGCCGGCGCGGGCGCCACGCAGCATGTCGCGCAACGCGCGGAAGGATTCGTCGATGAGCACCAGGCCCAGTGCTTCCATCGAGTCGAAGTGGCGGTAGAACGCCGCTGGCACGATACCGGCCTCGCGGGTGACTTCGCGCAGGCTGAGCGCGCTGAAGCTGCGCTCTTCGAGAAGCCGTAGTGCGGCCGCCACGATGGCCCGCCGCGTCGCCTCCTTGCGCTCCTCCCTTGACGGATTGTCCCGGGAGCGCCCCGAACGCTCGGATCGCGACGTTCGTGAACTAGGCGTACGACTGTTCACTTTGTGAAACCTACCACAACCAGGGACGGAACCATTGACGGATCAAGACCGACAGGCGCACGGTATACACATGTTCACTCAAACTTTGAAGCCGCGCCTCCGGGACCGAGTGCTGCGCTCCACCCTCGTAGACCTCCTCACCGGACCTCATGGCGTTGACCGATACACCGAGCTCGTCGAGCCGACCTGGACCATCGGCGAGGCCCGCGCCAAGGTCGTCGCGGTCCGCCGCGACACCCCACGCAGCGTCACGTTGACGCTCGAACCGAACGCGGTGTTCACTGCCGCAGGCCCCCTGCGCGCCGGTCAGCACGTCGTACTGACCGTCGAGGTCGACGGCCGCAGGCAGACCCGTTGTTATTCGCCTGCCAATGCCGAGGGGGACAGGTTCATCGAACTGACCATCGGCGTCCACGAGGGCGGCCTGGTCTCCAACTACCTGCACCGCAATGCGCAGCCCGGCATGGTCGTCGGCCTGACGGCCGGCGGCGGGGAGTTCGTACTCCCGGCCGAACGGCCCCGGCGCATCCTCTTCGTCTCCGGCGGCAGCGGCATCACCCCGGTGATGTCGATGCTCCGCACGCTGACGGACGAGCGGTATGACGGCGAGGTTGCGTTCGTGCACTACGCCCGCAGTGCCGACGAGGCCTGCTACGCGGACGAGCTCGGCGCGATGACCGGAGTCCGGGTGCTGCGTGGTTACACCCGCACCGGAGGCGGTGAGCTGATGGGCAAGTTCGACGCCGACCACCTGGCTGCGGCGATGCCAGACGCGGACGCAGTCTTCGTGTGCGGCCCGACGGCGCTCGTCGACGCGGTGCGCGAGCAGTGCCCGGAGGCCCAGTCCGAGAGTTTCGTCCCTCCCGTGTTCGAGGTGACTGCCGAAGCGTCGGGGGGACTGGTGTCGTTTGCCGATAGCGGCGTCAAAGTCACCGACGACGGACGCTCCTTGCTCGAGCAGGCCGAGGCCGCAGGTCTGCGGCCCGAGAACGGATGCCGGATGGGCATCTGCCACACCTGCACCCGCCGCAAGACCAGCGGCGCCGTCAAGAACCTGATCACCGGAACCTTGTCGACCGCCGACGAGGAGGACGTGCAGATCTGCATCACCGCACCCGTCGGCGACGTCCAACTAGCCCTCTAACCCACCCTCAACCGAACCGTACGAGAAAGGACTTGCCATGACTGCCATGCTCGAACGCACACGTGACGAGATCACTGAAGAGACCATCGACGAGCCCAAGGCGATCCAAGAGGCCATCACCAAGGTCGTCGCGGGCCAGACCGTCACCATGACGCCGGAAATGGCCGAGGAGTTCGGGTGCGAGCTCGACGCCATCCGCGAACGCGTATTCGCGGACCTCGGCGAGCGCGACGCCGCCTACATCCGCCGGATCATCAAGGCCCAGCGTGGGCTCGAAGTCGGCGGCCGCGCCCTGCTCTTCGGCGGCATCTTTCCGCCCTTCTGGTTGGCGGGCACGGCGATGCTGGGGATCTCGAAGATCTTGGACAACATGGAGATCGGCCACAACGTCATGCACGGCCAGTACGACTGGATGGGCGATCCCGCGCTGACGGGCCGCAACTTCGAATGGGACTCGGCCTGCCCGAGCGACCAATGGCGGCATTCGCACAACTACATGCACCACACCCACACCAACATCGTCGACATGGACCGCGACATCGGCTACGGCATCCTGCGGATGAGCGAGGATCAGCGGTGGGGTCCGTACTACCGCGGCAACCTCGTCTACGCGTTCCTGCTGATGGTGTTCTTTCAGTACGGCGTCGCGCTGCACGAGTTGGAGACCGAGCGCATCCGTTCCGGCGAGATCAGCATCGCCGACAAACGCGAAATCCTGGCAGGCATCTGGAAGAAGGTGAAGCAGCAGACGCTGAAGGACTACGTGGCCTTCCCGCTGCTGGCCGGCCCGTTCGCGCCCTGGGTGTTCGCCGGCAACACGACCGCCAACCTGATGCGCAACGTGTGGTCGTACGCGATCATCTTCTGCGGTCACTTCCCCGACGGCACACAGGAGTTCACCAAGGAGGAGACGGCGAACGAGACCCGTGGCATGTGGTACTTCCGCCAGATTCTCGGCTCGGCGAACCTGACCGGTGGCAAGCTCTTTCACATCCTCAGCGGCAACCTGTCCTTCCAGATCGAACACCATCTGTTCCCGGACATCCCCGCCCACCGGCATGCCGAGCTCTCGCCAGAGATCCAGGAGATCTGCGAGCGGTACGGCGTGCCATACAACAGGGGTCCGCTGCCCAAGCAGTTCGCCACCGTGGTGCGCAAGATCGCCAAGCTCGCCCGCAAGCCGCGCTAGCCCCGCCTCCCGCGAGCAGTCGCAAAAGCCCCTCAAAGCGCACGATTGAGGGGCTTTTGTGTCTGCTCGCGCTCAGGTCTGGTCGACGGGGCACCAGAACGAGATTCGGTCACCACTGTGGTCTGACTCGATCTGACTGCCGCACCGTCGGCACGCTTGCCCGACCCGGCCGTAGACCCACAGGTCACGGCCGGGTCTGGTGTCTCCGGTGGTGGTCCGGTTGATGCGAGAGCGGTTGAGCCACAGCATGTCCCGGGCCCGCTGCACCATTCGCAGCGGGTCCTTCACCGCGCTCACGGGAGTGGTGGGCAGATGCCCCATCACGAAGCACAACTCGTTGGCGTAGACGTTCCCGACCCCGGCCATCACCCTTTGGTCGAGCAGCGTCTCTGCAATCCCGCGATCCGGGTCGGCCACCAGGTTGGCCGCCGCGATCCGGGGCTCCCACTCGTCGTCGAGCAGGTCCGGTCCCAGGTGCGCGACCACGTCCATGTCGTGCGTGCGCTCCAGGACCTCGAGCACGCCCAGGTCGACGCCGCCGACCCGCGTGTCATCAGTCTCTAGCACGATCCGGATCTTGTGGGGCGCTACCCTCCGCAGCTGGCCGCCGACGAGCCAGGCGCCGTCCATCTTCAGATGCGAGTGGATGCTGGCGTCGCCCACCCGGATGAACAGGTGCTTGCCGCGGCTGATCACCTCGTCGACCACGACGCCGGTCAGGTCGACCGTCGCGAACTTTGGCACGCGAACGTCGCAGCGGGTCAAGGACTTTCCGGCCAGCGCCTCACGGAGCTTGGCCGCGGTGCGGTAGACGGTGTCGCCTTCGGGCATGAGCTCACCGTACCCGCGAGGCTCTCGTGTTACGTCCACATGTCGGCGGTGAGCGCTCCATAACCGAAACGTAATCCTGCGATGACCATTCGGAAACGCGGGCGGCCTGTACTCGAAATGAGCCAAAGTTCGGGCCCGCAGGCAGTGCGGCCGAGTTCCAGGGCCTGGCCATAGTCCCCACACAAGACGAAAACTGGAGTTTGACATGACGTTTGACGATTCGATCGCCGAGAACATCAAGACCTCGCTCGCCGAGATCCCGCACCCCGCCCTACCGAAGGGGTCCAACATCTACGGCGGGACCAAGATCTTCCCCGACTATCAGGCGGAGGACGGCGAGAGCTACTTCACCTTGGTGCACGGCATCGCCCACGAGTCCTCGGTCAGTTTCGTCGCGGTGCTGCAGGCTACCAGGGCCCTGCGCAAGGGCTTCGAATCGGCGATCTACTTCTACGGGCCAGGAGCCATCAACTGCCTGGCCACTCGTGGTTTCCCCAAGACCGGCGACTCCGGATTCCCTGGCGAGCAGAACATCAACGACTCGCTCGGCACGTTCATCTCCGAGGGCGGCACCGTGTTCTGCTGCCGGTTCGGACTGGCGCTGCACGGCGGCCGCGAAGAGGACCTGATCGAGGGCGTCGTACCCGCGCACCCGCTGGACGTGCAAGACGCGCTCATCCACTACGCGCGCAAGGGCGCGATCATCAACTCCACCTACATGGTTTAAGTCGAAGTGGCGCAGGAGGATTCGCAATGACCAAACTTGCCGCAGTCGCGGCCAACTTCACCCGTGACCTGGAGCAGAACTACGCGCTGATCGAAACGCTGGCAGCCCAGGCCCGCGAGGAGGGCGTCGACTTCCTGGTGCTGCCCGAGGCGGCCATCGGCGGCTACCTGTCGTCGTTGGGCAACCACGGCGACACCGTGAAGACCACGTCCAGGTCGCTGCCGCCGGCCATCCGCATCGACGGCCCTGAGCTCGCCCGGGTCCAGCAGATCGTCGGGGACCTCGTGATCGCGATCGGATTCTGCGAGCTCGACGACGACGGCGAAACTCGCTACAACGCCGCCGCGGTGCTCGACGGCACCACGGTCTACGGCACGTACCGCAAGGTGCATCAGCCGTTGGGTGAGGGCATGTCGTATTCGGCGGGCTCTGGCTACGACGTGTTCGACACCCCGGTGGGCCGGGTGGGCCTCCAGATCTGTTATGACAAAGCCTTTCCCGAGGCGGCCCGAATCATGGCGCTGAAGGGCGCACAGATCATCGCCAGCCTTTCGGCGTGGCCGGCCGCTCGCACTGCGGTGGCCGAGGATCTGCAGCAGGACCGCTGGACCTACCGGTTCAACCTGTTCGACACGGCCAGGGCGTTGGACAACCAGGTCTTCTGGATCGCGTCCAACCAGAGTGGCACGTTCGGATCGCTCCGCTACGTCGGAAACGCGAAAGTGGTTGACCCGGGAGGAAACATCCTCGCAACGACACTTCTTGGCAGCGGCATGGCGGTGGCGGACGTCGACATCGACGGCACCTTCCGGGCCATGCGCGCGGGCATGTTCCACCTGCGCGACCGCAGGCCCGACGTCTACGGGCCGGTCGCCGACGTCGACGCCGAGGGCCCGTGGCAGTGGCAGGAGGCCGGGGCTAGCGAAGCGACGGGAAGTGATTTGGCCCATGCCTGAGATGACGTTCGACGTGCAGTGGCCGGACGGTCGGCTGCAGCGCTGCTACTCGCCGAGCCTGGTGATGCACGACTACTTGACCACCGGTTCGGACTACACGGTCGCGGACTTCGTCGACCGATCCACCCACGCGCTGCACGAGGCCAGTGAGCGGGTCCGGGCCAAGTACGGCTTCGCATGCACCTCTGCTGCGGGAACCCAGGAGGAGATCGCGTCCGCCGCAACCAAATTCCCATCCAGTGCGACGATCCGAGTCGTAGCCATGCAACCAGGACTGGAGCAATCATGAGTGCCGACGCTGGACATGTGGCGGTCGCGATCATCGGCGGCGGCCAGGCCGGCCTTTCCGTCAGCTGGTATCTCGGGCAGGCAGGCGTCGACCATGTCGTGCTCGAAGCGCAGACGCCGGTGCACGCTTGGGCGGACACCCGCTGGGACAACTTCACGTTGGTGACGCCCAACTGGCATTGCAAGCTGCCCGGCTACAGCTATCAAGGCGACGATCCCGACGGTTTCATGACCCGCGACGAAGTGGTGCAGTGGCTGGCCGGATGGTTGGACACCTTCGCGCCTCCGGTGCTGACCCACACCCGCGTCACCACGTTGCGCCGAGCCGCCGCAGGCGGTTTCGAGCTCGTACTGCAGACCGCCGCCGGTGAAGAGGTGCTGACGTGTGACCACGCAGTGGTCGCAACCGGAGGTTATCCCGTGCCCGTGGTGCCGCCGTTCGCGGGAGCTTTGGACCCCGCGATCAAGCAGTTCCATTCCGAGGAGTATCGCAACGCCGATCAGCTGCCCGACGGCGCGGTGCTGGTGGTCGGTACGGGGCAGTCGGGAGCGCAGATCGCCGAGGATCTGCACCTGGCAGGGCGCCAAGTGCACCTCGCGGTCGGCAGTGCGCCGCGGGTCGCGCGGTCCTACCGCGGCCGCGACTGCATGACGTGGCTGTCCGACATGGGGCTCTACGACAGGCCGGCTCCCGAATATCCGGGCGGCAAGGCGGCGATCGAGAAGACCAACCACTACGTCACCGGCCGCGACGGTGGCCGCGACATCGACCTGCGGCGCTTCGCGGCCGAAGGCATGCGGCTATACGGAACGCTGAGCAACGGCAAGGACGCCTCGCTTGCCTTCGAGCCGTCGCTGCGTGCGGCCCTCGACAAGGCGGACTCCGTCTACAACTCCATCTGCGCGGACATCGACGCGTACATCGAGCGCGAGGGGATCGCCGCACCAGAAGCGACTCGGTACACCGCGGGCTGGGAGCCCGACGCGGAGCCGACCGGCCTCGACCTGGCCGATGAACGCGTGACCAGCATCGTGTGGGCGATCGGGTATCGGCCCGACTACCGCTGGATCGAGGCCAGTGCCTTCGACGGTGCCGGACGGCCCATGCAGAACCGCGGCGTCACCAATGTCGAAGGTTTGACGTTCATCGGGTTGCCGTGGATGCACACCTGGGGTTCGGGCCGGTTCCTCGGCATCGATCGCGATGCACGACACGTCGCCGCCGCCATCATCGACAGCCGCAGCGACGCGGCGCCCCGCCTCGCCATCGCACGCTAGGAGCGCCCATGTCCACATCCACCCGAGTCGAGCTTGCCCTGCTCGGCATCAGGGGCCGCCCGCCCGTCAGCCGTACGGCCGGTGCGGGCCCCAGCGACGACGGCCACTTGGTGATCGATGGGCTCAATGCGGCCATCCCGCGTAATCCCAACAGTCCGTTCATCTTCGACGGCAGCCGAGTGCTGTTCGACGGAGCGGAGACGGGCCTGGACGTCGAGGTGGTCGAGCGGCCCAAGTTCTACGAGCTGCGCACAGCCGAGGGCGTCGCCTACGAGAAGATCGCCAAGCTGCACGGCCGCAACGTGCTTGCCACCACCGTCGTGCAAACGTGCATTCGCTACGCCGAGGACCAGCGCTGTCGGTTCTGCTCGATCGAGGAGTCGCTGCGCTCGGGTGCGACCACCGCCGTCAAGCGGCCTGCCGAACTGGCCGAGGTGGCCGAGGCTGCGGTCCGCTTGGACGGCGTCACCCAGATGGTGATGACGACCGGCACCTCGGCGGGCCCCGACCGCGGCGCCCGGCAGCTCGCGCGTTGTGTGCGCGCGGTGAAGGCGGCCGTGCCGGGGTTGCCGATTCAGGTGCAGTGCGAGCCACCGGCCGACCTGTCGGTCATCACCGAGCTGCGCGACGCGGGGGCCGACGCCATCGGCATCCACGTCGAGTCGCTGGACGACGAGGTGCGGCGGCGATGGATGCCGGGCAAGGCGACCGTGCCACTGGCGCAGTATCGAACCGCGTGGCGGGAAGCGGTGCGCGTCTTCGGCCGCAATCAGGTGTCCACGTACCTGCTCGTCGGACTCGGGGAGGATCCTGAGGAGTTGATCGGCGGCGCAAGGGAACTCATCGCGATGGGCGTCTACCCCTTCGTGGTGCCGTTCCGACCGCACCCAGGCACGCTGGCGGTCGACGTCGACGGGGCCCATGCGCCAGCTGCGGCGACGGTCGACAAGGTGTCCCGCGAGGTCGCGGCGGCGCTTCGACTTGCCGGTATGGCGGGCGCCGACCAGAAGGCCGGCTGCGCGGCCTGCGGTGCATGCAGCGTGCTGCAGAGCGTGGGCGGGTGAGTGCGGTGCAGCTGACGAATGCTGAAGCCCACCAACGCCGTCGCGAGCTGTCCATCCTCGCGGGCACCCGCGCGCACGCCGTGCCGTCGCCGGGGTTCCTCATCCACCCAGCGGTCGGCCTCGCCGAACTCGCCGCCTACCGAAGGTTGCGCCGCGATTCGTTCGTGGTCGACCAGAACCTGTTCGCGCATACCGACGCCGACGACGTCGACGACGATCCCCGCACCGTCGTGCTCGTCGCCACGGCCACCGACGGATCCGTCCTTGGCGGGGTGCGGCTGGCGCCCGTGTGCGACCCCGACATCGGTTGGTGGACGGGTAGCCGACTGGTCACCGTCGAATCGGCGCGAACCGCTGGCGTCGGTCCGGCACTCGTCCGAGCGGCGTGCGCCCACGCTGAATCCGCTGGCGTGTTGCGCTTCGAAGCCACCGTGCAGCGCCGGTACGAGAGGTTGTTCGATGCGCTCGGCTGGGAGGACCGCGGCGACTGCGTGGTCGCGGGCCAACCGCACGTACTGATGCGTTGGCCTCTTGACCGGATGCAGCGCCTGGCCGACGCGACCAAGTCCTTCCTCGGCGATGCCCTGGCACCGTTGCGCGCCGTGCCGGGTGGGCTCGGGCCCGCCGGCTTCGTCGGGGACGACGGCGTGCCCCTGCCCGGAAGCGACCTCGTCGCGGCGTGTGATGCGATCATCCCGTCCATGGTGGAACGCGATCCGGAATGGGCGGGGTGGTGTTCGGTGCTGGTCAACGTCAACGACCTGACGGCGATGGGTGCTGCGCCCACCGGTCTGCTTGACGCCGTCGGCGCCCCCACCCGTTCGTTGTTGACGCGGATCGTGCGCGGCATCGCGAAGGCGTCGGAGGCGTGGCGGGTACCGGTGTTGGGCGGCCACACCCAGCTCGGCGTTCCGGCCTCACTAGCCGTGACTGCCTTCGGGCGAACCTCGGCCCCAATTCCCGCCGGAGGCGGATCGGCGGCCGATGAGCTGCGGCTGACAGTCGACCTGAACGGCAGCTGGCGGGCGGGTCAGCATGGTAGACAATGGGATTCGAGCAGCGCCCGCAGTTCTGACGAGCTCAATGAGTTGGCCACGCTGGTGTCGCTCATCGCGCCGAGGGCAGCCAAGGACGTCAGCATGGCCGGCGTCGTCGGGACCGTCGGCATGCTGGCAGAGGCCAGCGGGACGGGCGCCGAACTGGACGTCGCCCGGGTGCCCCGACCTGCCGGCGCCGACATGGGGGACTGGCTGACCTGCTTCCCGGGTTACGCCATGCTGACGGCCGATCGGGCAGGTGCGCAGGCGCCTGTCCCGCCAAACGGGGTGGCCACCGCGGCGTGCGGACGGCTGACGGCCGGTCCGGGCGTTCGGCTGCGCTGGCCCGACGGCGTCACGACGACGGCCGTCGCGCCGCACGTGACCGGCCTGGGAAGAGCCTAACTTGGCTG
>JAOPVI010000399.1 GCA_025966225.1 Mycobacterium sp. | reverse complement strand
CTAGCACCGCAACACGTCGAGCAACCGCTCCAGATCCTCGTCGGTGTTGTACACGTGGAAGCCGACCCGCACCGCCCCGGCGCGCACCGACGCCCGGATGCCCGCCGCGCGCAGCTTGTCGGCGGTGTCGGCCACGACGGAAACGGGCACCGACACGATCGCCGAATCCCGTTGCGGCAGTTCGAGTTCATTGCACAGCCGATTGGCAAGACCGACGCAGTGCGCTTCCACGACCGCCCCGTCGAGCCCCGCCAGCCACGGCAGCGTCAACCCCGCGCCCAGCGCCCCGAACCAAGCCGGTGACGTGTCGAACCGGCGCGCACTCTCGGCGAGCCGCAGCGGCAGCCCGTAGATCGTCGACCACGGCTCCGTGCCTCCGTACCAGTTCGCCGCATGAGGGGTCATCAGTCCAGACACGCGCTCGCTCAACGACATCCACGCGGTACCACGTGGTGCCAGTAGCCACTTGTAGACCGCTGCAGCCGTCACGTCCGCCCAGCCGAGGTCCAGCTGCTTCCAGCCCATCGACTGGGCGACGTCGAGCACGACCAGGGTGTCGGTGCCTGCCACCGCGTCCCGCAACGCGTCGACGTCCAGCACGTGGCCGTTGGCGGACTGCACCACGCTCGCGATGACGCCGTCGTAGCCGGCCGCCGCCGCAACCAACTCGTCCGCGGTCGACTCGATGATCGTCACACCGCGGCCCGCCTGCGCAGCGAATGGGAAGGTGCTGCTGGTGAACTCCCCGCCCAGCGTCGACAACCGGCTGCCGTCGGGTATCGCCGCCGCGACCAAGCCGAGCACCGCCGAGACGCTTCCGCCCATGACCACCGATTCGACGGGAACCCCCGCCAGCGCGGCGTACCCGGCGCGACCCTGCCGCACCGGCTCGTCGAACGATGTCGCGTCCATGGTGCCCGCCTGCCACGCGCCGATGCAGTCGCGGAGCTCGTCGGTTAGGAAAGTCGGCGGCAACCCGTACGTCGGCGAGTTGAGAAACCCTTCCGCGCCAAGGAATTCCGCGCCGAACGCCGTGCGGGCCTGTGTCATTGCTCGGGCGGTGGTTCGTCACCGCGCAGCCGGGCGCGCAGTTGGGCGCGGTCGCGCCGCCTGCCCTCGTCGAAGGCGGCGATGCTGGCCGTGGCGCGCCTGCGCAACGGCGCAAACACCCAGATGCCCAGTGGGAACGCGATTACGATCGCCATCATCACCGCCACGGCGACCGGGAAGTCTGCGAGGCCGATCACGTGGCCCACCGCGTAGATCGCCACCCCGAGTACGGCCGTCAGGAGCAGACGCGCGCCCAGGTAGCCGAGGACGTCGACCAACATGCGCGAAACGGGCCGCCCGGTCGCTTCGCTCCTGCCCGCTGCATCAGCCACGGGCCCGAGCCTACCGAGGGCGCGTATCCTTTACCTCAAGGAGGTTTTTTAGGTGCCGTACATACTCCTCGTGCTCATCTTGGCGGGTCTGGCCTATACGGCCTGGAAGTTGTCCCGCGGTTTCGCCGCGAGCCGGCCCAAGACCAGGATGATCGGGCCGGACGACGACCCCGACTTCCTGCGCCGGCTCGGCCAGGATCGCGATCCGCGCTAACGGGCCGCGGGAAATCCGCTTGCCACCACGGAGGCAAGTTCCACCAAGGCGTCCCGCGTCGCGGGCTTGAGTCGGTCAAGATTGATTTCGGCCCCCTCTTCGAGGTGCGGATCGAACGGCACGTGGAGCACCGCACGGCACCTTCGCGAGAAGTGATCGTCGACCTTGCGAATGTCGACCTTCCCCGATCTGGGTCGTACCGCGTTGATGACGGCAACCGAGTTGCTTACCAACTGCTGGTGGCCATGTGCGTCAAGCCAATCCAACGTGGCCGACGCGCTGCGCGCCCCGTCCACCGATCCCGAGCTGATGACGATCAGCAGGTCGGCCTTGCTCAGCACTGCCGACATCGCGGAGTGCAGCAGGCCCGTCCCGCAGTCGGTCAGGACGAGACTGTAGAACCGCTCCAGCACCTGTAGCGTCCGCGAGTAGTCGTCGGAGCTGAACGCCTCCGACACCGCGGGATCGCTTTCGGACGCAAGCACTTCCAGCCGGCTGTCGCCCTGCGAGGTGTAAGCGCGCACATCGCTGTAGCTGCTGATCCCCTCGGCGTCACGCAACAGGTGGCGGACGGTGGCTGGGGTCTCCAGCGGCACCTTCTGGCTCAGCGTGCCGCGATCCGGGTTTGCGTCGACGGCGATCACGCGGTCGCCGCGAACCGAGGCGAACGTCGCACCAAGCGTGGCTGTGATGGTTGTCTTGCCGACACCACCCTTCAGCGACAGCACCGCGATCCGGTAGCAGCCGCGAAGGGGCCGGTTCACCTCCGAGATCATGGTCTTGCGGCGCGTCGCCTTCGCGCCTTCTCCCAGGTTGACGAGGGTGAAGGTCGACAGGTAGAGCCACCGGCGCCAACCGGCTGTCGGCTTGCGCTTCGGCTGGCCGAGCAGTGCGACGGTCGACAGGTCGAGGTACGGCGGTTGGGCGTCGGCGGCCATCGCCAAGCCAGGCGGCAGCACCTGCGCGACGAGCGGCGGCACCTGCGCTGGAGGCGGCGGGGCCTGCGTTGAAGGCAGTTGAACGACGGGCACACCGTGGGGCGGCGTCGGCGCCGTCCACTCCGGTGGCACCGACTCGCCCGGGTCGCTGAAGCGCTGCTGCGAGCGAAACCCTGGCGACTGTTCGGACGCGGGCGGATGCTTGGGGTCGACGGACAACGTCACCCCACCCCGGCGTACGAGTGCAACCCGGTGATGACCAGGTTGATGAAGAACAGGTTGAACACCATCGCGACGAAGCCGGCGACGTTGATCCACGCGGCCTTGCGGTCGCGCCAACCCGCGGTCGAACGGGCATGCAGGTAAGCGGCGTAGATCACCCATGCGATGAACGCCACCGTCTCCTTGGGATCCCAGCCCCAGTACCGGCCCCACGCCTCCTCGGCCCAGATCGCCCCGAAGATCACGCCGAAGCCGAACACCGGGAACCCGAAGATCGTCGCGCGGTACGCGATGCGGTCCAGCGTCTGGGCATCGGGCAACCGCTGCACGATTCGGGCCAGCCTGCCCTCGCGACCCGGTGCGCCGAGTGGCGACATCTTGACCAGGAACAGCATGCTGGCCACTCCCGCGACCAGGAACACTCCCGAGCCAAGGCTGACCACCGAGACGTGGATGGGCAACCAGTACGACTGCAGCGCGGGCATCACCGGCGCGGCGTTGGAATACAACCACCGGCCCGACACCGCCAGCAGGATCAGCACCGGCAACAGCACGAACGCCCACAACGCCCGGTACTGCGGACGGCGCAGCATGACCGCGGCGGCGACCAGACCGCAGAAGCAGGTCAGGTTGATGAACTCGTACATGTTGCCCCACGGCACCCGCGTGGTCGCCAGCCCGCGCAACACGATGCATGCGAACAGCATCGCGATGCCGAGGTACACCAAGGCCAAGCCGGCCCCACCGACGCGTTCGTCGAGCGGGCGCCGCGGCGCTTCGGTCACCCGGCCCGGCCCGGCATCGACCGCTGCGATGCCTGCGCTGACGGTTTCGCGCTGTTCGACGCGACGACTACCGGTGTAGGCGAGTTCGACGGCCAGCAGCAGCAGGGCGAGTACGAGCACCACGAGGGAGGACGTGAAGGCCCAGTCCGAGTAGCGGGCCAACCCCACGTCGATATGAGCTGGATTCATGCGCGATCCCGCTTCGTCGTCATTGCGCCCTTACTCTCCGCGTCCCAGCCGTCCAGCAGCCTCACGGTCAACCGCTCGAACTCGTCGCCCCACCCCGAGTTGTCGGTGCGGGCAAGGCCGCCCAGTTCAACGCTTACCGTACCTGGCCCGGTGGGCACGAGCCGAACCCAAACCCGCCGTCGACGCACCACCAACGACACCAACAGGCCAGCCATCATGGACAACGCCGACACCAGCACCCACACCTGCGCGGGATCGTGGGAGACCTGCACGTTGATGAACGGCACCGCGCCGTCGAACCGGACGACGGTGCCGTCGTTCAGCCGGGTCGACTCGCCCGCCTTCAGGTTCACGCGGGCCTGCTTGTTCAGCCGCTTCTGGTCGATGAGCCGTGGATCGAGCGAGAACAGCGACTGGGGCCTGCCCGTGTCCAGCCCGGTGTCGCCGCGGTAGATGTCGATGGCCACGGCGGGATCGTTGAGCGCGGGGAAGCTCGACGACAGCAGCGTTCCGTCGAGTTGCTCCGTGGGGGCGAACAGCCCCTGCACCGCAATCTGGTGCTTGCGCCGTTCGTCGGCGTCGGGATACGTGCCGCCCGGTGGGTCGACGCGGATGACCCCAGACGACATCAGGGTCAGCGGATCCTCCGGCCGCCACTGCACCGTCTGCGTACGGGTCTGCCCGTCCGGGAACGTGACGGTGAACGTCGGGGCGTAACCGTGCCCCTGCAGGTAGATCCGGTCACCGCCCAGCCGCAACGGATGGTTGACCTCGAGTCGGTACTGCCGCCACGAGTCGGTACTCAGGTCAGCGCCGGCCTGGTAGTCGATGTTGGCGGCAAACGAAAGCGCCTGCCCGCTTGGCAGGTACTGCGCGTCGAAGTCGTTGACCCGCAGGCAGATCGGCAGCAGCGAGGTGCCGTCAACGGTGTTTCCCGCGCGAAACGAGTCGAAGGCGGCCGGCGACGCCGAGCAGAATCCCGGCCCACCGTTCGCGACGACGATGACGTTGCCCTCGTAGCCGAAGAGCTTCCCCGCAGCCACCGCGACCAACAGGCCGAGCAGCGAGAAGTGGAACACGATGTTGCCGAACTCGCGGAGGTAGCCCTTCTCGGCGGATATCTCGGTGACGTCATCGACGCGCCTGGTGACCCGCCGCCAGCCCTTGAGCCGTTCGGTCACCTCGGTGGCCACCTCGTCGGCGTTGCCGGTGAGCTCGACGCTGGCGTGTCGGGGCAACCGGGCCAGGTTCCTGGGTGCGGCGACCGGCTCGGCGCGCAGGCTCCGAAGGTGCTCGCCGAGCCGCGGCGTCAGGCAACCCACCAGCGACACGAAGAGCAGCACGTAGATCGCGGTGAACCAGAAGCTGGAGAACACGTCGAAGACCTGCAGCCGATCGAGCCATGGGCCGATCACCGGATGGTCGACGAGGTACTGGTCCACCTTGGCTGCGTTCAGGCTGCGCTGGGGCACCAGCGCGCCGGGAATCGCGCCGAGGGCCAGCAGGAACAACAGCACCAGCGCAGTGCCCATCGACGTCAGCGTGCGCCAGGTGTTGCGGGCGTAGGCGCTTAGGCGGTGCAGCAGGTTCATAGCGGCAACCTGACGTTGCTGACGAACGCGTCGCGCACCCAGGAGATGAAGTCTGCCCACAGGCCGGTCACCAACGCCAGCCCGACGATGATCAGCAGCACGCCACCGAAGACCTGGATCGCCCGCGTGTTGCGCCGCAGCCAGCCCAGCCCCTGCACGGCGCGGGCGGAGCCAAAGGCCAACAGCAGGAACGGAATTCCCAACCCGAGGCAGTATGCGACGACGAGCACGACACCTCGGACCACGCCCGCGCCTTCGGTCGCAGACGCCACGGCGATGACGGCGGTCAGCGTCGGCCCGAGGCATGGTGTCCAGCCCAGCGCGAAGACCGCGCCAAGCAACGGTGCGCCGCCGATCGTGGACAGCAGCCGCGGGGTGAACCTGGCCTCGCGCTGCAGCGCGGGGATGAATCCGACGAACACCAGCCCCATCACGATGGTGACGACACCGCCGATGCGTTGCAGCAGAAGCTCATTGGTCAGCAGCGTGGTGGTCAGCCCGAGCACGGCCACGGTGCCGATGACGAACACGACGGTGAAACCCGCCACGAACAGTGCGGCGGCGCCGACGACGCGCAGTCGGGCGGCCCGGACCGTCGTGCGGGCGGACTGTTCCACGTCGGCGCCGTCGGTGACGTCCTCCTCGACGCCGACGATGGCGGCCAGGTACGACAGGTAACCGGGCACCAGCGGCACCACACAGGGCGATGCGAACGAGACCAGGCCGGCGAGCGCACTCACGCAGACGGCCAGCACCAGCGGCCCGGCCGACATCAGCTGGTCGACCTGATCGACGATGGCTGCGAGGTTCACTTCTCGGCAGCCAGCCGTTGGACCAGAGGCTGCAGGTCCTGGGCGAGCAGCTCGCGAAGGAACACCGCCGCGACGCGGTGCTTGCGATCCAACACCACCGTGGACGGGATGACGGTGGTCGGGTACCTGCCACCGAAGGCGATCATCGTGCGCATCGCCGGGTCGTAGATCGACGGGAAGGTGACCTTGCGGTCGACCACGAAATCGACTGCGGCGTCCCGGTTGTTGTCGCGAACGTCGATGCCGAGGAACGCTACGCCGACGTTGCGCGTCGCGTCGTAGACCTTCTGCAACTCGGTGATCTCCGACCGGCACGGGCCGCACCACTGGCCCCACACGTTGATGACGACCACCTTGCCTGCGAAGGCTTGATCAGTCCCCGTCGCTTCGCTCGCCCCGCCCAACGACACCGTCTTGGCCGGGTCCGTTAGCTCGGGCCCGGAGATCGGACCGGGTTGGTGGCGACTGTCGGGCGGGTCGTAGGTGATGTCGGTCTTGCCGCCGGGAGCGACGAACTCGAAACTGCCGCCCTGGGCGACGGCGTCGTCACCCGTCGAGCAGCCAGCGAGCACCACGAGCAGTGCCGCGGACGCAACGACCAGCCACCTCACTGCCCCGCAAGCTCCGCATAACTCCAGCCGACCAGCTCTTCGTCGTGAAAGTAGAAGGAGGTCAACGACGCGTGATTGCACATCCGATTCGCCGCGGTCGGCAAGTGGTGCAGGGGCAACCCGGTCAACGAGCGGCGCAACGTCGCGACCGGCAGTTGGTGGCTGACGCACACGGCCTCGTGTCCGCGGGCCTTGTCCCTGGCCCGGTACAGCGCCCCCTTCATGCGCGCCGCGATGTGCCCGTACGGTTCGCCCCACGACGGCTTGCGTGGGTTGCGCAGGTGCCACCAGTTGCGCGGGTCCCGTAGCGCACCGTCGCCCGGCGAAACCCGTTCGCCCTCAAACACGTTCGACGACTCGATGAGCTCGGCGTCGGTGTCGACCGGGAGTCCGTGCGTGGCGGCGATGGGTGCTGCGGTCTCCTGCGCCCGCTCCAGGGGGGATGCGACGACGTAGCTGACGTCGTGACTGGCCAGCCAGTCGGCTACCGCCGCCGCCTGGGCGCGGCCCTTGTCCGAGAGGTGAAAGTCCGGCAGCCGCCCGTAGAGGATCTTGCCCGGGTTGAGCACCTCGCCGTGACGCATCACGTGCACGATCGTTTTTACCGGCGTAGTGGTCTTGTCGGTCATCAGGCTTCCGGTTTCACGGCTTCGGCGGCCGCCCGAGCGGCGGCGGGCAGGGCGGCGGCGATGCGCTCGAAGGCGTCGTCGTTCAGGGCGGTCGACACGAACCACGTCTCGAACGCACTGCACGGCGGGTAGACCCCCGCATCCAGCAGCGCATGGAAGAACGCCGGGAAACGCCACGTTTCGGTGACCCGCGCCGTCGCGAAGTCCACGACGGGCTGGTCGGAGAAGAACACGCTGAGCATGTTGCCCGCCCGCGAAACACGATGCGCGACACTGGCTTCGGTCAGCGCCGTGGTAAACAGCCCGGCCAGCTTGTCAGCGTTGGCGTCCACGGTGGCATAGGCCGCGTCGTCGGCCGCCCGCAGCGTCGCAAGCCCGGCGGCCATCGCGACTGGGTTTCCGGACAGCGTGCCCGCCTGGTACACCGGACCCAGCGGGGCCAGTCGCTCCATGACCTCGGCCCGACCCCCGAACGCCGCGGCGGGCAGGCCACCGCTCATGACCTTGCCGAACGTGAACAAGTCGGCGTCCACGGGGTCGACGCCGTACCAGCCGGCCCGGCTCACCCGGAAGCCCGTCATCACCTCGTCGACAATCAGCAGCGCCCCGTGCTCGGCGGTGATCCGCCGCAGCGCGGCGTTGTAGCCGGGCAGCGGAGCTACCGTACCCATGTTGCCTGCGGCGGCTTCGGTTATGACACAGGCGATTTCGTCGCCTAGCTCACTGAAGGCGGCTGCTACGGCGGAGCTGTCGTTGTACGGCAGCACGATCGTGTCGGCGGCGGCGGCGCCGGTGACGCCTGGGGAGGACGGCAGGCCCAACGTCGCAACGCCCGACCCCGCGTCGGCGAGCAGCGCGTCGCTGTGCCCGTGGTAACAGCCGGAGAACTTGATGATCTTGGCGCGGCCGGTGAAGCCTCGGGCCAGCCGGATGGCGCTCATGGTGGCCTCGGTGCCGGAGTTCACGAACCGGACCCGTTCGAGGGGACCGACCCGGTCGATCAGCTCGCGCGCGAGTTCGGTCTCGGCAGGGGTCGGTGCACCGAAGCTTAGGCCGTCGGCGGCGACGCGCTGCACGGCCTCCACGATCGCCGGATGCGCGTGGCCGAGCAGCATCGGGCCCCACGAGCAGACCAGGTCGACGTACCGGTTGTCGTCGGCGTCGGTGAGCCAGCACCCGCTGGCCTTGGTGATGAAGCGCGGCGTCCCGCCCACGGCGCTGAAGGCCCGGACCGGCGAGTTGACCCCGCCAGGGATCACTTCCGCGGCGTCGGCAAACAGCCGCGCCGATATGTCAGCACGCATGGGCACCAGTGTCCCAGCAGCGCCTGCGGCGTCAACTACAGGGTGTAGTGGCAGCCCCATCGACGCACAAGTGTAGGGAAACACCCGATTAAACCAAGGGACCTTTCCCAATACCGTTCGAGCGACAGGCGTACTCGTCTCGTCCAATCGGATGGTCACAGGGAGGAATGGCAATGTCGAATTTGATCAGTGGGGGTCGGTCGAGGCTCCTGATGGGTGCCGCGGCGCTGGCCGCGAGCAGTGTTCTGGTGGTCCCGGCGCCTGCGCAGGCGCAGCCGGAGGCTCCATTGGCGCCGCCGTCGAATATCTGCACGTTCCCGACGGACCGGTTAGTCGTGCACCGCTCGGACGGCAAGGCAACGGTCGTCGGCACCAACGGGAGCACGATCTCGGGCATGGGCAACGTCTACCTGACGCTGGACAACCCGACCGGGCTGGACACCAACTTTGGCACCTCCACCGGCGCGATCAAGTCGTACCACATCAGTTTCACCGTCACCCCCACCGGCGGAGGCGCTGCGGAAACCTACGAGGGTGAAGTGACGACCAAGGGCGGCGTCACCGGCTGGATCCAATACACCAAGCCGCAGATCAACTGGAACTCAGACGACGGTTCGGTCAAGTGCACCAGCGACACCAACGGCGGCACGGCGACCGTGACCGACGACGTGGACGTCTACTCCAAGCCGGGCGGCAACGACGGGGACAAGATGGGCTTCCTGGATTCGGGCACCCAGGTCAACCTCGTCAAGGGCGGAGGATGCCCGCCAGCGGACTGGTGCCACGTCACGGGGTCCAACGTGCCCAACGGGGACGGGTACGCCTGGGGCGCCTTCTTCAAGACGCCGTAGGGGGCGGGTCAAGCCCGCGGGGCGATACTCGCCCAGATCGGGCCCCTGGCCACGGTGGTGAACGGCACGTCGACGGGGAAGGCGGCGTGCCGGGACCGCAGCCGGGTGGCGCGCACGATGGTGGCCAGCGCAAGCGTGGTCTCCAGCATCGCGAAGTGCTCACCGATGCACGACCGGGCGCCGCCCGCGAACGGGATGAACTCCCAGCGGTCGCGGCCCTTCGACTGCTCGGCGGTGAACCGGTCCGGGTCGAACGCGGTCGGGTTGGGCCACAGCGCCGGATCGCGGTGCAGGGCGTAGATGCCGACCGCGATCAGGCTGCCCGCCTCGACCCGGTGGCCGTCGACCTCGATGTCGCGAATGGCGAGCCGGCCGACCCCGGCGGCGGGAGGGCACAGCCTCAGCGCCTCGCGGAGCACCTGAGTCGTGTAGCCGAGCCGGGTCACGTCGTGCGCGGTGAGCTCGCGGTCGCCGAACTCGGCCGCCTCGGCGGCGACACGGTCCTGGACGTCCGGATGGTGTCCGAGCGCCCACAGCGCATACGTGAGTGCGGTTGCGGTGGTGTCGTGGCCGGCCAGCATGAAGATCAGCAGGTCGTTGCAGATGTCGTCGTCGGACAACGGCTGGCCGGTCTCGGGGTCGGTCGCAGTGAGCAGCGCGTGGATCAGCGGGGCGTCGCGGGTCGGATCGGCCCGGCAGGCCTGCAGCATGTCGCTGGTGACCTGGCGCATCGCGGCCACCGCAGCCCTGGCCCGGCGTCGACCCGGCGTCGGAAGCCAGCGTGGGGCGCGGACCGGTCGCAGTGCGCGGTCGGCGGTGTAGGACGACGCCGTGTGCATGTGCTCGGCGATCACGGCAGCCCGGTCGTTGAGGTCGACGCCGAGCACCGAACGCCCGAGCGACTGCATGGTGAGCGTGCGACAGGCGACATCGAGGTCGACCTCACCGCCTTGGCGCCAACTGTCGACGAACGCCTCCGCCGCGCGGGCCATGTGGGCGCCGAACGTCCGCACGCTGGCCTTGGTGAACACCGGTTGCAGCGCACGCTTGCGCGGCCGCCACGGTTCGTTGGGTAATACGAACAGGCTGTCGCCCGCCAGGTGCCGCACTTCGTCGTGAACCACACAACGCTCGGAGCTCGCGTCATTGCGGCCGAGCACGTCGCGGATTGCGTTGGGCGACATGACCACAACGATTGGGGGCACCAGCCACTTCGGACCGAAGCTCACGCGTGTGACCGAACCGCCGGCCGCGCGGATCACCTCCTGACCCGCGTCCAAGGCCCGGACGGCCTTCACGACCTTCCAGATCGGCAGCGGGTTCCTCGGCACCATCGGCAGCGCACTGACCTGGCGAGGTTCGGCGCCGCTCGCATCGAAGTGCAGGGCGGAGTGAGCCGTCACGGCACCGGCGTCAACGCGAACACCGGATGGTCGGCGTCGTCGGGGAGTTGTTTCCAATAGCCATCCACCACCTTGCCCGCGAGCGGACGGTAGGCGGCGATGATCGGAGCCCGTTGCTCGACGGGCACCTCGGCCGCGACGAACTTCGTCGTGCCGAGCGCGACGTTCGGGTCGGCGCGGACGTTGCGCACCCACTCCGATTCGCCGCGGGTCGACACCAGGTACTTGACGCCGTCCACCTCGGGCACGACGACCGGAATCTGCTGGGGCTGCTTACTGCCACGTTTGGTGACGATCAGCGTCTTGCTGCCGCCGATTCCGAACGCCATCGCGATCCGGTTGAAGATCCTGGCGGTGAACCACGGGGGCTTGAGGTAGGCCATGACATACGAGTTTGGTCGCCGTCACGGCCCAACGCAAAGGTTTGCCCGCACGAAACCTGGCCACTGATGAGCTGCCATCGGTAATGTCGATGACATGCTGATGGCCGCACTGCGTGACATGCAGTGGCGGAAACGGCGATTTGTCATCGCGGTTCTCAGCACTGCAATCATATTCGCGATGACGCTCGTACTGACCGGGCTCGCGAACGGCTTCCGGGTCGAGGCCGCGAAGACGGTCGATGCGCTCGGGGTCGACGTGTTCCTGGTCAAGGCGGGCGCGTCCGGCCCCTTCGTCGGGGCGACGCCATTCGCGCCGGTGGACCTCCGCCGGATCGCTGCGAGCCCGAGTGTGATGGCGGCGGCTCCGATCGTGTACGCCGGTGGCACCGTCACCGTCGGTGATGCGACGCGCAACGCCGACTTGTTCGGCGCACCGGAGCGCGGCCCCGGTATGCCCGCGGTGTCGGAAGGCAGGCCACCGTCAACTCCCGACGAGGTCGCGGTGTCGAGCACGATCGGGCGCCGCGTGGGCGATGACGTCGAAATCGCTTCGCGCACACTGCACATCGTCGGCATCGTGGAAAACTCGACGGCGCTGGCCAACCTGCCCAACATCTTCCTCACCACCGAGGGTGCCCAGCAACTGGTGTACGGCGGCCAACCGCTGGTCGCGTCCATCGGCCTTCGCGGCACACCAGCTGAGGTGCCGGCCGGGTATCGGGCCGTCGACAGGGACGGTGCGATCGCCGATCTGCTGCGACCGCTGAAGGTGGCCGTCAACTCGATCACGATCGTGGCGGTCATGCTCTGGATCGTTGCCGCCCTGGTCGTCGGATCGGTGATCTATCTCTCCGCGCTGGAGCGGCTGCGAGACTTCGCAGTGTTCAAGGCGATTGGTGTCCCGACCCGCAACATCGCCGCGGGGCTGGCGCTGCAGGCGATCGTGGTGGCACTGCTCGCCGCGCTCGTCGGAGCCGTGCTGTCGCTGGCCCTGGGACCGTTGTTCCCGATGCAGGTGATCGTGCCGACGGAGGCCTTCATCGCGCTGCCCGTCATCGCCGTCGTCATCGGTTTGATGGCCAGCGCAACCGGATTGCGCCGCGCGGTGGCCGTCGATCCTGCGATAGCGTTCGGAGGTCCGTGACCGTGGGTGACCTGTCCATCCAGAACTTGGTGGTCGAGTACTCGAGCGGCGGCTACGCCGTTCGGCCCATCGACGGCCTCGACCTCGACGTCGCCGCAGGCTCATTGGCGATCCTGCTCGGCCCCAGTGGCTGCGGGAAGACGACGTTGCTGTCATGCCTCGGTGGCATCCTGCGGCCCACTTCGGGTGCCATCAAGTTCGGCGACGTCGACGTGACAACGCTCGACGCGCGCGGGCTGTCCGCATACCGGCGCGACAAGGTGGGCATCGTATTCCAGGCGTTCAACCTGGTGCCGAGCCTCACCGCGCTGGAGAACGTGATGGTGCCGATGTACGGGGCAGGCATGTCGCGCCGCGCGGCGCACGCCCGCGCCGAGGAACTGCTGACACGGGTCAACCTGCAGGACCGGATGACCCACCAACCCGCCGATCTGAGCGGCGGTCAGCAGCAGCGCGTCGCCGTCGCGCGAGCGATTGCGCTGGATCCACCCCTCATCCTGGCCGACGAGCCCACGGCGCACCTGGACTTCATCCAGGTCGAAGAGATACTGCGACTGATCCGCGAACTCGCCTCCGGAGACCGGATGGTGGTCGTCGCCACCCACGACAGCCGGATCCTGCCTTTGGCCGACCGCATCGTCGAGCTCGTCCCGGAACTCGCGACGACGAACCGGCCTCCCGAATGGATGGAACTGGAGGCGGGCGCGGTGCTCTTCGAGCAGGGCACGATGGGCGACTTGATCTACGTCTTAGCAGGGGGCGAGTGCGACATCGTGCGCCAATTGCCAGGCGGTGGCGAGGAATTGCTGAAGGTGATCAAACCAGGTGACTACTTCGGCGAGATCGGCCCGCTGTTCAACCTGCCGCGCTCCGCGACCGTACGGGCGCGCACCGATGCGACGGTGATCGGCTACACCGTGACGGAGTTCCGCGAGCGCCTCGGCGCAGGCGGCGCGCGCGACCTCATCGAGCACCGCCCGCTTTCGATGGACTAGCGGACTTGAGTAGTCCACGAAGTGAGGGTTCGATGGTCACCATGCAGATACCGCAATGGGTGGCCCGCTTCAACAAGTACGTCACCAACCCCGTTCAGCGGATCTGGGCCGGCTATCTGCCCGCCTTTGCGGTGCTCGAGCACGTGGGCCGCAAGTCGGGCAAGCCGTACCGCACCCCCTTGAACGTGTTCAACGCCGACGAGGGGGTGGCCATCCTGCTCACGTACGGGCCCGACCGGGACTGGCTGAAGAACGTCACCGCCGCGGGCAGCGCGCACATGCGCCGGTACGGCAAGACGATCACCGTGAGCGAACCCAGGATCGTGCCGAAGGCCGAGGCGGCGCGACACGTGACGGGGTTCTTCCGGCCAATCTTCCCTCGCCTACCGTTCGACCAGGCCGTTCTGCTTAGGAGCTCGTGATGCGATTCGCCGATCAGCGGGCGCGATTCAACCGCCGCTTCTTCAACCGTGTCGCGCTCCCGCTTTCGGGCAAGGTGCCGATGTGGTCGATCATCGAGCACCGCGGGCGGCGCAGCGGTGCGGTGTATCGCACGCCGGTGTCCATGTTCCCCACCGCCGACGGAGTGGTGATCCTGCTGGCCTACGGCGAGGACCGCGACTGGGTGCGCAACGTACTGGCCGCGGGCGGCGGCCGGGCGGTCATGGGCGGCAAGACATTTGACGTCTCCGATCCACGGATCGTGCCGACGGCGGAGGCGGCGAAGGTGTTGCGGTCACCGTGGCGTCAGGTGTTCGGAGCGATGAGCACGCCTTCGACGTTGCTGCTTCGGCGCGGCTAGTCCTCGGGAAAGTGATGCCAGGTGAGCGGCGCGCCCTCACCCTTGGTCATCACCGTGCCCGGCATCACGCGCAGTCGGTAGGGACTCAGCCGCAACGCCGCGAACTGCTCCGACGTCGGGCCTTCGCTCCACATCGGAATGATGAACGGGTCGTATCCAACGGGTTCGGGACCGTTGGCAAACTTGTCCCACACCGACTTTCGCGTGTCGTCATCGGTATACAGCTGTGCGGCGCACTCTGCGCTGCAGGTGTCCTGGTTGGTGTTCCAGTAGCTCACTGCAACTTCGGGGTGGGCGTGTAGATGTGCCCGCTTCACCGGTGACGGGACTGTCGCGACCCAGCCGATCAGATCGGTCCCGTCCCACTCCCAGATCGGGTGAAGGATCCGACTGCGCGGCCTGCCGTCACGATCGACGGTGGTGACCGACGCCCACACGATGGAGTGGGCCATGTCGACGAACGAAGGGGCGATGCGGTCAAGCGGTGTCACGTCGGCCAGCCTATGCGGCTACTCCTCGTCGGTCATGTCCTTTTCGCGGGTCCCCATCACGTCTTCGCGCTTGACTCCTTCGCCGTCCTTGACCTCGCCGAACTTCGGGTTGCCCTCGTCATCGACCCAGTCGGAGACGGCCTGTCCCGACACGGTGTTACTGGTGCCAGGCAGCCCGATGGTGGGGCGATCGTCCTCATACGACTTGGCCATCTTCTTGGCCTCTTCACGGTGCTTGTCGGTGACTTCTGGCTTCGGAATGGTTTCCTGCTCGTCGTTTCCCATGTCCGAAGGCTGCCCGGAAGTGTGACCTGCCAAACAATCGCCAGCGGGAGCAGTCGTTAGGCGCTCGTCGGCTGATTGTGAATGTCATGACGCGACACGCCGTCGGGGTGTCGCAGAATTCACGCTGGGGCGCAGCCTGCAGTTAGACGGCTACCGCTCGCAGGGCCGCAGGCAGGCTGGGCAGGAAGTGTTCGGTGGCGAATGCCCGGATGGCGTCGGCGGTGTCCAGGGGCTGCACACTCGGCACCATCAGCACCATCGCGGCGTAGCGCATGATGGTGTCGGCGAGGTCGATGACGGTCTGCTCGCCGATCCGGTCGGCGAACCCAGCGGGGAAGATCACCCGTAGGGCCTCGGCCATCCGCTCGATCGCCGTGCCGTAGTGAAGCTTGGCCAACTCCAGCACCACCGCGGGTTCGTCGGTGATCATCTGGTTCAACACGCGGTGCCGACGGAAGCGCAGAATCGACAGCGTGAACGCCTCGACGTAGTAATTCGATTGCGGGCCTGCATTTTTCAACTCTGCGGCGATGTCGGCGAAGAGCACCACGTTCTCGCGTTCGATGACGGCTGCCACCAGTTCGTCTCGGTTGGCGAATCGGCGGTAGATGGTGGTGCGGCTGACACCTGCCCGTCGGGCGACGTCGTCGAGTGCGACCCGGCGGAAGCCGTGCCGTTCGAACTCGACGAGCGCCGCGTCCAGGATCGCCCCGCCGGCGTCAGCTACGGCCATATCCTTCCTGCGCGAACGTGTTGTACCGCAACCGCATCGGCAACCGATCCCAAGCCCAGTTCACCGCCCGCGAACGCCAGCACGCGGCGAATGCCTGGTATACGCGCTCCTTGCGCCCGCTCCAAGGCAGGTCGAGCAGGACGCGGGTCCGCGGCGGCATGCCACCGGTGGTGAGGAACGCCGCGGCCGGATTGAACACCGGCGCGATCACCTTCCAGGCCAGCGGCGGAACCCCCTTGGGGCACGGGAAGCCCTTCGTCACGTAGCCGACGCCGTACCTTGCGGTGGGATGGGCGACGACGATCTCCTCGATCATGTGATCCCAATAGCGTTGGAAGCCAGCATAATCCGCGGGCATCGGGCGATCGCTGACCCCGTAGCGCCGGTACCAGGTCTTCGACTCGAGGTAGATCTGCTCCTTCTCGGCGTACGTCAACCGCTTGACGAACGTGTCGGCGAAGTAGAGCACCTGGTCGACGAACGTGGCGTGCGCCCAGTAGTAGGTGTCGGGGTCGAGCGCGTGGTAGCGCTCCCCGTTTGGCATGTCGCCCTTGATGTTCTTGTGGAAGTCGCGCACCTGGGTGCCACGGTCCTCGCCATCGGAGCCGTAGACCGTCATGAAGATCGGGGGAAGCGAGCGCTTGATCCGGGCCGCGGTGTCTGCGAAGAAGACCGAATGGTCGAGGACGCCCTGGCCGAGCTCGGCGAGCATGTTCTGCAGCACCGCGGGCCTTGGGCCGATCAGTAACGTACGGCTGTCGCCGAAGTACCGCCAGACCAGCGACTCCGGGCCGAGCGGGAGCGCGTCGACCTGCTGAGGACGCTCGTGCAATTCGGTCATGTGGAACAGTGTTACAAATTTCGCACTTTGTACCAAGTGCGTGTGACCGGGCTCACGACAGCCGACCTCGTCAGGTGATGCGCAGTCGAACGACGCCTGCGACCGCCAGCACGCCTGCCACGGTCGCAAGGATCAGCGCCAGCGCTATAAGGCCTGGGTCGTACACCACGGTCGACTTCTGTGGCTCCCCGGCGATGATCGGCGCGACCAACTCCAGGGAACCCGCAGCCAACCAGGTCAGCACCCCACCTGCCGCCGCCGCACCTGCCAGCACCAACTGGAGGATCGCGACGGTGCGGTCCTTCACGACGGAGGCTTCTTCACGATGAAGGCCCATCGACCAGTGCGGTCAACGCAGTGCGCAACTGTTGGTGCTTACGTGCCCAGGCCTGCGCACTGCGGTCATCGCTGAGCTTGAGCCCGATGCCGGTCCGCCTGCGTGGCACGCCGGTCAGCTCACCCAGCGCGCGCGCCGACTGCCACTTCGGCACCTCCGGACCCGACGCAGGCGGGTAGACCTTCAATATCTCCCTGATGAGCAGGGTCTCGGCACCCTGGCGCAGGTACCTCGGGGTGAGTTCGACGGAGGTGTGGATGCGGGCAGCCTTGAGCTGGATGGCGAGGAACCCCGTCACCAGCACGAAGAAGATGCCAGGCACCAGCGGCTGAAAACCCAAACCGGATGACGCCTGGATGAACATCATGGCCCCGGCCGAGCCCGGACCGACAAGCAGCCACCACCAACTCGCGCCCGGTTCCTCGAACAGGACTTCGTCGGTCAAGACGTCATCCATCGGACTTGTCCCCAATCGCGGCGAACCAGTCCTGAGCCGCGGGCCTCGTGATGGAGACGGCTCCGGTAATCAGCAAAATCATGACCACGGCGGCCGGAATTACGCCCACCCCCCGAGTCAGGATCAGCAGCGCGAGGTACAGCACCGACGACATCGCCAAACCCACCCCGGCGTAGGCGAACCGCACCTGACCGTTGCGCGCCCGCCCCACTACGAAGCCAAGCGCCAGTCCGACGACCAGAAGGATCGCCCCACCCACGCGGGCGTACAGCACCGCGGAAAGCGAAATGACGAACAAGCCCAACGCAGCGGTCAGCACCGCGGCGACTACCCAGCACCAGAAGGCGGCAATGACGCTACGGGGACGGTCGACGGGAGAAGCGGTCATTATCGGGTCAGCCTAACGTCTCAGCGCACCAGGTAAGCGTGGGCATCTTTGCGATGCAGCAGGACCGCGCCCCCGATGATCAGCACGGTACCGACGATCGTGGTCGCCGCGAACACCAGCGCGACGACCGGCGGCCCCTCGAATCCGAACAGATGTGAGCCGACGTAGACCACCGACGCGGCCCCTCCGCCCGTGAGCACCGAGCGCGCCCACCGATAGCCATGCCGCGTCAGGATGATGAACGTCAACACGATGGGCCCGACGATCACGACGAACAGCGCCGTCGACGCGTACACCAGCCACGTCGACGTCGGGCCGGGTGAGGTCACCGTGCCGACGACGTAGCCGGTCAGCATCAGGGGCAACGCGATCACCCACATCCAGAAGCCGGTGGCTACGTCTTCTGGGATTTCCCGCATTTCTCGCATTTCTTGGGGCGACCTGCCGGTCGGCGCGCTCATGCCAGCCAACCGGCGACATCGGCTGCCCAATAGGCCCGATGGACGCTCATGCCAGCCAACCGGCGACGTCGGCTGCCCAATAGGACAGCACGATGTCGGCACCCGCCCGCCGGATGCTGGTCAACGTCTCGAGCGCGACGGCACGCTTGTCGATCCACCCGTTGGCCGCCGCCGCGCAGATCATCGCGTACTCCCCAGACACTTGATAGGCGGCCACGGGCACCGAAGAGACGTCGGCGGCAACCCTGACGAGGTCGAGGTAGGCCATCGCGGGCTTGACCATCACCATGTCGGCGCCCTCGGCGATGTCCACCTCGATCTCGTGCAGCGCCTCACGAGCATTGCCCGGATCCTGTTGGTAGGTACGACGATCGCCCTCGAGGCTGGATGCGACCGCCTCGCGGAACGGGCCGTAGAAACCCGAGGCGAACTTCGCCGCGTACGCGAGGATCGCGACGTCGACATGACCTGCCGCGTCCAGGCCGTCGCGGATGGCCGCCACCTGACCGTCCATCATGCCGCTGGGTCCGACGACGTGTACACCCGAATTAGCCTGAGCGACAGCAAGTTCCACGTAACGGTCGTTGGTGGCGTCATTGTCAACCCTGCCGACGCCGTCCAAAATCCCGCAGTGTCCATGGTCGGTGAACTCGTCGAGGCACGTGTCGGCCATCAATACGGTGTCGTCGCCAAGTTCCTTCGCGAGCTCGCGCAGCGCGACATTGAGGATGCCATCCTCGGCAACCCCGACCGAGCCCGTGGCGTCCTTGTCCTGCTCGCGCGGAACCCCGAACACCATGAGCCCGCCAACGCCCGCCTCGACGGCGGCGACGGCGGCGCCTCGCAACGAATCGCGGGTGTGCTGGACGACGCCCGGCATCGACGCGATGGGCTGCGGCTCGTCGATACCGTCCGCGACGAACATCGGCAGCACCAAATGCCTTGGTTCCAGCGAGGTTTGCGCGACCAACCGACGCATCGCCGGACTAGAGCGCAGGCGGCGGGGTCGATGCCTTGGATATGTCATCGCAAAGTCACCTCGTGTCCCCTTAGCCCGTTAGCGGCGACGGCTCTTCTTGCGCGGCGGCGGCAACGCCCCCTCGGCGCGCAAGCGGGCTGCATGCTCGGCGAGCGCCTCGACCAACGGACCCGCTGCGGCCGTCTCCGGCTGAACGTCCACCCGCAACCCGAATTCCGCTGCGGTTTCAGCAGTCTTCGGGCCGATGCACGCGACGATGGTCCGAGCGTGTGGCTTGCCTGCGATGCCGACCAGATTGCGTACCGTCGAACTCGAGGTGAAGCAGACGGCGTCGAATCCGCCGGTCTTGATCATCTCGCGGGTCTGCGCTGGCGGCGGCGCGGCGCGCACCGTGCGATAGGCCGTGACGTCCTCGATCTCCCAGCCGCGCTCGCGAAGCCCTTCGGCCAGCGTTTCGGTGGCGATGTCGGCCCGCGGCAACAGGACCCGGTTGACCGGATCGAAGATGTCGTCGTATGGCGGGAATTCGTCGAGCAGACCGAGCGAGCTCTGCTCACCCGTCGGAACCAACTCGGGGTTGATCCCGAACGCGCGCACCCGATCCGCGGGGGCCTGCCCGACGCACGCGATCTTCACGCCGGAGACCGCGCGCGCGTCGAGCCCGAACTCGTTGAACTTCTCCCACACGGCTCGTACCGCGTTCGTGGAGGTGAACACCACCCACTGGAAGCGGCCGTCCACCAACCCCTTGACGGCCCTTTCCATTTGCGCGGGGCTGCGCGGCGGCTCGACGGCGATGGTGGGCACCTCGACCGGCAGGGCGCCGTGGGAGACCAAGCGGTCGCTCATCTCGCCCGCCTGATCCTTGGTGCGCGGCACCAGCACGGTCCAGCCGTAGAGCGCCCGGCTCTCCCACCAGTTCAGCTTCGCGCGATTGCTGACGGTCTTGCCGATCGTCACGACCAGCGGGCCAGCCAACGGTCCGGCCGGCTCATTGCTGGCCAGCACCGACTTGTCGAGCAACCCGGCGAGCGTGGCCTCCACCGAACGCTGCTGGCAGGTGGTGCCATTCGCCGTCACCACACACGGCGTCGAATCGGTGAGCCCGTACTCGATCAGCGTGCGCGCGGCATCGGGAAGGTGCGTCGCGGTGGCATGAAGGATCAGTGGTCCAGGCGCCGCGGCCAGCGCGGCCCAGTCGACGTCGCCGCGCACGTCGGCCACGGTGTGCGACGAGCCGAGCGGGAGCCCGGCATACGTCGGCACGGCCGTCGTGGCAGGCAGTCCTGGCACGACCTCGAACTGCCCGTGCGCACGTGCAAGCGCGGTCACCTCGATGATCACGGCGTCATCCGAGAGGGGATCGCCCGCGACCAGCCGCACGACGTCGGCCCCGGCCTTTGCTTCGGTGGCCAACAGCTTGGCCACCTCGGCCGGATCACCAAGCGCCGGACGAACGTCGACACCGCTTGGCAGCGACGGCGTCAGCGCATCGGCGTCTGACGCGTCATCGGAAGGTTTGGCCGGTTCAGCCGGACCCGACGGTGGCGGCAGCTCGGAACCGACGAGCGCCAGCACCGCCTCCGGCACGTCTGGGTCGGTGAAAACTAGTGTCGCGTGTGCGAGCACCGTGCGCGCACGCGTCGTCAGTAGGCCAGGGTCACCCGGCCCAGCACCGACGAACGTAATGCGGCCGGGCTTGTGCTTGCGCCCTCGGGTCGTCATCCTTCGCTCCCGCTTTCAGTCCGCTCTACCAACAGTTCCCGCGCTCCGAGTTCGAACAACTCCGCGGCCACCGAGAGCCCTAACTCCCGTGCCCGATCGGGGGTCCCGATTCCGGACGCACGGATCACGTCGGATCCGTCCAGCGTCGCCACGCAGCCACGTAGCGACAGCTCCTCGAAGAGGTTGCCTTCCTCGTCGATGGACTCGACCACTTCCGCGATCGCTCCCACCGGCGCTGAACATCCCGCCTCGAGCTCGGCGAGCAGGGTGCGCTCCGCGGTGACTGCGACGCGCGTGTCGGCGTCGTCCAACTCCGACAGCAGCGCGGCGAGCTCGGTGTCACCCGCGCGGCACTCGACCGCAAGGGCTCCTTGTGCCGGCGCTGGCAACATCTGCACCGGCTCCAGAGTCTCGGTGACGTCGCCTTGCCGTCCGATGCGGACCAAGCCCGCCCGGGCGACGACGACGCCGTCGAGATCACCATTGCTTACCCTGTTCAACCTGGTGTCTAGGTTGCCTCGTAGGGGGCGAATTTCCAAACCGAGACCCAGTGCTCTAAGCTGCGCCGTCCTGCGCGGACTCGACGTGCCGATCACCGATCCGACGGGCAACTCCCCCAGCACCATGCCGTCGCGGGCCACCAAGGCGTCCCTGGCGTCTTCGCGGCGGGGTATGGCCGCGATGACGAACCGGTCGTCGGGCGCAGTGGGCAAATCCTTGTACGAGTGCACTGCCATGTCGACGCTGCCGTCGGCGATGGCTTCACGGAGGGCTGCGGTGAACACGCCGACGCCGATCTCGGCGACGGGATCACTCGAGCGGTCGCCCGCGGTGGAGATGATGACGAGTTCGACGGAGCGCCCCTTGCCCTCGAGGGCGGCTTTGATGGTTCCGGCCTGCGTGGTAGCCAGCAGGCTGCCCCGGGTGCCGATCCGGATGACCGCGTCGTGGGCGGATGAGCGCTCGCGCGAAGACCCTGTGGCGGATGAGCGCTCGCGCGAAGACCCTGTGGAAGTGCGCAAGCGGCTACTCGGTCCCGTCGAGTTCGAATCGGGAATCACTTGTTACCGCGCCTGTTTCAAGAAAAGGCAATTCGCCGCCGGCCACGGCATCGACGGCCTGCGGGTCGAGCTCGAACAGCTCGCGCAACGCCTCGGCGTAGCTGTCCCCGCCTGGGGCACTGGCCAGTTGTTTCACGCGCACCGTCGGTGCGTGCAGTAGCTTGTCAACGACGCGGCGCACCGTGCGGGCCACCTCGTCGCGATGGGTGGCCTCGAGTCCGGGTAGCCGGTTGTCGAGGCGCAGAAGCTCGGCTTCGACGACGTCGGCGGCGCGCCGACGCAACGCCGTCACGGTGGGTGTGACCTCAGCCATCCGCTGTCCGGCCAGGTAGTTGGCTACTTCTGCAGCAACGATCCCGCGGGCCGCCTCGGCGTCCGAAGCGGCGGCTTTGGCGGCCGGCTCGCGCTGAATGCGGTCCATGTCGACCATGAAGACCCCGGGCAGACCAGCCACCGCGGGGTCGACGTCGCGGGGCATTCCGAGGTCGCAGATGACCAGCTGCTTGGGCTCCTGCCCGTGAGCCAGGCCGCGGTGCACGTCGGCGAGCGAGACCACCGACCGCACCGCGCCGGTACACGACACGACGACGTCAGCGTCGGTGAGCACGGGCTGGATGTGGTCGAACGGGAATGCGTGCGCGTCGACGCCCTGCTCGCGGAGGTTCTGCACGAGTCGTTCGGCGCGCGGCAAAGTCCGGTTGACGACGTGGACTCGCCCAATGCCTGCGCGCACCAGATGCGCGGCCGACAACGCGCCCATCGATCCGGCGCCGATGATGACGGCCGTCCGTCCCGCCAGCCCATTCAGGCGATTCCCCGGGTCGCTTCGCTCCTGCCCACCGAGCTTGGTGGACGCCATCTCGAGCGCAACCGACACCACCGAGGCGCCCGCGGCGTCGATGCCGGTCTCCGAGTGCACGCGCTTGCCAACCGAAAGCGCCCGCTGCGCAAGTTCGTGCAGGGTGCGCCCGACGGTGTGGTTGGTCTCGGCGGTGGCGTAGGCGCGGCGGACCTGTCCGAGCACCTGCTGCTCGCCGATGACCGCGGAGTCCAGCCCGCTGGTGACCGCAAACAAGTGCTCGACGGCGGCCTCGGCGTAGCGCACGTAGGCGTACTTGGTCAGGTCGCTCAGCGACATTCCGCAGTGCTCCGAGAGCACCGAGCCGATGACGGACAGCCCGCCGTGGAACGCCTCGACGACGGCGTACACCTCGACCCGGTTGCACGTGGAGAGCACCATGGCCTCGGTCACCAGCGAGGATTGGAGCACCTGGTCGACGATCTTGGCTTGATCGGACTCGTCGGTGCTCAACTGTTCCAGAACGGAAACGGGCGCGCTTCGGTGCGAAACGCCGAACAGGAGAACGCTCATGGCCTCGTCACCACGCCGTCAAAGGTAGTCGTTTACCAGCCCCGTCACCAAATTTGCCATGCCATCACTGCGCCCCCGCCGACTGCGCCAGATCCACGCGCAACCGGTCCTCGTCGACCTCCCAGTAGCTGTGTTCGCGACCGTCGAGCAGCACGACGGGTAGCCGGTCGCCGTACTCGGTGCGCAGCGCGGGATCGCCTGCGGCCGCAGCGGCGTCGACGTCGGTGGCGCCGAGCGTGAATCCGAGTTCCTCGGCCATCACAGCCAACTGGTCCTTGGCGCGATCGCACAGACAACAACCCGCACGAGTAAGCAAGATCACCTGATGAACCATGTGTCCAGTATCCGGTCTTCGGTGTCCTACTGTTGAACCGTGTCGGAGTCCGGTGACATCGCAGACGAGTTCGTCGAGGACCCGCCGAGCACGCCGCTGCCGCCCCCTCCCGACCTGACCGCCGCCGCGTTCTTCGACGTCGACAACACGTTGGTGCAGGGCTCGTCGCTCGTGCACTTCGCCCGCGGGCTGGCCGCCCGCAAGTTCTTCACCTACGGCGACCTTGCGCGGTTCGGATACGCGCAGGCGAAGTTTCAGCTCACCGGCAAGGAGAACAGCGACGACGTCGCTGCCGGTCGCCGCAAGGCCCTCGCCTTCATCGAAGGTCGCACGACCTCCGAACTCGAGGAGGTCGGTGAGGAGATCTACGACGAGATCATCGCGGACAAGATCTGGCCGGGTACGCGCGCGCTGGCGCAGATGCACCTGGACGCGGGCCAGCAGGTCTGGTTGGTCACCGCCACGCCCTACGAGCTCGCCGCCACGATCGCCCGCAGACTCGGGCTGACGGGTGCACTCGGCACCATCGCCGAGTCCGTCGACGGGGTGTTCACCGGTCGGCTCGTCGGGGAGATCCTGCACGGCGTCGGCAAGGCGCACGCGGTGCGGCAACTCGCCATCCGCGAGGGCCTCAATCTGAAGCGCTGCACCGCCTATTCGGACAGCTTCAACGACGTGCCGATGCTGTCGTTGGTCGGAACCGCCGTCGCGATCAACCCGGACGCTGCGCTACGTGACGTGGCTCGCAAACGAGGTTGGGAGGTCCGCGATTTCCGCACCGCCCGCAAGGCCGCCCGAATCGGGGTGCCGTCGGCTCTGGCGCTCGGGGCGGTCGGTGGGGCCCTGGCCGCGGTCGTCTCCCGGCGACAGGGCGGCGGTTGAGGCCACGCACGCGAGGAGCAAGCTGCTTCAGCGCTGATAGGCTCAGCGCCGCCGAAACGCAGGGCCGGCCTGATTGAACCTAACGGGGAGCAAGTGCAGTGAGCATCGCCGAAGACATCATCGGAACCCACCACCGGTATCCGGACTATTTCGAGGTGAACCGGGAGAAGGTGCGCGAGTTTGCGAGGGCGGTCAAGGACGACCATCCCGCCCACTTCAGTGAAGGTGCCGCCGAAGAGTACGGTCACGCTGCACTGGTCGCGTCGTTGACGTTCGTCGCGGTCGCCGGACGCCGGGTGCAGAACGAAATCTTCGAGCAGTTCGACGTGCCGATCAACATGGAGCGCGTGCTACACCGCGACCAGAAGCTGACCTTCCACCGTCCGATCCTGGTCGGCGACAAGCTTTGGTTCGACTCCTACCTGGATTCGGTGATCGAGTCGCACGGCGCCGTCATCACCGAGATTCGTGGCGAGGTGACCGACGACGACGGCAATCCCGTACTGACGAGCATCGTGACACTGTTCGGTGAGGCCACCAGCAACGACGCCGAAGTGACCGCCCAGATCGCGGCGGGACGCGACGCCGCGATTCAGCGGATGATTGCTGGGCAAAAGAAGTAGCCGACGAGCGGGGCTAGCCCAGGAACATGTTCCTGCGATTGGCCAGCAGCTGATACAGCGTCTGCTGGATGGTTTCGCGGACCTGGTCGGTCAGTTCGAAGGTGACCATGGGGTCTTCAGCGGCGTATTCGTCGTAGCCGTCGGTGGGGATCGGCTCGCCGAACTGGATGTGCCACTTCGAGGGCAACGGGATGAGCCCCGCGGGTCCGGCCAACGGGAACAACGGCGTCACCGGGAAGTACGGAAGGCCGAGCAGCCGGGCCAGCAGCTTCATGTCGGCGATCATCGGGTAGATCTCCTCCGACCCGACGATCGAGCACGGAATGATGGGCGCCTTGGCGCGGAGGGCAGCCGAAACGAAGCCGCCGCGACCGAATCGCTGCAGTTTGTAGCGGTCCCGGAAGTGCTTACCCAACCCCTTGTACCCCTCGGGGAACACCGCGGTGAGGTGACCGGCGCCAAGCAGTCGGTGCGCGTCTGCCGTGCACGCCATGGTGTGGCCGGCCTTGCGGGCCAACTGTCCCATCACGGGCATGTCGAAGACCATGTCGGCCGCGAGAAGTCGCAGGTCGCGGTGCGCGGGGTGGTGGTCGCGAACCGCCACCGACGCCATCAACCCGTCGAAGGGAAGCACGCCCGCGTGGTTGGCGACGATGAGGCCCGCCCCCTCGGCGGGCAGGTTCTCGATACCGCTGACCTCGACCCGGAACCAGTGCCGGAACAGCCCCCTCAGCAACGGCAGAAGAATAGCTTCGTTGAGGTGCTCGTCGAAGCCGAACTCGTCGACCGTGTAGTCGCCTGCCATCCGCTTGCGGATGAATTCAGCGATCGAGGCGATCCGTTGGGACAGCTCGTTGGGGCAGTCGTCGGGCTGTTGGCCACCGTCGGCCGAGGAGCGTCGTTGGTCGATCTCGCGCACCACGGCGGCCATTTGATCGGCCGACGCCCTCGTTCCGGGCTCGACCAGCAGCGACGGATGCCTGCGCGAACTTTCGGCCCGTGCGGCCGCGCGGCGCTGGGCCGAACCACGCCCCGAATTCGTATGCAGTGGAATAACTTTGGCTTTTGACTCGCCACCCACGTCTTTACCTTCTCCCCACCGGATTGAATCTAGCTACTATCTTCCCCACCGCTGCGCCACTGCAGCCGCGCGGCTCTCCATTGAGCGTACCCAGCGCGGGTCGATGATCGGCGTCAAACTTCGACCCCGCACGTAATCGTCGAAAGCATCCGCAGTGGTCCACTTCGGGCTATAACCAAGGTCTTTCCGCATCCTCGCGGTGTCCATGACCCGGCCGTAACTCAAGTAGTTCAGCTGTTCACGATCGAGCTCAGTGTAGCGAGTTGCGCGCATCAGCGAATCCACTGCAGACAGAGCAGAGCGCGGCACGGGGAACGGTATTCGGCCGGACCGACGGATCGCCTGGGACATCATGATGATGCCGGAGGCACCGACGTTGAAGGTTCCTGCCCGGCCCGCGACCGTCGCCCGCTCCAGGGCACCGAGGGCGTCCTGCTCGTGCAACAGCTGCAGTCGGGCGTCGTGGCCCAGCACCGACGGCACGACCGGGCCTGCGAGATACCGCGACAGCGCGGTGTCCATGGCGGGCCCGATCATGTTGGCCAGCCGGAGGATGGTGACCGCGACATCGGGGCGACGCCGGGCCAGCCCGCGGGCGTAGCCCTCGATGTCGAGGCTGTCGCGCGCGAAGCCATCGCCGGGAGGCCGCCGGGCCGTGCCGGCCTCGGTGAACAGGACGGGGTCGCGCGAGCTCGAACCGTAGACCTCCGATGTGGACTTGAGCACCACCCGGCGCACCGACTCCGCCTTCTGGCAGGCGGCGAACAGTTGCATGGCGCCCATGACGTTGAGTTCCTTGAGCGCTGCCCCACCGCCCCCACGCGGCGCATACGAGGCCGCCGCGGCGTGCACGACGGTGTCGACTTCGCCGTTGCGAATTACCTTGGCGATGAACGGGTTGCGAATGTCGGCCCGCACGAACTCGGCGCGCCCCATCCGTCGCAACAAGTCCTTGCTCGGCGCGATCGCGTCGACGGCGATGACGTGATTGATGAGGGGATCCTGCGCCAGTCTGGCGGTCAGGTAGCCACCCAGGAACCGGCATGCGCCAGTGACGAGCACCACCTTCGGGTAGTCCACGGTGTCCTGGGAGTCAGACCCTCCGGAGCCCTGTTGGGGCTTCCGCCCATCGGCATCCATCCAGCCAGCCTAACGGCAGGGGCCGAAGGCTACTTGCCGAGTTTTCTGCGCTGCACCCGCGTGCGACGAAGCAGCTTGCGGTGCTTCTTCTTCGACATGCGCTTGCGACGCTTCTTGATGACTGAACCCATGTACTCCGCTACCTAAGTCTTCTTGCGGGACCATCTGACGCCCCCTGAACCAACCCCGCTACCTTACCGGCCCGGCCCGGCAAAACGAAAAGCGCCCTCGACGCCTGACGCAGCGGCTTCGGCGCGCTGAGTCGCGCTGAGCGCAACTACGCGCGCCGAAATAGCGCTTGGGCGAGAAGGCCTAGCCTGCGTCGAAGTACGACGTCTCCAGCAGGTCGTGGACCGCCTTGGCATGCACGCGGAACGATCTTCCGACGCGCACCGCGGGGAGCTCGCCGTTGTGGACCAGTCGGTAGACGGTCATCTTGCTCACCCGCATGAGGCTCGCCACTTCCGCGACTGTGAGAAATTGAGCTCGAGGCGGTTGACCATCGCCAGCCGAGGCGTCACGCGACGCCTTACCGCTGGCGGTATCACGCGCCGATGGCCCGTTCATAGACGTCATCGCAACCCAATCCATCAGGCACGGCCAGCCCCCGCGGCTTCCCCACCGCAGGCACGAACGCATGCTTACAACGAGGACAATAGCGTGGCCAATGGGGTTATTGCGACGGGTGTGGGGTAATAGGTTGGAAATTGGTGAACTACTCCGTTGTAATTCCTAGCTGCTCAGAGCGTGTTTTTGCGGCCGCCACGGCGTCGGCGACAGCAGCGCGAAGGCCTCCACGTTCGAGTTCGCGCAGCCCAGCGGCTGTGGTCCCACCAGGGGACGTGACGGTCGCGCGCAACTGAGCGGCGCTGGTGTCCATCGCCGAGCCCGTCGCGGCGTTACCGGCTGCCTGCTGCTCATCGAGCCGTTCCAACAGCATCGCGGCCGAACCGGCCATCGTCTGGGTCACCAGATCGGTGGCCACCGGCCGCGGCAACCCCGCTGCGACCCCGGCGTCGACAAGGGCCTCGACCATCAGGAAGAAGTAGGCGGGACCCGAGCCGGACACCGCGGTGACCGCGTCGAGCTGGGATTCGGGCACCGTCAGCACCCCGCCGACGGCGTCGAAGATCGCCGACACCTCTTTGAGTTGGTCCTCCGTCGCAAAGCGCCCACGCGCAAGGGCGCTGACACCGCCACCGACGACGACGGGCGCATTGGGCATGACCCGGATGACGGGCGCACCCGCAGGGAGCTTGGACTCGTAGAAGGCGGTGCTGACCCCCGCCGCGACCGTGACGAAAACTTGCTCGGCGCTGTTGTTCTCCGCGCGCGCGGCGGCCACGGCGATGTCGACGAGCGTCGACTCGACGTCCGACGGCTTGACCGCGACCACCACGTAGGTGGCGTTCTCGGCAGCGTCGGCTACCGATGTCAACAGGACCGAGTAGGTGTCCGCAAGGTACTTCGCCCGATCAGGGGACTTCTCGGCAACGACCAGGTCCTTGGTCTGACGTCCGGCGCGCAGCAGTCCGGAAAGCAGTGCCTCGCCGATACTTCCGCCGCCGATGATCGCAATTCTGGCCACGCGGCAAGCATTGCACGTCCACCGGCCCTATTGCGCGGGCGCTGGCACTAGCGCGAGTTGACGGGACTGCACGATGATTCGGCCCTCGCAATCGACGACGAGGTGGTCCTCGTCGAACCAGTCCTGGCCGATCTGCATCGTGGTGCACATCACCCGCAACCAGCCGTCGGCGGGCATCCCCCGCAGGTACGCCGTCAGCTGCACCGTTGGCGCCCAGCCGAATCGGTTGACGCCGAAGGTCACCGGCGCCGACACGTCGCCGCACAGCAGCGCGAACAGCACGTCGGGGGAGCCCTCCTTGGGCCGCACCCAGTACTCGATGACGGGCGGACCCCCGTCTGCACGCGGAGCCATCGTGGTCAACGACGGCCGGATGTCGCATCCATGCGCCAGGTGGACGATGTCGGCCATCGGATGACCTGGGCCGATCGGTTCCAGCCCCGGCGGCGGATCCGGTGTCATCAGCGCCACGACGGGATTCACCGAGAGCAACGGCGCCACGTCGTGTTCGGGCTCGGCCAACGTCATCACCGCCCGCACGGCGGTTCTCTGCTCTTCGCGCGAGCGCCCATCGCCCGTGCGGTCCCCTTGATTGAGCTCGACGTCGATCAGGCTGACCCGACGCCCGCGCTTGCGCACGGTGCACACCACCTGCAGCGGCCCCGGATCTGGCGCCCACAGAAAGCTGCCCGACACCGCAATCGGCTGGACCCCAGCGCCGCCGTATTCAATGCCCCGGTCGCTTCGCTCCTGCCCGCCGTGCGCCTCCCTGGCCGCCTTCGCGCACAGCGCCAACATCGCGCCGCCGTGCACCTTCTCCCCGATGGTCCAGTGCTCGTTGAGCGTTCCCTCGAAGACGCTGACGTCACCGTCTTCGGCGACCTGGGTCAGCGCCATCGCATCGGAGAAGCGCGTGGAGTCCGTCATTGCCATCCTTTGTTCTTCGCGCAAGCGCTCATCACCATCGTCTGTTCTTCGCGCAAGCGCTCATCACCTCAGCAGGTGGGCCCTGGCGAATTCAAGCGATTCCACCAACAGTTCCTCGCGTTCCACGGCATTCCGTGCGCGTGACGTCGTCACCTCGAGGATGACGTGGCCCGAGAAGTCGCTGGCCGCAAGCGCCTGGCAGATCTCCCTCGTGGGCTGGCTGCCTCGTCCTGGCACCAGATGCTCGTCGGTGGAGGCCCCACTGCCGTCGCACAGGTGCAGGTGCACCAGCCCGTCCCCCATCCGGCGGGCCATGTCGATGGCGTCGGTGCCCGCGGTGGCCGAGTGCGACAAGTCCAGCGTGTAGTGGGCATGGTCGCCGTCGAGCGGGTCGTAGGACGGCGCGAACGCCGAGATGGCCGGTCCTGGAGAGCCGCCGCGCTTGCGCATCCGCTCGATCGACGGCTGGCCGGTCCCCCAGATGCGGTCGGCGCGGAACGGGAACATGTTCTCGACCGCGACGAGGACGTCGCTGGACGCCTCGAGTTCGGCGACCTGCTCGGAGAAGCCCTCGGCGTAGCGGCGCTGCCACCGGAACGGCGGATGCACCACCACGGTCTGGGCGCCAAGCTCCTCGGCGGCGCGCACACTGCGCTCCAGCTTCGGAATCGGGTTGGCGCCCCACACGCGCTGCGAGATCAGCAGACACGGCGCGTGCACGCTGAGCACCGGTACGTCGTACCGCTTCGACAACTCGGCGATCGCCGCGACGTCCTGGCTGACGGTCTCGGCCCACACCATGAGCTCGACGCCGTCGTACCCGAGCCGCGCCGCGTACTCGAAGGCCGCCTCGGTCCTCAATGGGTAAACCGAGGCCGTCGAAAGACCGACCTTTATCGCAGGGCGCACGGGAACTTATTTTGGCGCGTCAGTGTGACTGCAGCAGCGCCAGGGGGCCCAATGTGACCAACGCGCCGACGGCCACCGCAATCAGCGTGCTACCGATGTCCTCGGTCTTGCGGACCACCCGTACGCCGATGACGAGGCCGAGGATGACGAGCACCGACAACACCAGCGCGACGATGTTGTTCCACTTCCACAGCAGGTCGAAGGCGATGAACAGGCCCGCCCCGAACGCGACCGCGAGGATGCACTGCGCGACCACCCACACGCCTCGCAGGAAGACCCCGTCATGCGGCTGGTCGGCCTCGACGGACTCGCCCTCGTCGGGCCTGACGTCCTCGCCGAGGTCGATGTCCTCGGGCCCTGGCTGCAGGCCGCGGCGAGCGATGTCGTCGGCGACGGACTGACCGCCGCCGAACAACGTGTCGCTGGTCGAGCGCAAGTACGACGGAACCTCGAACGCCACCTGCGTGGCCTGATCGTCGGACCCGTTGCGGGCGTCCTGGAGCGGTGCCTCGAACTCGAGCGACTCGATCAGGTCGGCTTCGTGGTCCCGGTCGTGGTCATCGTCGTCGGCGAGGGGATCTGGGCTCATCTGCTCGGCGCCACCCGTAGGTACGGAGAATGCGGGCGGGCCGGCCGCTGGCGGACGCCGCGGCGGTGCAGTGAACTCAATGGGCTCGGGCTCGGCGGAACGCTGCGCGAGGTGGGCTTCGTAATCGGCTTCCGCCTCGGTGACCGTGGGGGCCTCGGTGACCGTGGGGGCAGGCGTCGTGTTGGCGGCGTCGTCGAAGTCCTCGGCGGATTCGACCGGTGCTTCGGGTGCGACGTCGGCGGTTCGCCGGCCGCCGTGGATCCTGGCGTGCGCGTAGCCCCCGTTGCCCGAGGCCGGTGGCGGCTCGTCGGCAGGCTCGTGGTCGTAGTCCGCGGCGTGCGAGGTGTCCGTGATGATCGGGATCTCGCCCGTCAGTTCGGCGACCGTGACCGAGTCGGTGTTGCCCCGTCGACGACGGCGGCGGCCTCCGACCGGCGGTGAGCCGATGCTCCCATTCTTGGCGAGCAACTCGGCGACCGATATCGGTCTCGTGCTGCTGTGGCTGTCTTCTGGTTCTGTCATCGTTTGTTGCCTCTGGCCATCGCCTTGTTCACGTGAGCCAAGTCTGCGGAAACCTGCACCAAAGCGGTTCCGTCGGCCTCGCTGTCGAGTTTCCGCAAAATCAGCCCTTCCCGCAACGCCCATGGGCAGATGTCCACTGTGTCGATCGAAAGGGCCCTCATACTCGCCTCAGCTACCAGAGCGCCCGCCACGATCTGTGGCGCCCGCTCGGCGCTCACCCCTTCCAGTTCCGCTCGGTCAGCCGTGGTCATCCTAGAGATGAATGCTATGAGTTGACGCAAACCCGCAGCTGTAAGTGTCCTCTTCACCCGGGGTCCTGCGCCGGAAGGCGCCGCACCGGTGAGTCGCGCGAGCGACCTAAAGGTCTTCGAGGTCGCCACGGTCAGGTCCGGCACGCCCGCGTCGAGCACCTTCGCACCCGCCTCGGCCATCTCCGTCCCCAGCCAGTCTCTCAGCATGGCCACCCGGCGTCGACCCGGCGGATCCTCCTGTAGCCACTCCCGGGTGAGCCGGCCTGCGCCAAGCGGCAGCGACAGCGCCACGTCTGGCTCCTCGTCGACGCCGCTCGACAATTCCAGCGAACCACCGCCGATGTCGATGTTGATGATGCGTCCCGCGCTCCAGCCGTACCACCGGCGCACCGCCAGGAAAGTCAGCCGGGACTCGTCGACCCCCGACAGCACCCGCAGCGCCACCCCCGTCTCGGAGTTCACCCGAGCGAGCACGTCCTCGGAATTCTTCGCGTCGCGCACTGCCGAGGTCGCAAACGCCATCAGCTCGGCGCACCCGGAACTTGCGGCGATCTTCGCGAACTCATCGATGGTGCCGACCAACTTGTCAGCGCCCTTGCGCGTCAGCTTTCCCGAGTGGTCGATGGACTCCGCCAACCTCAACGAGGCCTTGGTGGAGCTCATCGGGGTGGGGTGACCGCCACGTCGCGCATCCACCACCAGCAGATGAACCGTGTTGCTGCCCACGTCGAGCACGCCCAATCGCACGAGACCCACGTTATCGGGTCTACCGTTGTATTCCGTGAGCGGATCGCACCCCGGCATGCACAAAGGAGAGGTGGAACTCGACTTCGCCCGCGAATGGGTGGAGTTCTACGACCCCGACAACCCTGAACACGTCATCGCCGCCGACATGACGTGGCTGCTGTCGCGGTGGACGTGCGTATTCGGCACGCCGGCCTGTCAAGGCACCGTCGAGGGCCGGCCGGACGACGGATGCTGCTCGCACGGCGCGTTCCTGTCCGACGACGACGACATCGCGCGGCTCGAGGAATCGGCCAAGCTGTTGACGGACGACGACTGGCAGTTCCGGGAGAAGGGGCTTGGCCGCAAGGGCTACCTCGAGATGGACGAGTACGACGGCAAGCCCAACTACCGGACGCGGAAGTACAAGGGCGCCTGCATCTTTCTGAACCGACCCGGATTCGCGGGTGGTATCGGGTGCGCTTTGCACAGCAAGGCCCTCAAGCTGGGCGTCGAGCCGCTGACCATGAAACCCGACGTCTGCTGGCAACTGCCCATCCGGCGCAGCCAGGAGTGGGTGACCAGGCCGGACGGGACGGAAATCCTGCGGACCACCATCACCGAGTACGACCGCCGCGGTTGGGGCGAGGGTGGGGCCGATCTGCACTGGTACTGCACTGGCGACCCGAATGCTCACGTCGGTGCGCGTCAGGTGTGGCAGTCCTACGCGCCGGAGTTGACCGCGCTGCTCGGCGAGAAGGCCTACGCCGAGTTGGCCGCCATGTGCGCGCGGCGCAAGTCGCTGGGGCTCATCGCGATCCACCCGGCGACGCGCGCCGCCGAGTGACTTGGTCACACTCGGGGTCGGCCAGCCGCGGGTCGAGCTGAACGGCCCGCGGTGCTGCCGTTCGGCGGATGGCGGGCGCAACGGGACGCCCGTGCAAAAGCCCGTCGACCGAGCCGGCCTCGATGGCCTGCCGGTAGATGGGGAGCGCGTCCCTGACCGCCACCGTCAGGTCGACGTCGATGGCTCCGTGCGCCGCAGAGGTGACGAACGACTGGCCGAGCACGCCGCGGCGGAGCAGCTCCTGGAGGAACAGCGTCCGGTAGGTCTGCGACGGCTGGCGATCCGCGCCGCGGGTGATGAACACCAGGCACGACGAGCGGCCTGCCACTTCCACGTACCGCTCGAGCCCGAGCTCGGCCGCGGCTTCGTTGACGCCGCGGGCCAAGGTCCTTCCCGCGTATTCCATTGACCGATCGGGTCGACGGTGCGGTAGGCGTGCACGACTGCGCGGAACGCCGCCAACGACGCCGATTCCGGGCCGTGCGTCGTCGAGAGCAGGAAGACGCGGTCGCGATCAGTCCTTAGCCCGCCGAGCTCCATGTAGTCGCGCTTGCCTGCGAGGGCGGCCAGCGGAAAGCCGTTGGACATGGCCTTGCCCCAGCAGGAGAGCTCCGGCTGGACGCCGTACACCTCTTGGGCGCCGCCCGCCGACCACCGGAAGCCGGTGATCATTTCGTCGAAGATCAGCAGGGTGCCTCGTCCCCTGTCAGGATCGGCGCCATGTGCTCCGGATACTGATCGGCGCCGCGGGCATACGTGTGCGCGCCGCCAGGCACCAGTTCGTGCAGCCTGTCCTGAAGCTGGCGGGAACGCTCGAAGGAGCGCTCCCCCGACTCGACCCCGGTCATGGCACCCCCTCCAGTCCTGCCCCGCTCGCCGAAGTGGGCATGCTTGCGTCGAGCTAACCTCAGCGCATCGCGACGACTTGGTCCCGCATCGTATCAACGGTTTGCTAGATTTACGCACTCATGCGAAGCTCCGCGAATTCATGCCGACGATACGGACCACAATCCGGGCCGGGATCCAGGGATGTACTGATACCCGTTCGTGATATACAGATGCGGGAGAATCAGCGAAAACTTGATACGAGCTCGGAGGATGGCACGCGATGAGACCCTGGGGCAACAGCGCGCCGTGCTCGCCACCCGGGCCGCCCCGAAAAGCCTCTGGCGATACATTTCCACAGACGGATGTATTTGCAGATGAGAATCGAGCAAACATCAATGTCGATGACGTCTGCTGACTTGGTGGCGGCTGGATCGACCTACGACTTCTCCATACCGGGGCAGCGACGATTCGCGCTGCTGTCGAAAGCGCGCTCAACGGCACCATTGCCGCGCTCGAGCCCAACATCGTCGGCGACGGCAGCACCGACGGCACCGGTGCTGCCGTCGTCGACCCGCAAGCACCCGGTGCGTAACGGCAGGATCCGTGCAGTTTGGTGATCAGCCGGGCTGCATGGCGATCCAGTCGTCGGTCACCCAACGACCCGCGAGCTCGGGAAGGCGCGTCGACACCTCCGGCAACAGGTCGGCAAGCGTAAGCACGACCTCGTCCGGTGCTGCCGTGACCAGTGCGTCCGGCGAGATGATGGCAATGTCCGTGCCTGGCATGCGTCGGCCCTGTTTGGCAGGCGAGGCGTCCGCAACGGCTGCGATGAGTCCACTGTCCAGCCCCGCCCTGGCGAACAATGCAACGGCCCGCGAGGCCGCGCCGTAAGCGAACACACGTCGGCCCGCGACGCGTTGCTGCTCGAGGTAGCGCCGCAACGCCACGGCATGGCCGTCGGCGGCGGACTGCAAGGTGCGCACCACGACCGCATCGGTCAGGCCCGCCTCCGTCGTCTGCATGTGCTGAATCACTGAATCAGCCTGGTGCGACTCGTATTCGTGGACGGCCGCCACCAACGTGGTGCCGCCATAGAGCGCGAAGTCCCACGCAGAGACGGCTCGCATGCCCGCGTCAGCGAGCAGCCGGACCAGAGCGGGTAGGGAGTAATAGGCGAAGTGTCCGTGCCGCAACGCATTCCACTGACCCTGCTCCACGATGGCGCCGAGCGCGTGGTACTGGAGCAGCAGCACACCGCCCGGCGCGGTCGCTGCGGCACGATCCGCGAACGCGGCCCGTTGGTCGGGCTCGTGCATGATGCCGAAGCAGTCCAGCACGATGTCCGCGGGACCGGACTCTGGCGTCACATCGCACTGCTCGAGCAGTTCGAGCCAGCTGCCCCCGTGCGGACTTCCGAACTCCCGCACCGTCTCTCCGGTAAGCCACCCGGACGGGGCGACCCGGGCCACGGCGTCGCGGGCCTGGTCTCGCAGGGCCTGAGGTTCCACGCCGCGGGGTTCGGAGGTGACGGTGTCGTCGTCGGCCAACTGCGCCAAACCGCAAGCCCCGCACAGGTCCATCGCCAACGGATAGCTCGTCTCCGTCGCCTGCACGGGCAGTTCGGCGGGCGGGAAGTGATCGGCGGCGGGCACGGTCCCGAGGTCGAGCACCCGACTGAGTCCGTGCCCTCCGCATGCCCGGCAACGGCTGCCACGGCCAGTCATGGGACCATGTTCGCGTGCGAATCGAGCATGCCACGCTCGCCGGTGTCGCCGTCCTGGTGCCCACACCGTTCCGAGACGAGCGTGGATTCTTCACCCGGACCTTCGACGCGGACATCTTCGATGCGTGGGTAGGGGTGCCAGGTACGTCGGCGACGTTCGTCCAGGACTCCCAGTCGCGTTCCGACCGGGCGGTCGTGCGCGGAATGCACGGGCGGGGCGGCCGCGGTGAGGCCAAGCTGGTGCGTTGCGCCAACGGCGCGATACTCGACGTCCTGGTCGATGCGCGGCCGGACTCGCCCACCTTTGGGCAGCACGAGGCGTTCACGCTCGACGACAACGACTTTCGGCATCTGTACGTGCCGCCAGGGCTGCTGCACGGCTTTCAGGTGCTCACCGATACGGCCGACGTCTGCTATCGCATCGACCGCCCCCACGACCCGAACGAGGACCTCGCGGTCGCCCACGACGATCCCGAGCTGGCGATCGACTGGCCGCTCGAGGTCGGGCCGATGTCCGCTCGCGACGCCGCAGCAGGCAGCTGGGCGCAGCTCGTTACACGGCTGCGCTGACACGGCGCATCGTCTCGTCGAGCGCTCCGCCGGAGCGCAGCGCCTCGAGCCGCGCCAGCCGGGTGAACTTCTGCTCGAAGTCCTCCTTGGTCAACCCGTTCGAGGTGTAGGCCGCATGCAGTTCGGCCGCGCCGTCGGCCACTGACCAGTGCGCCTCGAATCCCAGTTCGGCACGGGCCCGGCTGAAGTCGATCCGGTAGGACCGCGGATCGGCGCCGTGCTCTCCGGTGATCAGCAACTCGGATCCGGGCACCGTCGTGCAGACGGTGTCGGCGATCTGTGCGACGGTCAGATTGTTGGCTTCCGTTCCGACGTTGTAGGCCCGGCACGAAATGGTCTCCGCGGGTACCTCCAGGCACACCGCGAACGCGCGGGCGATGTCGACGGCGTGCACCAAGGGCCGCCACGGGGTGCCGTGCTCGGCCCGGACCGCCGTCGCCGTCGCCTCGTCGAGGAACGCCGTCAGTGTGGGCAGACCCCGTTCGACCGCGGCGGCGCTGACGTTCACCGACGGCTCGATGCCGAGGCATCGCACGCCGGCGTCCACGACGTGCTTCAGCAGGTAGCCATCGTTGCTGGCGACTTCGACGACAAACGAATTCTCGTTCAGCTTCAGGCGTTCGACGGCACTCTCGACGAAGCGCCCGGCGTGGGCGACCCAGCTATCCGAATACGACGAGAAGTACGCGTACTCGGTGAACGTCTCCTCGGGCGTGATCAGTGCGGGTAGCTGCAGCAGCAGGCAGTTCTCCCAGACCCTCAGATGCAGCGGATACGTCGCCTCTACCAGGTCCAACGCCTCATTCGGCAGAAATTTCTCGCAGGGCGGCGTCGCGCCGAGATCAAGCACGCTCAGCAGACGGTGGGACTCACAAACGCGGCACGACATTGGCGGGGCCTTCGCTTCTCTCCCGATGTGTTCGCGCGTAGACGTCAGGAGTGCCCACCCGCGTTCACGCATGTCCGGCACCTCCCGGTGCGCCTTCACGCGTGCGTAGTGGGAGCAACCCTAGGAAGGTGTGGCTAAGTTTGCGACAGTTGCTAGATCTGCACGTTCAGGAATTTATTCGAGATACCCCCGCAGCCTCACCCTTCGAGTTTGTAGCCCAGCCCTCGCACCGTGACGAGGTGAACGGGGTTGGCCGGGTCCGATTCGATCTTCGACCGCAACCGTTTCACGTGGACGTCCAGCGTCTTGGTGTCGCCTACGTAGTCGGCGCCCCACACCCGGTCGATGAGCTGACCACGCGTCAATACCCGCCCACTGTTGCGCATCAGATATTCGAGCAGGTCGAACTCCTTGAGCGGCAAGGTAATCGGCTCGCTGTTCACGGACACGATGTGACGTTCGACGTCCATCCGGACCGGACCGGCCTCCAGCACTCCGTCGCCGACCCCGGAGTCGTCGGTGTCCGCGCCGCGGCGCAACACGGCGCGGATGCGCGCGATCAACTCACGCGCCGAGTACGGCTTGGTGACGTAGTCGTCCGCGCCGAGCTCCAGCCCAACGACCTTGTCTATCTCGCTGTCCCGCGCGGTCACCATGATCACGGGGACGCTCGAACGTGAACGCAGCTGCTTGCAAACATCGGTCCCGCTCATTCCCGGCAACATCAGGTCAAGCAGCACGATGTCGGCACCTGCTCGCTCGAACTCGGCCAAGGCCGAGGGGCCGTCCGCGACGACCGTCGCCTCGAAGCCCTCCTTGCGCAGCAGAAATGCCAGGGGATCAGCCAGGGACTCCTCGTCCTCCACGATCAGAACACTGGTCATTGGTCTGGCTAGTCCTCTCGTTCGTCTTCGTTTTCTAGGTCGTCATCGTCACCCGGATAGGCCGGAATCGACAGGGTGAACGTCGATCCGGTGCCCGGCTGACTCCACAGCCGGATGGATCCGTTGTGATTGGCCGCGACGTGCTTGACGATGGCCAATCCGAGTCCCGTGCCGCCGGTGGCCCGGGAGCGGGCCTTGTCGGCCCGGAAGAAGCGTTCGAATACCCGCTCCTGGTCGGCGCGCGCAATACCGATCCCGCGGTCGGTGACGGCGATCTCGATGTTGTCGCCCCTGCGACGCCTGCTGATCGACACCGGCGATGCCGTGGGTGAGTACGCAATGGCATTGGAGACCAGGTTGGCGAGCGCAGTCACCAGGAGCGGCTGGTCACCCATTACGCGGAAGCCCGTCGGCGCGTCCGTCGTGATCGCGATGTCGGCATTGTCGGCGGCCACCTTGTAGCGCGACAGGGCCTCGGCGACCACCGTATCCACCTCGACGTCCCCCAGATCGGGCAGCGGCTCGGCCCCCTGAAGCCGCGACAGTTCGATGAGCTCGCCGACCATGTTCGCGAGCCGTTTGGACTCGGCGACCATCTTCTCGGCGAACCGGTAGACGGTGTCCGGGTCGTCGGTCGAGGCCATCAGCGCCTCCGCGAGCACGCCCATCGCACCGACCGGCGTCTTGAGTTCGTGGCTGACGTTGGCGACGAAGTCGCGCCTGCTGGCCTCCATGCGGGCGTACTCGGACTGGTCGTCGACGTAGACCACTGCGAACCGGCGGTCGTCCTCGGTGAGCAGGCGTACGTGGCCACGCACCGAAAGTCCGGACCGGCCGGGGTTCGCGCGCTTGACGCGAGACAACTCGACCTCGACGTCTTCGCCGGTGGTCAAGGTGTGCTTCGCCGCCGCCCAGGCCTTGTCGTCGAGCAGGCGGTCGCGGACCAGACCGAACTCGCGGGCCTGGTCGTTGGTGTAGACGACGTCACGGTAGGTGTCGACCACGACGATGCCCACGGGCGAAAGCGAGACGATGCGCTGAAGCATCTGCGAGATCGTGATGCCGTCCTGCTCCACGGCCCGACGCTGCTTGCGTTCGGCCAATCGTGGGGTGAGCGCCATCCCCAGCGCGGCGCCTAGCGCCAGCGCGAGAATTGCCACGACTGCGACTAGCAGCAGTGCGGTTACCACACTCACGAGCAAATCGTACGTTTCCGGTGAACGTCATCCCAGCAGCGTGCGGCCATTTCGGTACAAGTCACATACGCAAATGCAGGAGTTTGGCCCCTGTTCACGTGAGTTCACTCAGTGTTCGCCTGCGGGGATCCGACAGCGGCGTCCCCGGCCTGGCTATTTCGCTCCCTGCGCCGCAACGGCGGCCGCACCCGCCGCGGCCGCGTCCGGATCGAGGTATTCGCCGCCCGCGACCGTCGGCTTCAGGTCGGCGTCGAGGTCATAGCGCAGCGGAATGCCGGTGGGGATGTTCAGGCCGACGACGTCGGCGTCCGACATTCCGTCCAGGTACTTCACCAGCGCCCGCAGCGAGTTGCCGTGTGCGGCGATCAACACCGTCTTGCCTGCCTGAAGATCGGGCACGATGGTCTGTTCGTAGTACGGCACGAATCGGGCCACCACGTCGGCCAGACACTCGGTCAGCGGGCCGCCGTCGATGTCGGCATAACGCGGGTCGGCATCCTGGCTGTACTTGCTGCCCTTTTCGATGGGCGGTGGTGGCGTGTCGTAGCTGCGTCGCCACTGCATGAACTGGTCGTCGCCGTACTTGGCCTTGGTCGCGGCCTTGTCCAGCCCCTGCAGCGCGCCGTAGTGCCGCTCGTTGAGCCGCCAGTCCCGGTGCACCGGAATCCAATGGCGGTCAGCCGCGTCAAGGGCCATGTTGGCGGTGGTGATGGCGCGCCGCAGCAGTGAGGTGTACAGCACGTCGGGCAGCAGGCCCTCGGTCTTCATCAACTCACCGCCACGGACCGCTTCGGCCCTGCCCTTGTCGGTGAGGTCGACGTCGACCCAACCCGTGAACAGGTTCAGCGCGTTCCATTCGCTCTCGCCGTGACGGAGCAGCACCAGAGTCGCCATGCCGACGATGCTATCCCGCGGACCGTCAGTCGTCCTGGCCGTTGGAGCCGTGCTCGTCTTCGATCAAGTGCGCAAACGCCCGCAGGTTCTGCAACGATTCGCCGCGCTTGACCCGCCAGTCCCATTCCTTCTGGATGGAGGTGCGAAAGCCCAATTCCAGCAAGGTGTTGAAATCCCGATCGACGACGTCGACCACCTGGCCGAAGAGGCGGTCGAGCTCGTCGGGGGTCACCGAATGCAGGGACATCCGGCCGATCAGGTAGATGTCGCCCAGGTTGTCCAGGGTGTATGCGACGCCGTACAGCTTGCGGTTGCGCCTCAGCATGAAGCGGTAGACGGCCTCGTAGTTCTCTTCTGGCTTGCGACACAGAAAGGCTTCGATGCGCACCCCGTGCACACCGACGGTCAGGATCGTGTTCGTGATCAGGCGACGTTCGCCTGGCAGCGCGACGACGATGCCCGGTAGTCCACCGGATTCGCTCTCGTGCAGTGCGTAGTCGAGGTCCTGCTCCTTGACGGCGTTCTCGATGACCCGGTGGACGTCGTCGGCGGCGTCCCCCCGGACCGATCCGCTCACGCCCGGACACCTCGACGCAGCGAGAATCTCCGCCCGTTGCGACGCGCACCGACATCATGGCGAGGATGACGGGCGGCGTAGTCGGTGATCGCCCGCCCATAACTCGCCAGCAGCGCGTCGACGGTGTGTGCCCAGGAGAAGGTGGCCGCATGTTCGACGGCAGCGGCACGCATCGACTCCGGCCCCCGCTCCAGCACCCCGCTGATGGCCGCCGCCCAGTCGTCGATGCCGTGTCCGTGCACCAGCACACCGCTGACGCCGTCGCGCACCGCCACCGGCAGCCCGCCAACGGCGGCCGCCACGACCGGCGTACCGCACGCTTGCGCCTCGACTGCGACGAGCCCGAACGACTCGGAGTAACTCGGTACTGCGACCAGGTCTGCGGCGCGGTACACGTTGGCAAGCTGAGCCCGCGGCTGGGGCGGCAGGAACGTCACCCGATCAGTGATACCCAGCTCCGAGGCAAGCTGAACCAGCCCGTCCGGCGTGGCTAGACCTGAGCCCGACGGGCCACCCACGACCAATACGCGTACGTCAGGCAACTTGGCCGCTGCGCGCAGTAGCACGTCGGGCGCCTTGAGCGGCTGGATGCGGCCGACGAACGCGACCAGCTGGTCATCGGGTGCGATCCCGAGCGCAGTGCGCGCGGCCCGCTTGTCGCCCGGGGTGAACGTCGCGAGGTCGACGCCGGGGTGCACGACGTCGATGCGATCCGGATCCGCGTGATGCAGCGAAACCAGCTGTCGCGCTTCATCTTCGGTGTTGACGATCAGACGGTCGGCTTCGTCGACCACCTGCTGCTCTCCAACTGCCCGCAGCGGTGGCTCTGGAGAGTCGCCGATGGCCAGCGTGGCGTTCTTCACCGCAGCGAGCGTGTGCGCGGTGTGCACCAGCGGTACGGCCCAGCGATCGCGCGCGAGCCAGCCGACCTGCCCTGACAGCCAGTAGTGCGAGTGGACGATGTCGTAGTAGCCCGGCTCGTGATTGGCCTCGGCGCGCAGCACGCCTGCGGTGAACGCGCACAGCTGCGTCGGCAGATCGTTCTTGTCGAGCCCTTCGAACGGACCGGCGACGACGTTGCGCACCAGGACTCCAGGCGCCACGCGAACCACCGGCGGATCGGCGGACGACGTCGCCCGCGTGAAGATCTCGACCTCGACACCCCTGCTCGCGAGCTCGAGGGCGCTCTGCAGTACGTAGACGTTCATCCCGCCTGCGTCCCCGGTGCCCGGTTGGGCCAATGGCGAGGTATGAACCGACAACACGGCGACGCGCACGGGCCCATCCTTCCACTGCGGCGACAGTGGTCGGCGAACAGCCACGTCAGGCGGTCAGTCGAAGGCCCCTCTTGGCATTGAGATAGCACCGAGGGTGACGTCGGGCGAGCAGCAGTCGCCGTCAGCGCTATCCCAAACCGCGCGGACGGCCCCCCGACAAGTCAGGCAGTCGACTCGGAACGCTGCGCGCGCCGCATGGCTCCGACCGGGTCGGCGTACAGACCGCCGAGCGATACCACCCCGGCGCCCGCCTCCTGCACGCGGTTCCCAAACGCCGTCACCCGGATGTCCCGCGGCGCGAGCACGGAACGCTCGGCGAACGCGGCTTCGACCAGCGCCATGCCCTCGGGGTATTCGGTGAACGCCTGCCCACCCACGACGAGATCGTCGGGGTTGAGCATGTCGCGCAGCATCGCGACGGCCTGCCCGAGTACCCGCGCCCGTTCAGCCAGCAGCGCCTGAGCGCCCTCATTGCCCTGGCGTGCCGCGCGCAACACCAACCCGATCGTCGACGCCGGGCCGTCGGACGGGACGATCCGCAGCCTGCGGGCCGCGTTCAGCACGGCCTCGTCGCTCACCGTCGACTCCAATTGACCTGTATTTCCCAGCAATTGAGACTGCGCGGGCAGCGCCGCGATGGTTCCCGGCCCGCTGGCCGGCGAGTGCACCCGACCACCGATCGACAGTGCGTAGCCGACGGTTTCGCGGGCGTAGACATACAAGCTGGTTGCTGTCGGAGTGTTCGAGCGGCGCACCCCGAGCAACAGTTCGGCGCCTGCCATCGCGTCGACGTGGGAGGCCACTGAAACGGGCAGCCCAAGCGCCTCGGCCAGCACGGGCCCGACCGGGGCATCCGACCAGCCGAGCCTGGCGTGGTCGAAGTACCCGGTGGCGGTGTCGATGACCCCACCGGCGGCGACGCCGACCCACAACGCCTTGCGGCGGTGCCAGCGACTCAGGTAGCGGCGCGCGCTGTCGGCCAACGACGCCAGCGCGGCGTTCTGCGGACCCTGCGGCGTTGGCGTCTCCACCACGTCGAGGGTGCGGCCGAGCAGGTCGGTGGCCACGATGCTGGTCGTGCGGGCCCCGAGGTGGATGCCCAACGTCAGAAACGGCTCGTGGTTGACCTCGACGGGGACGCGCGGTCGGCCGATCGCTCCGGACACCGCTAGATCGGCCCGCTCACGCAGCACGCCCGCGTCGAGCAGGGCGGTGACCTGGCGATTGACCGTCGCGATGGACAATCCGGTGACCGATGCGATGGTGTCGCGGGCGATGGGTCCGCGCAATCGGGCAGCGCCGAACACGGATCCGGGCGCCGACTCGGCGACGCGCAGCGACGGCGCCACCACGTGATGGCGAGCGAGTAGCAGGCGCTTGGCCTGGGATGATTCAGTGCGGGCCTCGGGCGCGACTGCGCGCTTGCCGAGGAGTCCGGCCGGGGTCTTGCGAAGTGTGGTTGGTGTGCTCACGGGGTGTCCTTTGGAGAGTGGTCGGCGGGGATCCGGGCCACGCCTGGCGACTCACAAGGGACGAAGGGTCCGTGCTCAGTCAGGCGCGAAAGATTGCGCAACGACAACACGAACGCCGAGTGGCGATACGGGCAGCCTGACCTGTGGACACCATGCGAACTTAGCACGCCAACTAAAGTCTATGGAATGACGGCACCCGAAGCGCATCAGCGGATCGCGGTCGTCACCGGCGCCAGCTCCGGCATCGGTGAAGCGACAGCGAAAACCCTTGCTGGACTTGGCTTTCACGTGTTCTGCGTGGCACGTCGAGCCGACCGCGTCAAGGGCGTTGCCGACCAGATCGGCGGGACGGCAATTGTGGCGGACGTCACTGACGCCGCCGCGGTCGAGGCCCTCGCGGATCGGCTCGACGAGGTCGACGTGCTGGTGAACAACGCGGGAGGGGCCAAGGGCGTGCAATCCGTCGCCGACGCCGACCTGGACGACTGGCGCTGGATGTGGGAGACCAACGTGCTCGGCACCCTGCGCGTGACGAGGGCCTTGCTGCCCAAGCTGATCGCTTCCGGCGACGGGCTCATCGTCACCATCACGTCGATCGCCGCGTTCGAGATCTACGACGGCGGGGCCGGATATACCTCGGCCAAGCACGCACAGGCCGCGCTCCACCAAACCCTGCGTGGCGAACTGTTGGGAAAACCTGGGCGGCTCACCGAGATTGCCCCCGGCATGGTCGAGACGGAGTTCTCAGTGGTCCGGTTCGGCGGCGACCAAACGCGGGCCGACGCGGTGTATCAGGGCATGACGCCGCTGGTCGCCGACGACATCGCGGAGGTCATCGGTTTCGTCGCGTCACGTCCGCCGCACGTCAACCTGGACCAGATCGTCATCCGGCCAAGGGATCAGGCTTCAGCAACCAGAAAGGCGACCAGGGACGTGGTCACCCGCCCGGAGCAGTAGGAACCGAACCGGCCTGGCTGGGTGGGGTCGTCGTCGGCGTGCCAGACAGCGTGGGCGCATCGGTGGGCGTCGCGGGCGCGCTGCTGGGGATGTTCGATGGCGGCTTCGCGGAGCTGATCGCCGACATCGCCTTCCAGTCGTCCCAGCTGACGACCCAGTCCCAGATGTCGCCGTCGGAGTAGGACAGTTCGATCGACGTGCCGGTCACCTCGACGGGGTCGCCGTAGATCGCGGTGCTGAAGTACTGCTGGGCGTTGTCGAGCGACAGGTTGATGCAGCCGTTGGTGACGTTGCTACTGCCCTGCACCCCGACGGTGCTGGGGTTGGCGTGGATGAACTCTCCGTTGTTGGAGATCCGGACGGCGAAGCGCTCGTGGGCGTTGGAGTAGCCGGCCGCGGGGTTCGACATGTAGAAGTCTTCGTACTTCTCGGTGACCACGTGGATGCCGCTGCGGGTGATGTTGCGGGGCAAGTCGGCCTCGCCGTAGCTGCACGGCAGGTCGAGGATGACGCCTGCGTCGGTGATCACCTGGATGCGGTGCGACGAGGCCTCCGCCTTGACCACCTGGCGTCGGCCGATCTCGATGTCGAGCGTCGAGTCCTGGGCGCCGAACGCGCCATCGCCAAACGGGACGCCGTACAGGTTGGCCGCGACGTGAACCTTGGTGCCCGCCGGGTAGTAGTCGCGGGTGCGCCAGTGCGCGCGGGAACCACCGACCTCGTCCGGCAGCCAGGCCCAGCTGCCCTCGACGGGCGGGTCCGTCGTCACGATCAACGCCCGTTCGACGGCGGCCTTGTCGCTGATGGACGAGTCGAACTGCAGGATGATGGGCGCGGCGACGCCGACCACCTGGCCGTCGGCCAGCTGGAACTGACCGTTGACCTGAGTCTGCGGGTTGACGGTCGTGAAGCTGGCCGCGAGCGGGACGGACTTGCCGTCACGACCGACGATCGAACCGGCCCAGGTGTAGACGATGCCGAAGCCGAGCGGTTCAGTGGTACTGAACGAGGTGCGTTCGGGGTTCATGACGCCCGCGACGGGCTTGCCATCGGGGTTGGTGAGTGCGACGCGCTGTAACCATCCGTTGTCGACGTCGATGCCGATGGGCGCCGTCGGTGCCACGTCGGCCGCCGCGTTCGCTGGGGTGAAGGTGGTCACCGGAGCGGACGGGGCGTCCGTTTTGGGGCCGGATTGAGGCAGGCCCCTACCCGCGCAGGCGGCCAGCACGCCAGAGGCGCCCACCGCGAGCGCGGTCATTGCCTGCCGCCGGTTCATGCTCACGTCGACAAAGGATACCTAGAGTGCGCACCCAACCAGGCATGGCTCGGGTGTGAGCTCGATCCCGAACCGGGCCCGCACACCGTCGCGAACGGTCCTGGCCAGCGCTAATACGTCTTCGGTGGTGGCTTCACCCCGATTGGTCACAGCCAACGCATGCTTGGTCGACAGTCTTGCTGGAGCCCCGTCGCCGGGGAAGCCCCTGCCGTAGCCCGCCCGCTCGACGAGCCAGCCCGCGGCCAGTTTGACGCCATCAGGTGCCGGATAGTTGGGCACGTCGCCGTGGTCGGCCTGCAACCGGGCGAGGTCCGACGGCGCCACGACGGGATTGGTGAAGAACGAGCCGACGCTCCAGGTGTCGTGGTCGGTCGCGTCGAGCACCATGCCCTTGCCTGCACGCAGCGCCAGCACCGCCTCGCGGACGCGCGTGGGGTCCGTCCGCGCGCCGGGTTCGACCCCCAAGGCCTTGCTCAACTCGCCGTAGCGGAGCGGAGCGCTGAGTCCGGTTGGATCGAGGGCGAACTCGACCTCGAGCACGACGGCGTGGTCGGAGTTCTTCAGCACGCTGTGCCGGTACCCGAAACCCAACTCGGCGGGGGGGATCCAACGGTCCGCACCGGAGCGCCGGTCCAGCAGCCTGACCCTGCTGATGGTGTCGGCCACCTCGGCGCCGTACGCGCCGACGTTCTGCACGGGCGTGGCCCCCGCAGAGCCCGGAATCCCCGAGAGACACTCCAGTCCGCCGAGCCCGTACGCCAACGAGGTGACGACCACGTCGTCCCACATGGCCGCGGCTTCGGCGCGAACGAGGGGCCCGTCGACGGTGAGCTCGGTGTTGGCCAGCAGCACGACGGTCAGGTCGGTCAGGTGGTCGGCAAGCACGACGTTGGAGCCACCGGCGAGCACCAGGACGTGGTCACCTGCAGGCAGGGCGCGAAGCACCGCAACGACTTCGTCGGTGGTGTCGCACCTGATCAACCGCCGTGCGACGGGCCCGATGCGCAATGTGGTGAACGGCGCGAGCGGAACCGACTCCTCGACCGCCGCACCCGCGATGTACGAACCGGCCACAGGCGGTAACGGTAGCGTGGGTGATTATGCCGCGTTCCTTCGACATGGCAGCCGAGTACGACGGCAGCGTCGAACAGGTCTACCGGGCATTCAGCGATGAGCGGTACTGGCTGGCCCGACTGGCCGGCTCCGGTGCCGACAAGACGACGCTGGACGCCATGGAACCCACCGTCGATGGTGGCTTGGACGTCGTCACGACACAGACGCTGCGGGCCGACCGGCTACCTGGCGTGGTGACCCAATTCCACCACGGCGACCTGAGTTTCGTGCGCGAGGAGACTTGGGGCCCCGTGCTCGACGGGCAGACGAAGGCCGTCGTGAAGGGCTCGATCCCCGGCGCACCCGCCACGTTGAACGGCACCGCGATGCTGGTGCCCGCGGGCGCTGGTTGCCGGCTGGAGTTCAAGGCGACCGTCGAGGTCCGCATCCCGCTCGTCGGCGGCAAGGTGGAGAACTTCATCGGCAGTCAGCTGGTCGACCTGCTGATCGCCGAGCAACGCTTCACGACGGAGTGGATTCAAGAGCACGCCTGACTCTGGGCGTTCTTGCGCGGCGTGGATCGCGACCGGTGCCCCCCTCGCCACTAAACTGCCTGCTTATGGGTCGTCCCGTCGGTCAGCTCACGCGGGGCACCACGGGGTACAACCGGTTGCGACGCAGCGACCGTTGGCTGGTGCACGCCGCCCGCGTCCGGACCGCACTGCTCACGGCCGGCGACCCCCTCGTCGTCGACCTCGGCTATGGCGCATTGCCCGTGACCACGCTGGAGTTGGCCGCCCGGCTGCGGCTGGTCCGCCCCGACATCAGGGTGGTTGGACTCGAGATCCATCGCGACCGGGTCGCCACCGCGCGCGCCATCGCGGGTGCCGCCGACGTCGAATTCGAGCTTGGCGGTTTCGAATTGGCGGGTATGCGGCCTGTCCTGGTGCGGGCATTCAACGTGCTGCGCCAGTACCACGTCGACGACGTCGCGAGCGCGTGGGCGCAGATGCAGAGTCGGTTGGCACCCGGCGGGCTGATCGTCGACGGAACGTGCGACGAGCTCGGTAGGCACTGCTGCTGGGTGCTGCTGAATCACGACGGTCCGCTCAGCCTCACGTTGGCCTGCGATCCGTTCGCCATCGAGCGTCCATCGGAGCTCGCCGAGAGGCTTCCGAAGGTGCTCATCCACCACAATGTGCCGGGGCAGCCCATCCACACGCTGTTCAAGGCGGCCGACCTGGCGTGGGCCAGTGCCGCCGGGCACGGGGTGTTCGGGGCCAGGGTGCGCTGGCGAGCCATGCTGGAGCTACTCGCGGACGAGGGAATCCCCGTGGAACCGCCGCGGCGACGCCTGCGCGACGGCGTGCTCTCCGTCCCATGGGACTTCGTCGCACCCACTCAACCCGCGTCGTAGGGTTGACCGTATGCCTTCCCGGGTCGCTTCGCTCCCGCCCTCCGAGATGCGTATTGCCCTGGCGCAGCTTCAGTCCAGCGCCGAACCACCGGCCAATCTCCAGCTGGTCGAGGACTTCACGCGCCGCGCCGCGGATGCCGGCGCACGCCTGGTGCTGTTCCCCGAGGCGACGATGTGCCGATTCGGCGTGCCCCTGGGACCGGTCGCCGAACCGCTCGACGGGCCATGGGCGTCCGGGGTACGCGACATCGCCGCTCGCTTCGGCATCGTGGTGGTGGCCGGTATGTTCTGCCCGAGCGACGACGGGCGGGTGACCAACACCCTGATCGCGACGGGGCCGGGGGTCGAGGCGCACTACCACAAGATCCATCTCTACGACGCCTTCGGCTTTACCGAATCACGTTCCATCGCACCGGGTTTGGACCCAGTGATGATCGCGGTCGACGGCATCGACGTCGGGCTTACCACGTGTTATGACGTGCGCTTCCCCGAGCTCTACGTCGAACTGGCCCGGCGCGGAGCCCAACTGATCACCGTCCACGCGTCGTGGGGTACCGGACCGGGGAAGCTCGAACAATGGACGCTGCTGGCCCGGGCCAGGGCCATCGACACCACCGGCATCGTCGCGGCCGTCGATCAGGCCTACCCCGGTGACGAGCTCGCGGCCGTCGGCCCGACCGGCGTCGGCGGCAGCCTGGTGACGGGTCCCACCGGCGAGGTGTGGGCGTCGGCGGGGGCCGATCCGCAATTGTTGGTGGCCGACCTCGATCTGAAGGCCGTCGGCTCGGCGCGGGATTCCATCGCGGTGCTGCGCAACCGCGCCGAGTTCACCCGGTCGGGTAGGGCAGAATCGCGGGGGTGACCGATCCCTGGGCTCCGCCGCCATCGAACACGCCGCAACCTTCGGCCGGTGACCCCCCGACCCAGCAGATCCCGCAACGTGGCGAGGCACCGCTCCCGCGGACACAGCAATTCCCGCAGGCCACGCCCCCACCGGAACCGCCGACTCAGCAGTTCGGCCAGCAGCCCCATCCCCCGCCTGAGCACTACCCACCCGCACCTGCGCCCGGCGGGGCCGGCGAGGGCGGCCCGCCGTCTGCCAAGCCGCCGTTCTTCAAGCGGGTCCTCCGCGATCCGACGTCGATCATCCTGGTGCTGGTCATCGTCGTGGCACTGGCGGTGGCCGGCGTCATCGGTGGCGAGTTCTACGCCCGACACCGCGGCAACCAGCTGGTAGGCGAGGCCACCGCGTGCGTCGTGCAGGACACGGCCAGCGCATCGTTCGGCGCCAGCCCATTTCTGCTGCAGTGGATGTCCGGCCACTACGGCCACATCTCGATCACCACTGGGGGCAATCAGATCCGCGAAGCCAAGGGCATGAAGGCCGACATCGAGATAGCGGACGTTCGGCTGGCGGACACCGGTGACTCCAAGGGCACGATCGGGGCACTGGACGCGACCATCACGTGGACGGCCGACGGCATCAAGCAGACGATCCAGAACGCCATCCCGCTGGTCGGCAGCTTCGTCACCGGCGTGACGACCAACCCGTCCGACGGAACCGTCGAACTCCAGGGCCTGCTCGGCAGCATCATCGCCAAGCCGCAGGTCTCCGACGGCGGCGTCTCCCTCGAAGTGCAGCAGATCACCGGACTGGGCATGACGCTGCCGCGCGAGACCGTCCAGCCTGCGCTCGACGCCTTCACCTCGCAGCTGACCAAGAACTACCCGCTTGGTGTGAAGGCGGACAGCGTCCAGGTCACCGACACCGGCGTCGTCAGCAAGTTCTCCACCAGGAACGCGACCATCCCGGTCGGCCAACAGGATCCGTGCTTCGCGGGGCTGTGAGGTGACCGAGCCCTGGGCTCGTCCTGCCGACGGGCAGCCCACGCCACCGCCCCCCGCCGGGGAGCCAACCAAGGAGCTCCCGCAGGGCTATCCCCCGCCCGAGCACTACCCGCCCGCTCCGCCGTCCGCCGACGGCGGGCCTCCACCGGACAAGGCGCCGTTCTTCAAGCGGACATTTCGCGATCCGCTGTCGATCGCGCTCGTCGTCATCATCGTGCTGGCACTGGTCACCGCCGGAGTGGTCGGTGGCGAGCTCTACGCCAGGCATCGCGCCAACGATCTGGTGGCCACGGCAACCGCGTGCGTCGTTCAGGACGGCGCGACCGCGTCATTCGGCAACGGACTCTTTCTGCCGCAGTACTTCTCGGGCCACTACGACAACATTTCGATCTCCACGGCCGGCAATCAAATCCGCCAGGCCAAGGGCATGAAGGCCGAGATCAACATTCACGACGTCCGGCACGAGGACACCGCCGACTCGAAGGGCACGATCGGCAGCCTCGACGCGACCATCACCTGGACCGCCGACGGCATCAGGCAGACCGTGCAAAGTTCCGTCGGTGACATGGCGACGCAGATAAAGGCCGTCGTGGACGGCGCGCTCAATCGGATTCCGTTCATCGGGGCGCTCCTCGGCAACAGGATCAGCGCCGAAACAGTGGCCAAGAGCATCACCATCGACACCGTCACGACCAACAAGAGCGCAGGCACCATCGCGGTCGCGTTCACCTTCAGCGGTCTCGAGAAGGGCACCGTCACCGTCAAGCCGGTGGTGGCCGACGAGGCACTCTCCCTGCAGGTCAGCGACGTCACGCTCGGCGGCCAACCCATCCCCCGCGAGATACTGCAAGACCCGCTGAGCGCCGCCATCGAAAAGCTGACGAACAACTACCCGCTCGGCATCAAGGCCACCAGCGTTGCGGTCACCGACACCGGCGTGCTCGCCAAGTTCGCGACGAAGGACGCGCCCATTCCGCTCGAGCGCGCCAACGGTTGCTTCGCAGGGCTCTGAGCCGCTAGCTCAGCCCGTCGAGCACGGCGCGCGTTCCAGACAGGCCCAACCTCGTCGCGCCGGCGTCGAGCATGGCGATGGCGTCGGCCGCGGTCCGGATGCCGCCGCTCGCCTTCACGCCGACGGTCGGGCCGACGGTCGCGGCCATGAGTTCCACGGCGCGTACCGAGGCCCCGCCAGCGGGGTGAAAACCCGTCGACGTCTTGACGAAGTCCGCGTCGGCATCCACGGCCGCGCGGCACATGTCGGCCAACGTCTGTTCCCCGGCGAGGTCCAACAGCACCGCGGATTCGACGATCACCTTGAGCACCACGTCGGGCACCGCGGCGCGGACCGCGGCGACGTCGGCTCGGATGGTCGCGAAGTCACCGGCGACCGCGGCCCCGACGTCGATCACCATGTCGACCTCCTGGGCTCCCGCCGCGACCGCGAGCCGTGCCTCCTGGGCCTTGATCGCCGAAACATGTTTGCCTGAAGGGAATCCCACGACCGTCGCGATGGAAAGGCCAACTGCGGCCGAGCGTCGCGCCGCCGCAACCAGGGAAGGCGAGACGCAGACTGCGTACACCTCGAGCTCGGCCGCCTCCTGCGTCAGGAACACGACGTCGACGTCGGTGGCTTCGGGCTTCAACAACGTGTGGTCGACGAGTTCCGCGACGGCCTCGCGAGTCCAGCGCGACATCTAGAACGACTCTTCGGTGCCGCCGGGATTGCAGCTCGCGGCAATCATCTGCTGTTGGTCGACCTCGGGGCGCCACGGTTCGAGATTCCAGCTGGTCTTGCCGGGCTCGGCCAGTTCGGCGTAGTTCCAGTGGCACATGAACTGCTCACGCATGCCCGGACTGGACGCTTCGGGCGACAGCGCCAGCACCTCGCCCCAGGCCTCGTCGGCCTGCGCGGTGGTCCCGGGTATCAGGGACTCGTCGCGGCCGGCCTGCGTCGGGTAGACGCGCAGGCTGGTGAGGTCGCCCCAGTGCGCCCACTGCGCATCGGCGATGAACGGGGGACCTTCGTCGGGGTCGGCGCTTGCGGTGCCGGCCGGGCACAGAGTGAGGCCCGCGGCGACGACCGCGGCAACGAGCAGACCACGCATCGACCTATCGGGACTTTCCCTGAACTTCGAGGACCTTCGGCCGCACGTCGACGAGGTAGATACCGGAGGCGACCGCGGTGATGGCAATGCCGGTGATCCCGAGCCCGATGATGTTCGTGACGAGCGCGAGAGCCACCGCGCCGCCGGTGATTCCCAGCCACGCGTTCTTGGTCATCTTGCCCGCCGCCGGATACGCATCGCCGCGCTGCAGCGCGGCGTGGACGAACGCGTAGATCGCGACGATCAGGACGAGTATGTGAATACCAAAGAGGACGTACTCCGCAAGGTATTGAAGCTGCACGCTCCAAGCCTATGCGGGGCACGTCCCCTGGTCGAATTGCAAACTACTTCTGGGTGACCTTCTTGGCAGGCGCCTTCTTGGCGGGAGCCTTCTTGGCCGGAGCCTTGGCAGCGGCCTTCTTCTCCGGCGCGGCTGTCTTCTCGGCCTTCTTGGGCTGCTCGACGCCGACCAGCTTGGCGGCGCGCTCGCCGACGGCGCGGGTCTGGCTGGCCACGGTGCCCAGCGCGTCCTGCGTCAGCTCGACGGCCTGATCGGTCACGCTCTCGACGCGGCTTGCCGCCTCTCCGATGCCGGGCTGGCTACGAAGGCGCGCCAGCGCCTCTTCGCCACGCTCGACGAGCTTGTTGTAGGTGGTGGTGGCAGCCTCGGCGTAGCCCTCGGCGGCCTTGCGCAGCTCGTCGCTGTTCAGGCGTCCACGGATCTCGTCGACCTGGCTGGGCAGCTCCTCCTGGAGCTTGGTGATGCGGGCGCGACCCTCGCCGACGCGCGTATTGGCGTCGGTGCGGGCCTCTTCGGCACGCTCACGCAGGGTGGCGACGATCTCGTTGACAGTGGCGAGCGCCAGGTCAGCGGCGCCAACGGCGGCGAGCAACGGGGCCTTCAGGTCCTCGATGGTCGGCTGGTTCTTCTCGGCCATGATTGATTCCTTTCCTCTGGATCTTTCTTTTACTTGGATGTCGGTTGAGCGCTGGATCGGTCGTTAGTCAGTGACGGGCTCCTCGGTGTGCTCGGGGCCTGCCACCTCATCCGGTGCCGCCGCCAAGGCGGCCGCTGTTCCGGCAGCCAATGTCGCCGCCGGAGCGGCTCCGGCAGCGTTCTGGTCGACGAACGACGCGTAGATCTCGAGCAGCGCCTGCTTCTGCCGCTCGCTGATCGCGGTGTCGGCGATGACGGCGTCGCGAACGTCGCTCGCCTCGCTGGGCTCGAGCATTCCGGCCCTGACGTAGAGCACCTCGGCGGACACCCGAAGCGCCTTCGCGATCTGGTTCAGCACGTCGGCGGAGGGCTTCCGTAGCCCCCGCTCGATCTGGCTCAGGTAGGGGTTGCTCACCCCGGCCTT
>JAOPVI010000391.1 GCA_025966225.1 Mycobacterium sp. | reverse complement strand
CGGAACTCGCGTTCCGCGGAGATCATCGCCGGCCGTACATCCGGTGACGGGGTGTTGATTGCATTCGCCCACAGCACCTGTCGGGCCCGGTTGACCGGCTTGAGCTCGCGCAAGGTCTGAAAATAGTTGTCCATGAGCGCCTGAAGCGTCAAGGGTCGCCGAACCCTCACACAAGTCGTTCGACACGCCTTAGATTGGAGGGTCTTACACCCAAGGGAGTTCCTTCATGACCGCGACCATTTCTGCCCAGCCCACGTACCAAGTGGTCAACCCTGCCACCGGTGCGGTCGGCGAGAAGTTCGAATTCGCCACCGACGCCGAGGTCGAAGAGACGCTGGCGGCCTCTGCGGAGGCCTACCGCTCCTGGCGTGACGTGCCGATCGCCGAGCGGGCGCGGATCGTGGCCCGGGTCGCGGCGCTCTTCAAGGAGCACTCCGCACGACTCGGTGCCATCGCGACCGAGGAGATGGGCAAGCCACTTCCCGAAGCTGTCGGCGAAGCCGACTTCTGCGGGGACATCTTCGACTACTTCGCGACGGAGGGTCCGGGGCTGGCGTCCGAGCAGCAGATCAAGACCCTCGCCGAGGGCAAGGCCTACGTGCAGAAGCTCCCGATCGGACCGCTGCTCGGCATCATGCCGTGGAACTACCCCTTCTATCAGATCGCCCGATTCGCGGCTCCAAACCTGGTGTTGGGCAACACGATCATGCTCAAGCACGCTGAGTCGGTGCCGAAGTCGGCGCTGGCCGTGCAGGAGCTCATGGACGAAGCCGGGGTGCCCTCGGGCGTGTATCAGAACATCTTCGTGTCCTACGCGCAGGTGGAGCAGATCATCGGCGATCGTCGTGTCGTCGGCGTTTCGCTAACTGGCTCGGAACGCGCCGGGTCGGTGGTGGCGGCGATCGCAGGGAGGAATCTCAAGAAGTGCGTGCTCGAGCTCGGCGGATCCGACGCGTACGTGGTGCTCGACTCCGATGACGTCAAGGAGTCGGCAGATCTCGCGTGGGACACCAGGATTGGCAATACCGGGCAGGCCTGCAACTCGAACAAGCGCATGATCGTCACCAGCGACATCTTCGACGGTTTCGTCGGTCGGCTCGTCGAGCGGGCCAAGGATCTGAAGCCAGGTGATCCGGCCGCGGCTGCGGACGGCACCTTCGCGCCGCTGTCATCGCGCAAGGCGGCCGAGACGTTGCACGAGCAGGTTCAAGACGCCGTCTCCAAGGGTGCGACGCTGCACGCCGGAGGCGTACTCGCCGACGGCCCGGCCGCGTACTACTCGCCTGCCGTCCTGACGGGCATCACTCCGGCGATGCGCGCCTATCGCGAAGAGTTGTTCGGGCCCGTCGCCGTGGTGTACTCCGTCGCCAGCGACGACGAGGCGTTGGTGCTGGCCAATGACTCCGACTACGGCCTGGGCGGTGCGGTGTTCAGCACCGTTCGCGAACGCGCCGAGAAGGTCGCGCAGCGGCTCGAGTCGGGCATGTCCAACGTCAACGCGCCAGCCAATGAAGGCCAAGAGGTGCCGTTCGGTGGCGTCAAGCGCAGCGGTTTCGGACGTGAGCTCGGCCCGTTGGGCATGGACGAGTTCGCCAACAAGCGGCTGTACTACGTCGCCGACTGACGGAACTTCAAAGATCCCGTAGAGAAAGTGTGGAGTTTGGTGCGGCTGGCACCTCCTCCGTGGCCGTCATCAGATGATGACGGGTAGGAATGAGTAGCGCCGTGGTTCCTTTCGGGATTACTTGCGGGGGAGTCCGAGGATCATCTGGGCGATGACGGTGAGTTGAATCTCGACGGTGCCACCACCGATGAGTTCGGACGGCAGATGGAAGTACGAGGTGAAGACCTCGGGATCCGAGTCCTCGACCATCGCCGAACGTCCGGTGTTGGCCAACGTGGCGGTAGCCGCACGACGGAGCAGCACCGCCATGGCGACTTTGGCGATGCTCGACGCAGGTCCTGGCTTCCCGCCCTGCACCAGCCGCAGCGTCTCACGCGTCACCAGGGCCTTGAGCGCATTGGCGTGGGCCTCGAGCTCACCGAGCCCCCGCAGTACGACATCCTGATCCGGACCCTGGAGCGCGACCACCTTGCGGAGCGCGCTGGCGCGGTCGATGTGGACGTACCCGCCGATCGCGGTTCGTTCCACGGCCATGGCACCCACGGCCATGGTCCAACCGTCGCCGGGCTGCCCGACCATCAGGTCATCGGGCACGAACACGTCGGTCAGCGTGACCTCGCAGAAGTGCTGCTCCCCATTCGCCTGCTTGATGGGCGACGCCTCGACACCCTCGGACTGCATGTCGACCAGAAAGTAGCTCAGCCCTTGATGTTTGGGGGCATCCGGGTCGGTACGAGCCAGCAATGCGCCGAAGTCGGAGCGGTCGGCCAGCGACGTCCATATCTTGCGGCCGTTGACGAGCCAGCCACCATCGACCTTGGCCGCGCGCGTGGTCAGTGACGCGAGGTCGGATCCGGCACCCGGCTCGCTGTAGAGCTGGCACCACTGCAGCACGCCGCGCAACGTGGGCCAGACAAAGCGCTCGCGCTGCACGTCTGACCCGGAGTCGATGATCGTTGGCGCCATCCATTGCGCGATACCGAGATTGGGGCGTAGCAGTTCGGGCCGCTTGTCGAACTCTTCACCGATGATCACCTGTTGCAAGGCAGTGGCGCCAAGCCCCCACGGCGGGGGGAGTTCGGGCGCGACGAGTCCCGCCTCGGCCAGCAGGTCGCGTCTCGGTCCGATGTCGAAGTCGGGTCGTTGGTCCTGACGCGACGGGCCGTCGTTGTCCAGCATCAGAGCACGCTCCATGACGGAGGTGACCGCAGCGCGGAACTCGGATTCGGCGTCCCCCAGATTCATTGCAGTCGAACGCTTCTGAATCCTGGCAAACCTTCCGGCCTCGCGACTCCACCGCGTCGTCGGCCCCAGCGACGCCGCCAAACTGGTGGCGCGCCGCCAGTACAGGTGCAGATCGTGTTCCCAGGTGTAGCCGATCGCACCGAACATCAATAGTGCGTCGAGCGCCAGCTCGGGACTCGGAGCCACGGCCATCAGCGCCGCCGCGGCCGCCGCGATCCGGTGCTGCTCGACGGACTCGTCCGCGGCCCGTACGGCGTCCCACGCCGCCGCCTCCACGAGTTCGGCGTTGACCAGAAGCATTGCCGCCCTGTGCTGTAACGCCTGAAACGTGCCGATGGGCTTCCCGAACTGTTCGCGGGTGCGCAGGTACGCGGTAGCCGACTCCAGGCCCCAGCGCACAGTTCCTGCCGCGGCACACGCCGCCATGGTGACGACGATGCAGCGCGTGCGCCCGCCGTCGACGCCGGACAGCACCGAGGTCGGCGGCGCGAGAAAATCGGTCAACTGCAGCACGCCGACGTCAGTGCACAGATCGGTGCCATTGCGCGGTTCGGCCTTGAGTCCGGCGGCCTGCACGTCCACGACGAACCACAGTTCGCTTCCGTCGCCGGTGCGCGCGGGCAGGACTATCCGCTGAGCGGCGCAGATTCCGAGCGTCAAACCCGATGAACCAGTGAGCTTCCAGCCGCGCTCGTCGTCGGTTGCGCGGAAGTCGGAGTGTTCCGGCAGCACCACGGTGGCCGTCGCGCCTGCCGCGAGGTCGGTCAGTAGCGCCGTCACCGCAGTCGGGTCGCCGACCGCGTCGGCCGCCAACGCAACGGCGCCTGCGGTCGCGGTGCTCAGCCAGGGGCCGGGCAACATCGCCTTGGCTGCGGCCTCGATCACGCACGCCATGTCCATGAGCGTTCCGCCCTGGCCGCCGAGCTCCTCGGGTATGTGCACCGAGTGGAAGCCGTGGGCGACGAATTCCTGCCACCACGGCGGCAATTCGCCAGCCGCGATGGATTCGAACATCGCACGGGTCTTGTCGACGGGCGCGTGCCGCGCCGTGAACTCGCCGACGGCGTGAGCAAGTTGTTGCTGCTCTTCGTTGATCGCCAATGGCATGTGTCAGCTATCCAGACCTAGAACACGGGCAGCGTTGTCGTACAGGAACTTCGGCCAGACTGCTTCCCTGAACGGCACACCTGGCATGTCGCGGAAGATGCGCTCCAACGACAATCCCATCGGGAAGTATCCGGCGTAGATCACCTTGTCCGCCCCGCGCGTGTTGGCGTAGTCGACGATGGCCTTCGGGTAGTACTTCGGCGCGAAGGCCGATGTCGAGTAGTACAGGTTGGGCCACTTGAGCATCAGCTTGACGGCAAGGTCCTCCCATGGCTCACAGCCATGTCGGGTGACGAAGACGAGCTCAGGGAAGTCGAACATCACGATGTCGATGCGTGCGACGTCCTGCGCCCCGAACGGCACCCGCGGGCCCGGTATGCCTGCACACACGAAGATCGGAATCCCCAACTCCACGCACGTCGCGTAGATGGGATACATCTTGGGGTCGTCGATCGGAACCTGCGGAAACGTGCCCGCGGGGAACACCGAGGTCGCCCGGATGCCGTATTCCTCGTATTCCCTGCGGATCTTGCGCACCGAACCGACGACGTCGTTCGGGTCGAAGACGGCGCCGGAGGCGATGAAGCGGTCCGGATGCTGCTCGAGGGCCAGCTGCGCCGTGTCGTCGGACACTCCGACGAGGCCCTTCTCGATCCCGTATCGGTCCATCTCGTGCAACGTCACCGAGATCGGATCGTTGGTTGGGAGTTCCTTCGGCGCCTCTTTGAACATGTACTCGACCGGAAACTCGAGGTCCTCCTTGGACTCGCGGTCCTTGGTCTGCTTACGAATGAAGTCGTACTGATCGAAGCCCTTAGTGGGAAAGCTGATCATCGTGTCGATCACCCGTTGACCCATCGACCCGGCCATCAATCGCTCCAATCGTCGCCCACATACCGGCCCCATAGTGAAACACCGTTCTACTTGTTGTCAACACCAGAAGGGTTGTTTGCGTGCTGTAATGCCGTAGTATTCGATGTCCGCACCGCTAGAATCAGCGTCTATCTGAGAAGTTGGTTCTAGTTTTGAAGAGGAGGTCGCGCCGTGCTGCCGCTGGAGAGCATGACCAGCCGCCAATTGATAAGGCGAGCGACGCTGATCGAAGCGGTCACCGAGCTCGTCGGCGACGTCGGCCACGAAGCCGTCCAGATGCGGGACGTCGCCCAGCGCTCCGGTGTCGCACTCGCAACGGCGTATCGGTACTTTCGGTCCAAGGAGCACCTGTTCGGTGCTGCGCTCGAGGAGTGGCAGCAGCGCCTGACCCGTCGCACGATGGCCGCAGGTCGGGCTCCACAGTCGGATCCATTGTCAGGAGTGCTCGAGTACCTTCGTCGCGCGCAGCGGGCGTTCGGACGCAATCCAAAGATGACCGCCCTGATGCTGCAGATGATGACGTCCACCGATCCTGACGTCGGTGCGGCGATCGACCGGATGAACAAGACCAACGCGGAAATGTTCGAGCGACTCCTGCAAGGGTTTCCGACCGAGGACATCCCCAATCTGAGCTTCGTGCTCAACGCGATCCTGACGAGTGCCATCACCGCCATGCTGGCGCGCAGCATGTCGCTGGACGAAGCTCAGGCTCGCGTCGAGTGGGCTGCGCGCGCCGCGCTCGGTCATGCTGAGGCGCAACGCCCTCCAGCTGCGCTGCGCTAGCACTCGCGATGGGCGTCGGCATCTAGTCGTAGGTTGGCATCAGGTCGAACCGACGTGAAGGAGGCATCGTGCGTGCAGTGGTGATGGAC
>JAOPVI010000166.1 GCA_025966225.1 Mycobacterium sp. | reverse complement strand
ACATCCATACCCGCGTCGAAACCGTCCATCGGATGAAATCCTTCGGAGCGGCCGTCACCCGCGTGTCAAATGGGACCTCTCGCGAAGGATTCGACGCCGAATGGCGATCCATCGACCTCATGACCGTAGACGGCGACCTGATCAGCCGCTTCGAAATGTTCGACGAAGCAGATCTCGACACCGCGCTCGCCCGGTTCGACGAGCTCAGCCGACCAGCGCAGCGGCTGGAAAACGCAGCAAGCCGACTGGTCGAGCACTTCCTGACGCGCTTCGCAGCGCGCGACTGGGACGCCATGGCGGAAAGTCTGGCCGCCGACTATTCGTCCGACGATCGCCGTCTAGTGGTAGGCGCCGGAGTCCGACACGGTCGGGATGCTGCGATCGACAATTATCGGGCCATGGCCGACGTCGGGTTCGCGAACATATCGTCGACTGTCATTGCGACCCGCGGGCAGCGCCTAGCCGTCACACGTGCCCACGCCACGGGCGTCGATCCGCAGCCCGAGGCGTTCCGCATGGATCTGCTCGTTGTCGTCGAGATCGACAGCGACCAGCGGATCGCGGCGGTCGTCGTGTTCGAAGCCGACGACGTCGACGCTGCCTTCACGGAGCTCGACGCGCGATATCTCACCGGCGACGCGGCCGCCCACCGCGAAACGTAGTCCGTCATTTCAGGGGCATATGTCGACTTCAACAGGCACGAGCGTCCTGAGACGACACCGCATTGGATCTCCATCGACCACTCGTAACGGTGGGGGCGGCCGAACTACCCGCATTCATCCCAGCTCTTTGAGATCAGACGGTTGACATCAGATCTACGTGGAGACCGTTCATCGGTTGAGCGACCTCGGAGTGGTTGTCACCCACACCGCGCGCGGCGTTTCGCACGACGACTTCGACGCGAAGTGGAGGATGGTCGACTTGGTCACCGTTGAACGCGAGCTGTCAGTCGCTGCGAAATGTTCGAAGAGGAAGACCCCGGCGCCGCGCTCGCGAGGTTCGAGGAACTTGCCGCCGACGACGACCTTCGTCAGCTGTAGACCGGCTGGCCATCGGCACCCAGCAGGTAGCGCTCGGTGCCCTCGGCGACCCGCGGCGCGTCACCGCCGAGCGCGACTGCGATCTTGTTGGCGGCGTTGCGCATCACGTCGAGCGTGAGTTCAAGGGCTTCGGCGTCGGAGAAGTGCGCCTGCACCCCGGCCGCCACGTCGGCGTCGATCTTCGACGGCGTCCAGATCAACGCGTCGACGTAGCGCAGCGCGGCCTTGTGCCGCTCGTCGAGCAGGGTGGACTCCTCGTACTGCTCGATGTCGGAGTACATCGACTCGGTCCCGCCCGCATCGAGCGCCGCGCCTTCGCGCAATGACTTGCACAGTCGGCAGTTGTGCTGGACCGCGCCGCGAAGGCGGACCACCTCGGTGGTCACGGGATCCAGCGCGCGCAGGGCCCCGACCATCGGCGCGAACTGATTGAGCAGCAGGTCGACGGGGTCGGTGTCGCGATCCCACACGATGGGATCGACGACGGGTGCGAAGCCGAGCGCCGTCAGACCCGCCCGCATGCGCGGCACGAAGTCGGCGACGAAGATCAGCGCCGCCATGTGGAAGGACTTGCGGCCCAAGTCCGACATGAAGGCCGACCGCTGCTCGGGGGTGATGACGGAGACGTCGACGGTGAACTGCTCGGCGAACTCCGCCAGCTGCGGGTTGTCGTCGGCCTGTCCCTGTGCCACGACCGGCGGCAACGACATGGCGGCCGCGCACACCTCCCGCACCAGTGCGTTGCGGCCGGAATCGCCCTCAGGAGACAGCGCCATCAACCGCGTCAGCATTCCGTACAACTGATCGTCGTCCATGTAGGCGATTATTGCGCCTGACTCACCGACGACATGTGGAAGTCGGGAATCCGCAGCGACGGCATGGACGCCCTGGTCGCCCAGTCGCCCCATTCGCGAGGCAGGGTGACCTCGCTGACGCCCGCTTCGGTGGCGCGCCGCAGCAGATCCAGCGGACTCTCGTTGAACCGGAAGTTGTTCACCGCGCCCCTCACCTCGCCGTCCTCGACGAGGTAGACGCCGTCGCGGGTCAGGCCCGTCAGCAGCAGCACCGTGGGGTCGACGTCGCGGATGTACCACAGCGTCGTCAGGAGCAAGCCGCGCTCGGTGGCGGCGATCATGTCGGCCAGGCTGGCGGTGCCACCGGTCATCAGCAGGTTGTCGGCGGGCACCGCAACGGGACTGCCGAACTCGGCGGCCGCGGCCCGCGGGTAGGCCAACGCATTGATCGCACCGTCCTGAATCCAGTCGACCCGGCCGATGTCGAGTCCGTTGTCGAACACCGATATTCGCTCCGACGAGCTCGTAGCCGCGACGAACGGCGAACACCTCAGCCCCCGGGCGGCGGGGTCGGAGTAGAGCGTCAACCCGAGGTCGGTCAGCTGCTCCCCCACCCGGGTGCCGCCCGGGGCGGACAGCGCGGTGCGACCCTCCTGCGCACCCCGCCCGTCCATCGTCCACGCGAGGTAGATCATCATGTCCGCGACCGTGGACGGTGGCATCAACGTCTCGTAGCGCCCGGCGGGCAACTCGACGGTGCGCGTCGCCCAACCCAGCCTGGTGTCCAAGTCGTCGAGCATGGAATCGGTTGGTACGCCGACGAAGTCGGGCGTACTGACTCCGGCCCACGCGCTGGCCTCGGCGCGCTTGGCGTTGATCTCCACCGAACCGGTCGGCTGGGTGTAACGCCGCCGCACGCCCGTCGACGTGGCCAGGAACGTTGTCTCCAGTTCGTGTCGCGCGAACCCGTACAGCCGGTCGGAACCGCGGAACCGGGACGCCAAACTCGTTGCCACATCAGCGAAGACGTCGCATCCGGTGACGGGGACGGGCGAGTCCCAGTCGGCCGGATTGCCGGAACCCATCAACGCAGGCGCAGTGTCGCGGGCTTCCGGCGCGGCCTTGGCGGCCCGTTGCGAGGCCGACACCAGATTCGAGATCGATTGCGGATCAACCTCGCTGGAAGTCATCGAACCGACGTACGCCTCGTCGCCCCGCCGCACTATCGAGATGACCGTGGTATCGCGGCTCAAAGTCTCGCCGTTGGTGGTCATCGAATTGCCCGCCCACCGCAGCGCCGCGGTGGACTTGTCGGTGACAAGCACGATGGTCTCGTCGGCGCCGGACATCACCGCTGCTTGGGCCAAGGCAATCCCGACGACCTCGGTTGCAGGAATCATGATGCTCTGCTCTTCGCGCAAGCGCTCATCGCCGCCCCGACTCCTCGCGGGTGTTGAGCACGTTGATGCCGCGGAACAATGCCGACGGGCACCCGTGACTCACCGGCGCGACCTGCCCTGGCTGCGCCTTTCCGCAGTTGAACGCACCGCCCAACCGCCAGGTGGACGGTCCGCCAACGGCTTCCATCGCACCCCAGAAGTCCGTTGTCGTGGCTTGGTAGGCAACGTCGCGGACCTGACCGTCCAGCCTCCCGTTGCGAATCCGGAAGAACCGCTGGCCGGTGAACTGAAAGTTGTAGCGCTGCATGTCTATGGACCACGATTTGTCCCCGACGACGTACACACCGTCCTCGACCCGCGCGATCAGGTCCTCGGTACTCAGGTCGCCGGCGCCGGGCCGAAGCGACACGTTGGCCATCCGCTGGATCGGCACGTGGTGGGGCGAATCCGCGTACGAGCAGCCGTTGGACCGCGCCACCCCGAGCCGCGGCGCGAACACCCGGTCCAGTTGATAGCCGACGAAGATGCCGTCGCGCACCAGCTCCCAACTCTGTGCGCGTACCCCTTCGTCGTCGAAACCGATCGTTGCGAGCCCGAATTCGACCGTCCGATCGGCGGTGACGTTCATCACCGGCGAGCCGTACCGCATCACACCGAGCTTGTCCGGCGTAGCGAAGGAGGTGCCCGCATAGGCGGCCTCGTAGCCGATCGCCCGGTCGTATTCGGTGGCGTGCCCGATGGATTCGTGGATGGTCAACCACAGGTTCGACGGATCGATGACGAGATCCGTCGGCCCTGCCGTCACGCTGGGCGACTTCACCTTCTCGGCCAACAACGACGGCAACTGCGCCAGTTCGGTCGACCAGTCCCACCACTCGTCACCGGCAATGGCCTCCCAGCCCCGCGCCGTCGGCGGAGCAAGGGTGCGCATGGAATCGAAGGTGCCTGCGGCGGTGTCGACCGTGACGCCCTCGATGCGCGGCAGCACGCGCACTCGCTGCTGGGTGATCGACGACCCGAGGGTGTCCGCGTAGAACGTCTGCTCCTTGACGGCGTGCAGGGCGGCCGAGACGTGGTCGACGCCGTCACTTGCCAGCAGCCGCGAGGAATACTCGTCGAGCACCGCGATCTTCTCCGCCGCCGCGACGTCGAACGGGTCGATGCGGTAGTCCGAGACCCAGCTGACGTCGGAGTACACCGGCTCCGGAGCCATTTCGATGGCCTCGCCGTTCAGCACCGCCAACGTGGTCGCGACCCGCACCGCGCGGCGCGCCGTCTCTGCGGCCACCGCGGGATCGAGCTCCGCATGCGAGGCAAAGCCCCACGTGCCGCCGACGATGACGCGTACCGCCAGCCCGAGCTCACGCGTCACGATTGACGTCTCGAGCTCCCGGTCACGCAGTTGGACGAGCTCGGTGGTGATGCAGTGCACCCGCAAATCGGCATGGCTGGCACCCGCGGCGAGCGCAGCCGACAACGCAGCGTCGGCGAGCTCGTGGCGCGGCAGCGCGAGAAATTCGGCATCGACTCGTCGGCGCGCAGTCACGGCTCTACCGTAGTGGCATCGGCCCGAGCGGCCGGCGATGGCCTTTAATGACTGAGTGAGGCTGCCCCGATTGCGTCGGACGGCGCTCGGGTATGCGCTGCTGGCGCCCAGCCTGTTCGGGGTTGTGGTCTTCCTGCTGCTCCCGATGTTCGTCGTGCTGTCGCTGAGCGTCTACCGCTGGGACCTGCTCGGTCCGATGCAATACGTCGGGCTGACCAATTGGCGGTCGGTGCTGACTGATTCGTCGTTCGGGATGTCGCTGGCGGTGACGGTGTTGTTCGTCGCACTGGTGGTGCCCGTGCAGACCATCCTCGGACTGTGCGCTGCCACGATGCTGGCGCGCGACCTGCCGGGCAGTGGCTTCTTCCGCACGCTGTACGTGCTGCCGTGGATCTGTTCGCCGCTGGCGATCGCGGTGCTGTGGCGGTGGATCCTGGCGCCCACCGACGGTGCGGTCAGCACCGCTCTTGGCCACCGTATCGAATGGTTGACGGACCCGCAGTTGGCGTTGCCGGTCGTCGCGTCGGTCACGATCTGGACCAACGTCGGCTACGTCACCTTGTTCTTCCTCGCGGGCATCCTCGCGATCCCTCGCGACCTCCACGACGCGGCCCGCACCGACGGGGCCAACGCCTGGCAACGTTTTCGCCGCATCACGCTACCGATGCTGCGCCCGACGACGTTCTTCGTGCTGGTCACTGGGATCGTCAGCGCGGCACAGGTTTTCGACACCGTGTATGCGCTGACCGGCGGCGGTCCTGCGGGTCGCACGGACCTGGTCGCCCACCGCATCTACGCCGAGGCGTTCGGCGCCGCGGCGGTTGGCCGTGCCGCGGTGATGGCGGTGGCGCTGTTCGCCCTGCTGATCGGCGTCACGCTCGCCCAGCACCTCTACTTCCGACGGCGAATCAGCTATGACGTCGTTTAGCCGGGCCGCCTCGGGCGTCGTGATCTACCCCGTGTTGATCGTCGGCGCGGTGATCACCATCGTGCCGTTCGGGCTTGGCCTGCTGACCTCGTTCACATCGGCCCAACAGTTCAATACCCAGTCCCCGCTGTCGCTGCCTGCGCCACCGACCCTGGCGAACTACTTCGGCCTGGCCGATGCCGGGTTCGGCCGCGCGCTGGTCGTAACGGCGCTGATGACCGCCGTCATCACGCTCGGCCAGCTGACGTTCTCGGTGCTGGCTGGATATGCATTTGCGCGGCTGGAGTTTTGGGGCCGCGACGCCCTGTTCTGGGTGTACGTGGCGACGTTGATGGTGCCCGCGACGGTATTGGTGGTGCCGCTGTACCTGATGATGGCCGAAGCGGGCCTGCGTAACACGTTCTGGGCGTTGGTGTTGCCGTTCATGTTCGGCTCACCGTATGCGATCTTCCTGTTGCGGGAGTACTTTCGCAGCATCCCTGGGGACCTGATCAGGGCCGCCCGTGTCGACGGCGCCAGCACCCTCGACGTCATCGCGCACGTGGTGCTTCCCGCCAGTCGGCCGATCCTGGTGACGTTGGCGTTGATCACCGTTGTCTCGCAATGGAACAACTTCATGTGGCCGCTCGTCATCACCAGCGGTGGCAAGTGGCGGGTGCTGACCGTCGCGACCGCTGGGCTGCAGTCGCGCTACGACGCACAGTGGACGTTGGTCATGGCAGCGACGACGGTCGCGATCGTGCCGCTGATCGTGCTGTTCGTCGCATTGGGCCGTCACATCGTGCGCTCCATCGTCGTGACGGGGCTCAAATGACGACGCGATCCCCGTTGACTGAGCGCTCGCGGCGACGTCGTGCGAGTAGCGGTCGCCGCCAGCGCTATCTCGACGCAGATGTGCGGGGCCGCGGGTGAAGCGGCTGCGCCGGGCATTGACCCCCAAGTTCTCGACGGTTTTCTTCGCCGGCGTGGCCTTGCTCTTCGCGGTATTGCTGGTGGCCGCATCGCTCTTGGGCCTGTCGGGGTCCAGCGGACGCACCGTGGTGACCGTGCGACTGTGGGACGAGCAGGTGGCGCAGGCGTACCGCGCGTCGTTCGAGGAGTTCGGCCGCGAACATCCCGACATCGCGGTGCGCGTCAACGTCGTCCCCTACTCGTCGTACTTCGACGCGTTGCGCACCGACGTCGCCGGTGGCGGCGCCGACGACGTCTTCTGGCTGTCCAACGCCTACTTCCCGGGCTACTCCGACAACGGCAGGCTGCTCGACATCGAAAGGACGCTTGGGGCGGACGCCGCCCGCGCGTGGGATCCGTTGGTGGTCAAGCAGTTCACGCGCAACGGCACGCTGTGGGGGGTGCCGCAGCTCACCGACGCGGGCATCGCCGTGTACTTCAACGCCGATCTGCTCGACGACGCCGGAGTGAACCTCGCCGACCTGGTGTCGTTGCGTTGGTCGACGGGCGGCGAGGACACGCTGCGGCCGCTGCTCGCCCGGCTCACGGTCGACGCCAATGGGAATCGCGCCGACACACCGGAATTCGACTCCGCCAACGTCCGGCAGTGGGGCTATAACGCCGCCAACGATCTTCAGGGCATCTACCTGAACTACGTCGGCTCCGCAGGTGGCGTCTTCCAGGACGGGGACCGGTTCGCGTTCGACAACGCCGCCGCCACCCAGGCCTTCGAATACCTCGTCGGGCTCATCAACGTCGATCACGTCGCCCCGCCCGCCTCGGACACCAACGACAACGGCGACTTCTCCCGAAACCAGTTCCTGCAGGGCCGGATGGCCTTGTTTCAATCCGGCACGTACAACTTGGCTGCCATCGCCGATCAGGCTCGTTTCCGGTGGGGTGTCACGATGCTGCCCACCGGACCGACGGGCCGGGTTAGTGTCACCAATGGCATTGCCGCTGCCGGGAACTCGGCCACCCGCCACCCTGACGCGGTGCGCGAGGTGCTGGCCTGGATGGGAAGCCCGAGGGGCAACGTCTACGTCGCCGCAAACGGGGCGGCCATCCCCGCGGTGACCGCCGCCCAGCCCGAATACTTCGCGTACTGGTCGAGGCGCGGCGTTGACGTGCGGCCGTTCTTCAGGGTGCTCGACGGGCCACGCATCCCGGCGCCCGGTGGCCCGGGCTTTCCCGCAGGTTATCAGGCGATCAAGCCGTACTTCGACGAGATGTTCCTGGGCCGAACGCCCGTCACCGATGCCCTGGCCGCAGCCCAGCAGGCAGCCAACGCCGCCGCCGCGCGCTAGCCGTGCCGAGGCTGTAGTTAGCGAGCAGAAGTGCGAGTAGCGGTGTCGACAACGACAGGCTCGCGCAGTCGAGTGGGCGGTGACAATCAGGAAATTCACAGCCGCACTCCAGACCTCG
>JAOPVI010000155.1 GCA_025966225.1 Mycobacterium sp. | reverse complement strand
TCAACGCTCGACCGAGGTCGACGGCGGCTTCCTCGAACACCTGCTGACACACCTGCGACCGCCACGACAACCCGGTCACCCCGACCGCTGCGACACCGTGGGTGTCGACGGCGATGACCCGGCCGGCGGCCTCGGTCTTCTTCCACGCGTTGAACGCGTTGATCAGATCGAACCCCGACCACGGCACCTTCACATCCGGGGCGGTCGTGCGCTGGTTGAGCCCAGTCTTGACGATCCGTAGGCACTGGTTGAACGCAAACCGCGACGCCCCGCCATGCCGGCCCAGCACCCCTTCCTGCTCGACCGTGGGGTCGAGACAGAACCGGAACGTGGTATGCCGAGACATCGTCACCGCAGCATCGCAGCACCCACCGACACCCAAACCAACCGCACAGACGGCGACGACCCGACCCGCCCAAAGCGACTAGGTGCCGAAACCGCCGACCTTGTCGATGTGGATCCGGGTCAGCAGGCCTGCCGGCGAGTTCGGCGGCGGAAAGTGCTCGCTCGACCCGAGCATGGCCTCGGCCAGTTCGGTGAGCAGTTCGGGCGCACCGCCTTCGACGATGCGCGCGGTTCCGGTGATCGACAGGTACGGCGTCTGCTGCCCCGGGTGGTCCTTGGACACGATGGTGACGGCCACCCGCGGGTCGCGGCGGATGTTGCGTGTCTTCTGGTATTCGGAGAGGTGTGCACTGACCAATTCGTCGCCGTCGGGGGTCGACTGCAGCGCCACCCAGACCAGGGAGACCTGGGGACTGCCGTCGGGGTTGATGGTGACCAGGGTGGCATCGGCGCCGGAGCCGATCATCGCTCGGGCGGAGTCGTCGAGTTCCATGACAATGTTCTACCGTGCGGCGTTCTACCGTGCGGCCGTGGGTTTCATTCCCGAATCACTGCCCAGTCAGTGAGCGCAGCACCTCGGCGATCTCGGCCTCGGTCCGGTCCTTATCCACGCCTAGGGCGTGCAGCGGGCCTTCGCCTGCCTCGGCCTCTAGCAGTGCCAGCAGGATGTGCTCGGTGCCGATGTAGTTGTGTCCCAGGCGGAGCGCTTCGCGGAACGTCAGTTCGAGCACCTTCCTGGCCGTTCCGCTGAAGGGGATCAACGCGGGTAGCTCGACGGCCGGTTCGGGCATGGTCAATGCGTTGGCGACCGCACCGGCGTCGACGCCCTGGGCCTCGAGTATGCGCACGGCCAGTGAATCGGGGTCGGTGAACAGGCCCAGCAGCAGGTGCGCCGGTTGGATCTCGTCATTGCCCATGAAGCGGGCCTTGTTCTGCGATTCGACGACCACGTTGCGGGCCCGTGGCGTGAATCGGGTGAACCCGTCGTTCGGGTTGATCGGATCCGTCTGTGCCTTTGGCACGAAGCGCTTTTGCGCGGCCTGCTTGGTCACTCCCATGCATTGGCCGATCTCCGTCCAGGACGCGCCGGAGCGGCGGGCCTGGTCGACGAAGTGGCCGATGAGGTGGTCGGCGACCTCGCCTAGGGCATCCGCGGCGAGCATCGCGTCGGTGAGCTGGTCGAGTGGCTCGTCGTGGACCTTCTTTATGGCGGAGATGAGGTCGTCGAGGCGGACGGGGTTGGCGATCTTCGCAGGCTCGATCATTCGTCAACTCTAGGTTGACGCGCTTGAATCGTCAACCTCGCGTTGACGATGCGGCACGGGGTTTCGGCGGAAATCGGGGCGCTAGCCGCGTGGATAGCCTCGGCGCACCGTGCGATCGAGGATCCCCAGCGTCGCGCGCAGCGCGCCTTCCGAAATCACCGGGAAGATGCCCGCGTCGCGCCAGTGCTGATCGATGTCGGACCAGTCGTAGAACGACGTGACGACCGTGGCCTGACCTTCCGGTTCCAACCGATAGCCGTACACTTGCCCGATCTGCGGCTTGATCTGACCGAGGATGGTCCACGCGATGAGTCGGTCCTGGTCGAACTCGCTGATGCTAACCGTGACGTCGTACTTCCCGAGCGGAAAGTCGTTGAGCGACTCGCGATCCATGTGCACGACAAAGCTGTCGCCCGCTGCCGAGGCTGGGGCGCCGTCCGCGTCCTGCAGCATCCCCGATGCATCGATGGCGACGTGCCCCTGCGGGTCGCACAACACTGCGAAGATGTCGGCCGCCGGGGCGGAGATGGTGCGCTGGACTTCGATGCGGTCGCTCACGGTGACGATGGTGTCAGGGCCGACCGGGTGGCGTGCTGCTTTCGAGTCGTGCGCGGGGGATCGGCCGAAAGCCGTCAGGGGGCGGGCTCTGCGGCCGGCCCTGGCAGTGGTCCCGTTGCTCCCGACAGAGCCGGCGCCGCTGGTGCCGCCGCTGGTGCCGGGGCCGACGCTGCACCTCCACCGCCTCCCATCGCACCACCACCGAGGATGCCGTTGAGCATGGCCATGGCGGCTTGCGCCTGAAGATTGCCGACGGACGCGGGCGGGGCCGCGTCGGTCAGGGACCAGGTCTGGCAGCCACTGGTCTTGAAGGTGGCGTCGGTCGGCTCGATCGACACCACCTGCGGCTTGTGGGTGAGGGCGTTGTCGATGGTTTCGTTGGCCGCACTGATCCGCTTCCACGAGCATGTGCCGTCGTTCGCCGGACCTGCGGACGCGTACGTACCGGGGGCGATGTCGGCGCCCACCTTGTAAATGCCGTCGGCGTCGATGGTCGTCTTGGGCCCCCCCGGCGCCGGAGCGGGAGGTGCCGCCGGATCGGCGCTTGCGACGCCACCTGCCGCACTCCAACCGGCGAGCACGAGTGCGGCCGCCGCCACCGTCTTGTTGACTCGCATGGACACAGCGTAGAACGTTGACGCAAATTACCCGGTCACAGTGCCCAGAGCGTCAGTTGGCCTGCATCTTCACAACGGCGCGGGTAACGCCGATCGCAGCGGTGCTGTACGCCATCGCCGCAGCTATTTCGTGCTGCACCGCACGGAGGGGCAGCGTCAGCTGGGCCTTCAAGTGCTCGAGCGCAAGGACTTCGACCTCGCCGCTGTCCTCGACGCCTTCAAGCATGTCGTGCAGGTGACAGATGAGCAGGTAGAGCGGATCCTCGGCGATCGACATCGGATCGCACTCGCCGCGCCGACATCTGTCGAAGAGGGCGTTGGAGTCGAGGTAGCAGGGGTTGGCCACCGCGACGCGATGCGCCACCAGCCAATCCGAGACGACTGTGTTGGTGTACCTCACCTGGTCCGCGAGGGCGTCGGCTCTGGTGCGTAGGGCAATAGCGGCGCGAAAGAGCCCGTCGTCGTCCGGCGACCCGATCTCGACGAGCAGGTTCGGGGTGTTCATCAGCCGGCGGGTGCGATCGCCCCGCAGTAGATAGTTCGCCAGACTCCAGCGGATGGAGTCCAGATATTCGAAGGCCTCGTCCCAGGATTCGTCCTGGCGTCCGGCGTCGCGGATCAGGCCGAGCTCACCGGCGACGTCGGTGATGTCGGAGAGTTCGCGGATGAGCCCGTCGGTCGACACTTGGGGCTGGCTGGCGGGCCGGTTCACCGCGCCCGTCGGCTGATGCCGCACCCGCGGCGTTCGCAACAGCGCGACGACCCCCGCGAGCAACAGGGCGAAGGAGACGTTCTTGGTCACGCTCTGTGCGAGCGCGGTCCAGTTCCAGCTGCCCACCGCCAGGGTGATGGTCAGCGCGGCGGGGCTCTCGCGCAGTCGAGCCGCAATCCGGTTGTGAATCGGCCGGATTCGTGGGGCCCTCCGGACCCCGATCGAGCTCCGCAGTCCAACGACTGTCATCATCTGGGCCCCTTGGGATTTCGCTTGACTGCCGGTTAGTCGCTGGCAGGCGGCGTGCCCGACCTGGATGCCTCGAGCGTCACCATTGGCGCTGCGCCACAACGTAAGTCGGCTAGCAACGTCGGTTAGTAGCGGTTGGCCGCCTGTAGCTGCGAAAGCGTCACCCTCCCACCCAGGGCCTGCTCGAAGCACTGGCCGAGGCGCTGTTGGGTGTGATGCCGACCATGAACGTAGCTTTACATATAACACATCGAATGTAAAGCAATGACGGGTTACGTATGAGCGTTCGTGTGTAATACACTGCGGCAGACTTCTGCGGTACCGCACAATCCGGGAGGTGCCCCGTGAGCTCAATGGAATCGACGGTGTACGGAGCCATCGACGACCTGACGTTGCCGCTTGCCGTGTTGGTGCACGGATTCCCCGACACGCCGCACACGTGGCGTCACCTCGGCCCCCAACTCGCCCGACAGGGGTACCGGGTCGTCGCTCCGTGGCTGCCTGGATATGACGCACCGACCCAATCACCGATCAGTGTGGGCACGTACGTGCGCCGCGTCCTCGACGTCCGCGACCAGTTTCAGGGCGACGATCGCGCGCTCCTGGTGGGTCACGACTGGGGTGCCAATGCCGGATACGGCGTGACGGTGACGCAGCCTGGAGCGTTCCGTCGCTTCGTCGCGCTTGCGGTTCCGCCTGCCGCCGCACTCGGCATGGGGCTCTTTCGGTATGCGCAGCTTCGGCGCTCCTTCTACATCTGGTTCATCCAGCAGGTGGGTTTGGCGGAATCAGCACTGTTGGAGCCGGGTTTCTGGGAAGCGCTATGGGCGGACTGGTCGCCGGGTTACGACTCGACCGAGGACATCGCCGAGCTTCGGAAACACGTCACGGCGGAGACCATCGCCGGGGTGGTCAGTCCGTACCGCGCGTCGTTCAACCTCGCATTCGCAGATCCGGACGCAGCCGCCGAGGCGGCGGCGACACTGAGTCCGCCCGCGATACCGACGTTGTATCTGCACGGCGCACGCGACGGGGCCATCGGCGCCGAACTGCTCGGTGACGTCAGTGCCCATCTGTCATCGCCGGGTTCGGCCTTCGAACTGGTCGAAGGGGCGGGGCACTTCCTACACCTCGAGCGCCCAGAAGCGTTGTGGGCCAAGATCTCAAGCTGGCTGGACGGTTAGCTCGCGGTGGCCGCGGTGCGCGCCACCCGGCGTCGCCGTGGTGGTAGCCCTGCGGCGTGCCGCAGCTCGGCGAGGTAGCGCTCGGGATCGTCCGCGCCTAGCAGGAAGTGGCATACGGCGATGCGGACCACCGCGGCGGCCGCGATGTCGGAATGCTCGCCGGGAACGATCCGCCGGACGCGCTCCTCCATGACGGGCAGCAGCCGCTTCATCTGCGCAAGTACGTGTTCGGGCTCGATGTCGACCATGACGCTGACCGAGTACTCGTGTTGAAAGTCAACGATGAACTGTAGGGCTGCGTCGAGCCGGTCGGGTCCGCGCAGCCCCGCCATCGCCGCGGCGATGCCCGCGTCGAAGTTGTCCTGCTCGTAGAGCCCGAACGCATCGAGCAGGCCCTGCTTGGAACCGAAGTACCGGTAGAGCGTCGGTCGCGACACCCCGGCCTCGGCGGCCACCTCCGACAGTTGCAAGTTGCGGTGCCCGCTGCGCGACAGCACCACGAAGGTCGCGGCGAGTATGCGCTTTCGAGTCGACGGCTCGGCCTCGCTGGGCATCGTTCGAACCCCCATCCCATCCTTTACATCCAACGACCACAATGTCACACTGGCGTCGTCCGTGTCTGCAGTAGCTTTTCACATTGTGCCTGACAACGGACCGTATCGATGTCAAGGCGTACCGGGCCGGAATCGCGACCGGGAGGGTGGCAAGGCGATGACGGACTTGATCATCCGCAAGATCGGCTGGGAGTTCGACGCGAGCGTGCCATTTCTGTGGCAGCCGGCGAACCCGAACTTCAGCAATTTCTGCAACGCCTTCACGTTCATCGCGGTGCCGTTCGAGAAATACATCATCAGCGCGGTTCGAAAGGCGCAGCACGCGTTCGACGAGGACCCGGCCATCGCCGCGGAAGCCGAGGCGTTCCTGCGGCAGGAGGCCCAGCACGCGGCCGCCCACCGCAAGCACATGCTGGCGCTCGTCGAGCGCTACCCGGCGTTGGAGAAGTGCTACGAGGATGCCGTCAAAGCCTACGACGACCTGATCGAGCAGTACCCGGCAGAATTCCACTGGGCCTACATCGCCAACCTCGAGGCGACGTTCACCCCGTTGTTCAAGCTCGTCCTCGACAACCGGGATGCCTTGTTGGGCAACGGCGATCAGCGCGTTGCATCATTGATGATGTGGCACTTCGTCGAGGAGATCGAACACCGAAGCTCCGGGCTCGTGCTCTACCGGCACCTGCGCGCCGATCCCTGGTACCGGGTCAAACACATCAAGAGCACCTTCAAACACGTCGGTGACCTCTCCGCCATGATCGCCAAGACCTTCGACGAGGTCGTCCCCTTCGAGGAACGCGGCGCATCGGCCGAGGAGTTGATGTCGATCAAGCTCTTGATCGGCGAGTTCCAGTACCGCGGGCCGGGTGGTGCGCGGCGACGCGCCAAGCATGACGGTGGAACGCCCACCCTGTTCAATGCCGTGCAGACAAGGGAATTGGCCGCGATGGTATGGCGACTGCTGCTATCGCAAGCGCCCTACCACGACCCGGCCGATCAGCCGCTGCCGTCCAGTGCGGACGCCTGGATGCGGGAGTACGACCGGGGCACCGACATGAAGACCTACTTCGGCCGTCCGCTGCCAGGGGCGAGCGAAGCGACGGGGAGAAGGTCGGAACGGGCGAGCGAAGCGACGGGGAGAACGTCGGACGTGCCTGCGAGCGCCACGAGCGAACACTGACCACCATCCCGGTAGGCTTCGGGCTCGGCGAATTTCCGGAACGTGGCCTGACGAAGGAGAATTCGTTTCCATGACCTTATTGCATCACGCAGGCATCTGCTGCCGGGACGTCGAGGAATCCCTGCGGTTCTACCGGGACGGCATCGGGTTGGTCGTGCTGACCGACGTCGTGATGGACGCCGACCTGAAGCCGCTGCTCGGGGTCAGCACCACGTCTCCGAGGACGGTATTCCTCGGCGAGGCCGAACGCCCCGACGCGGGCATCGTCGAGCTGCTCGAACTCGGCATTGCGGCCATTGGTGACGCCGACCCGCAGGGGGGCACCCCGGCGCGCGGCGTCTTCCTGCTCTCGCTGCAGGTGGACGTGGAGGTGGTGTTGGGCCGGCTATCGGCCATGGGGTTGGGCGGGGCGCCGTTGACGATGAGGGTGCCCGGCGGCAAGCTGGCGGCCACGGTGGTCGATCCCGACGGAGTCATGGTGGAACTGCTTCCGCTGGGCGGCCTTTCGGTGATGAAGAAGCGGGATTAGCTCCGCTCGGGAGCCGCGGCTCGGCGCAGCGCGTCGACGTCGGTGAACTTGATGCGCGGTCGCCCGGATCCGCGACCCGCGAGTCGTTCGGCGACGTCGATTCGCGACCAGTCGTCGTATCCGAGCGCGTCCGGCGCGCGGCGGGCAAGCAGGTCGACCAGCCCGGCTCGGTCGGCAGCGGTGGGGACGAGCCCGTTCGCGACGTCCTCGAGCAGATTCGTGACGGTCTCCTTGGCGCAGCGCTTGTTGGTGCCGATGACACCGGACGGACCGCGCTTGATCCACCCCGTCACGTACAGCCGCGGGACCACCGGGCCGTCGGCGTGCGTCAGCACTCGTCCCGCGTGGTTGGGGATGGTGGCACGGGCCTCGTCGAAGGGCACGCCGGCCACCGCGCTACCCCGATACCCGACGGACTGGAATACCAATCCGGTTGGAACGGCCTCGGATTCCGGCCCGAGTTCGGCTCGGATCGATCCGTCCTCTGCACGCACGAGCTCGTTGCTCGCGACGTGCACCGCCGACACCGCGTCGTCACCGTCGAATTGCACGGGCGAGGTGAGATACCGGAACACGATGCGCTTGGCGGCCCCGGTCGGGACACGTGCCGAGATCTCCTGCGCCAACTGGGCTTTGATGCGCATCGCCGGTTCGACCCCTGCCGCGTCCAACTCGTCGCGAGTGAGCTCGTCGAGGGTGGCTTCGAGTGGGTCGATGACGACGTCGAGGTCGGGCAGGTCGAGCAGCGCCATCAGCTCTGGGTTGGTGTATGCGGCTTGAGCGGGTCCGCGTCGGCCAAGCACCATCACCTCGCGGACGTTGCTGCGGCGCAATGCCGACAGGGCGTGATCGGCGATGTCGGTGCCGGCGAGTCGCGCCGGATCCGCGAGCAGGATGCGGGCCACGTCGATGGCGACGTTGCCGTTGCCGATGATGACCGCCCGCTCGCTGGACAGGTCGAACGTTCGGTCGGCGTATCCGGGGTGGCCGTTGTACCACCCGACGAACTCGGTGGCCGAGTGCACGCCGGCCAGCTGCTCACCCGGGACTCGCGAGCCGCGGTCCTGAGCGGCACCCGTTGCGTAGATCACCGCGCTGTGGTGGGCGAGCAGGTCGTCGTTCGTCACATGGCTACCCACCTCGACGCCAAGGTGCATGGTCACGTTGCGCTTGCGGGCCGCGCGTTCGAACGTCGCCATTACGGCCTTGGTGGCGGGGTGGTCGGGCGCGACGCCCGAGCGGATCAATCCGTAGGGGGTCATGGACCGGTCGTACAGGTCGACCTCGACGCCGCGGTGCTCGAGCAGCTCCCAGACCGCGTACATCGCGGCCGGGCCGGTGCCGACGACCGCCACGCGGATCCCCGTCAGGTCCCGCGCGGGTTGGGCGACGGCAGGACGGCGTTCTGCGACGGGTGCTGGTCGCGCCGCGAAGTAGGCGGTGCTGATTTCCAGATAGCGTTGCTGCGGAGCCGAGAGCAGATCGTCGGCGACGATGGCATCGACGGGGCACTGCTCGACGCACGCGCCGCAGTCGATGCATGCGTCGGGGTCGATGTACAGGCTCTCGGTAGTGGTGAAGGCCGCATCATCCATGCGGGGATGGATGCAGTCGACGGGGCATACGGCCGTGCAGGACGCGTCATTGCAGCACGACTGCGTGATGACGTATGGCACGCGCCCTCCGAGTTGGTGTTTGCTGCCGACTGGCGGCACGGGCTCCCTGTTGGCCTGGGATCATCCTAAACGATATCGTTAACGGTAGACACGACGGTAGCGGTGCGGAGCGGGGAGTCGAAATGCGCGCAGACATGCTCACCGCGGAGGATCATGTAGGTAATTCGGGCGATGAAGCAGGGCGCAAGGTGGCGGACTTCTGATGCGGCGACGACGAGTATGTGGGATCGACGAATTGCCGCCAGGCACCATGAAGTTGGTGCCCGCGGGCAAGTTCGGCGTCGGCGTGTACAACGTGGCCGGGACGTTCTATGCCATCGCCAACTACTGCGCGCACGAAGGTGCTCCGCTGTGCACGGGCTTCGTGGGCGGCACCAATGTGCATGCCCCGGACCGGCCAGGTCAATTGATGTTCGTCCGCGACGGTCAGATCGTGCGATGCCCATGGCACCAGTGGGAATTCGACCTGACGAACGGCCACACGCTGGCCGATCCGACCCGCAAGATCCGTACGTACCGCGTCGACGTCGATGACGGAGAGGTGTACCTGACCGCATGAGAACCCCCGTGATCGATACGAACGTGCAACCGCACTTCCGCTACAACGCGGAGCTGCGGAAGTTCATCGACCCGGCGTACAAGACGCGTGCCATCCCCGACGTCGAGCAGCAGTGGTATCAAGCGCCCGGCGGCGATTACCGGGCGGACCTCTACGACGGTAAGTACCCCGGTTCGGTCCCGGAAACCGTTGCCCGCCACCTCTTCTCCGAGGGCGGTGTCGACTGCGCCATCCTGAACCCGCTGACCCGCGGAAACATCGCGGATTACCTGCTGAACAGCAGGATCTGCGCCGCAGTCAACGACTGGCTGGTGGAGCGCTGGCTCGACGCCGACGTGAGCGGCCGCTTCCTCGGCACCATCCGGGTGAACCCGGAGGATCCGCGCGGCGCGGTCGCCGAGATCGAGCGGCTGGCCGGACATCCCAAGATGGTTCAGATCGGCGTGCCCATGCAATCGCGGGAGCCGTACGGCAAGCCGATGTTCGAACCGATCTGGGAGGCGGCGGCCGGCTTCGGACTCCCGGTGGCAGTACACGTCAACGGCGGCAACGGCGTCGACTACGCGCCAACGTTCGCCGGTCACGCACACACGTATCCGGGGTACGCCGCGTTCATGCCGCTGAACTACTTCGTCCACCTCGCGACGCTCATCGTCGAGGGCACCTTCGGGCGCCACCCGGGCGCTCGGTTCGTCTTCGCCGACGGCGGCTACGACATCCTGACCCCGCTGATGTGGCGCCTGGACACCTTCTGGGTGTCGATGCGCGACCAGACGCCGTGGGTCGACCGCTATCCGAGCGAGTACCTGGCCGACCACGTCCGGTTCTGTTCGTCGGCGTTCGACGGGCCGACCGACCCGGCCGACGCGAGCCGGTGGATGGACTTCACGAACAAGTCCGACCTGGTGATGTACGGATCGGGGTACCCGCACTGGTCCGCCACGTCGCGGCGCGACGCGGTCGAGGGCCTTGACTCCGAACAACGAGCCAAACTCCTGTGGCGCAACGCCGGAGCCTTCTACAACATCCACGACATCCAGAGCCTTACCCACCACACGGAAGGGAGCGACGCATGACGACCTTCGACATCGTCCCGTCGGAGACGGCGGCCCAGACAGTGGCAGTCACCGTCGTCGACACCGACGTCCACCCAATGCCGGTCTCGACGGACGTGCTCAAGACCTACGCGCCTGCGGACTGGGTGGACAAGATCTGGCCACGTGGCAATGCAGTGGCGCCGGTGTCGCACTTCTACGACACCCCCGACGCATACAAGACGAGTTCGATGCGCGTTGACGCCATGCCCCCGCGGGGCGGATTCGCGGGCACCGACCCGGAATTCGCCGCCCAACAGCTGTTGCTCGACGCGGGGGTGAGCATCGCAGTGCTCGAGCCGATGTGCGATCACCAGCTTCCACAGCACGAGCACGTGTTGAAGTCGACGTACAACGATTGGCTCGCCGACGTCTGGCTGAATCAGAACAACGCGCACGGACGGTGGCGCGGCTCGGTCAGCGTCGGCGCGCAGGTCCCCGCGGACGCGGCGCGCGAGATCGAACGCTGGGGCGGTCATCCGTACATGGCCGAAGTCCTGATGACGCCGCAGACCCGCGGAATCCCCTTTGGCAGTCCGCATTTCGACCCGCTGTACGAGGCGGCGGCCCGCAACGGGCTGCCGATCGCAACTCACCTGATGGGGCAGACCCCATTTGAGTTGATCCCGGTCTATCCGGTTGGCAACCCGGCCCACTGGCACGACTTCTTCGCGTCGTGGCCGCTGCTGTACGTGTCACATCTGATGAGCCTGGTGTTCGACGGCGCCTTCGATCGGCACCCCGAGCTTCGGGTGGTGTTCGTCGAGGGCGGCTTCACGTGGGCGATGCCCGTGATGTCGCGGATGGACCGCATCTGGGAGCAGCGCAAAGGCGACCTGCCACACGTGCGCAGGCGTCCATCCGACTACGTACGCGAACACGTCCGGTTCACCACGCAGCCACTCGAGGAGGTCGAGGTCGAGACCTACCTCGAGTACCTCGACATGATGGACATGGGCGACAACATCATGTTCTCGACCGATTACCCGCATTGGAGCTACGACTCACCGACGTGGGCGATCAACCGGTTCCCGGCCGATCAGCGGGAACGGATCATGAAGGGCAATGCCACCGCCCTGTACGGCCTGCCCGCCGTGGTCGGCGCACTGCCGGGGGAGCGGACGTCGGGTGGCGCCGAAGCAGTCTGACGACCCCGCGCTCGACGCCCTGGTCGCTGAGTACGACTCCCGTTGGGGGCGGCTCGATTTCAAGGGGCTGTCCCAGCTGTGGGTGCGCTCCGATCCGGAGCCCGTCTATCTCGGTGACGAGTACGCGGAGCCCCTTGTCGGTGCCGACGACATGGATCGGCACTGGGCGCGCTCGAGCGCGCGGATTCGGCAGGCCTCGATGCGTTCGACACTGCACCGGATCGACGTATTGGACGGCGGGGTTGCCCGTTGCGTACTGCTGTGCCGCTGGACGATGTCGACCCGTGGCGTCGGTGGGGCAGGTGAGGGGGCCAGTTGGGTCACCTGGCTGGCAGTACCCCGGGACGGGCGTTATCTCATTGCGCTGCACATGGAGTCGGAGGTTCACCTGACGCCCGACGGATGATCCCGTTGCTACGATGGCGACCTAGCCCACCGGAGCACGGGATCCGCAGCGAGCTCGAGAGGTCACACTGTCCAATGGCCGGGCCCACGCCGACACCGTTGACGGACCTGCGGGTGCTGGAACTCGGTGATCGCATCGCCGGGGCGTATTGCGGCAAGCTGTTCCGTGATGCCGGGGCTACGGTGGTCAAGGTCGAACCCGAGCGCGGAGATCCGCTGCGCCGGTATAGCGCGACGCGGTCGGAGTCGCCGCCGGGCGTCGACTCGCCATTGTTCGCCTATCTCAACGCCGGGAAGCGCAGCGTCGTCGCGGACCCGAGCGGACCGGTCGTCGCCGAACTCGTCGAGAAGGCCGACGTCGTCGTGCTCACCGCGACCCGGGCCGCCGCCGAACGCGTCGGGTTGGGTCTGGACACGTTAGTCCCACCTGGCAGTCCCCGCATCGTCGTCACCATCTCCGACTTCGGTTGGACGGGTCCGTGGGCCGAGCGTGCGGCCACCGAGTTCACGCTGCAGGGATGGTGTGGCGCAACGGGATTCCGCGGTTTGCCCGACGGGCCGCCGATCTCCGTCGGCGGAGACGTCGGCGAGTACGTCGGCGGCGCCATGGCGGCGTTCGCGGCACTGGCCGCGGCGAGACGCGTCCAGGCCGGAGGACCCGGGGACCACCTGGACATGTCGCTGCTCGAGGCGATGACGCTGTCCATGCAGAGCTCGGAGTGGCTCCACACCCACCTACTCAAGGTTGGCCCGATTCAGCGGTCCATCGAAGTGCCGTCGATCGAGCAGGCCAAGGACGGCTTCGTCGGCATGACGCTGATCACCGGCCAGCAGTGGCTCGACTTCTGCGCAATGGTGGATTGCCCGGAGCTGGCGGAGGTTCCGGAGTTCCAGTTCCAGTTGCAGCGGTGGCTCCATCGTGACCGCATCCGCGAGCTCGTCGGACCGTGGATGCGCGCCCACACCGTAGACGAGATCGTCGAACTCGGCGAGCTGTTCAGGCTGCCCATGGCGGCCGTGGGCAACGGCGACACGATCACCCAGCAGCTGCACCTCCGGGAACGCGGTGTGTTCAGCCAAGACGCCTCCGGCCTGCAGAGCCCACGTCCACCGTGGCGCATGACGCTGGCGGCGCCCGCGGCGAACGCTCCGGCGCCTGCGTTGGGTGAGGCGGGCGACGGACCCGGTTGGGCTCCTCGCCACCGGGCGAGCGTGGACACCCGTGCCCGGCTACCGCTGTCCGGGATGAGAATCGTTGACCTGACCGCTTTCTGGGCCGGGCCATCGGCAACCCATCTGCTCGCGGCGTTCGGTGCCGAAGTCATCAAGATCGAGTCGATCCAGCGCCCCGACGGCATCCGAAGCTCCGGAGGCATGCGCAAGGACGTCGACGACTGGTGGGAGTACGGCTGGGTGTTTCAGGCCGTGAACACCAACAAGCGGTCCGTCACCCTCAACCTGGAATCCCTGGACGGCATCCGGCTGCTCAAGACACTCGTCGCAGAGTCCGACGCCGTCATCGAGAATTTCTCGCCCCGCGTCATGGAGCACTTCGGCCTCGGAGCCGACGCGCTGTTGGCGGTGAACCCCCGCGTCGTCGTCATGCGGATGCCTGCCTTCGGACTAAACGGGCCGTGGCGGGACCGGGTGGGATTTGCTCCGACCATGGAGCAGATCGCCGGAATGGCTTGGCTGACGGGCCTTCCCGAGGAGCCGCCGATTCCTCCGCGCGGGGTATGCGACCCGCTCACCGGAGCGCACGCCGCCTTCGCGCTGCTTGCCGCGTTGGACTTCACCGGCCGCACCGGCAAGGGTCAGCTGGTCGAGCTGGCCATGATCGAGTCGGTGCTCAACGTGACGGCCGTCCAGACCCTGGAGGCGCAGGCCTTCGGAAGGGTGATGGAACGACAGGGCAACCGCAGTCACGGACTGCCCACCCAGAACGTCTACCGCTGTGCCGGCGCCGACGACTGGGTGGCCATCACGGTGCGTGACGACGTCGAATGGACCGCGCTGACCGACCTGATGGGCGCGCCCGACTGGGTCATCGCCGCCGAGTTCGCCACCGTCGCAGCCCGCCGCGACCACGCCGACCTCGTCGACGAGCGGCTGGCGGCCTGGTTCTCCGGGCAGGACGCCGATGCCGTCGTGGAGCTGCTCGCGGCCGTGGGGGTTCCGGCAGCTTCGGTGGGCTCGCCGTCGCTGGTGACGGACAACGAACAACTGCGCTTCCGCGGGTACTTCGAACCGCTCGACCACCCGAGTTCTGGTCCATGTGAATATCCACGACCGCCGTTCGCGCCGATCGCCGGAACGGGTGGGCGGTGGCTGCGCACTCCCGCACCGACGCTTGGCCAGCACACCGCCGAGGTGCTCCGTCGGCTATGCGGCGTCACCGACGAGGAGCTCGCGCGGCTGGCTGCGGGTGGGGTCATCGGCACCAGGCCACTGGGTCTGTGACGTGATGCGGTGAGGGGTCGCGCCGCCGTCGTTGACCCTTAATGCTAATAATAGTAAGAATGGATTTCAGGCACTGTGGCGCGGTTGCTCTGCCGGGCCCATAACGTTGGATCGCTGGCCCGACGTCGAAGGAGTTGACGTGACGAACACTGTTTCCCATTCGGCGGATGATGCTCTGGCCGAGCTGGTGTCCAGCCCGCCCGCTGATCCCTCGGAGCGGGAGTTCGGACCGTCGGGGATCGCCCTGTCGCCGTACCGGTTCCCGACCGGCTGGTTCATCGTGGGGTTCGCCTCCGACCTAGCCGCGGGGCAGGTCAAGCGCATGCACTACTTCGGCGAGGAACTCGTGATGTTCCGGACCGCATCCGGAGTGGTGAACGTGCTCGACGCGTACTGCCTTCACCTCGGCGCGAACATGGGCGTCGGAGGCACGGTCGACGGCGAGCACATCGTGTGCCCGTGGCACGGCTGGCAGTGGCGGGGCGACGGCACCAACGCGCTGATCCCCTACAGCAAGATCGGCTGCAAGCAGAACATCCGCGTCAAGACCTACCCATGCCAGGAGTGGTACGGATTCATCGTCGTGTGGCACGAACGCCACGGTCGCGCTCCGTACTGGCGGCCACCGGTGCTACCCGATCTTGAGGGTGGCGCGCACTATCCGCTGCATCCACACTCCCGGATGGTGAACCGGGTCAAGGTGCATGCGCAGATGATCATCGAGAACGCGGCCGACCCGTATCACGTGCAGTTCGTCCACAAGGCCGACAGTGCGGCCACCACTACGTCGTTCGACGCCAACGGCTATCACCTGCACGCAACGGTAACGGCGAACTTCGGCGGCGGGCGCGCAGCGACCTGGCTGACCCCGGACGGTCCCGTGGATGCGCACATCGTCTACGACAACTACTCACTCGGGCTTGGCATCGTGCGATTCCCCAAGGAACTCGTCCAGACCATCGAGGTCACCGGCCAGACCCCGGTGGACGAGGAGTACACCGACTACTTCTACACCCAGGCCTCGGTGCGCGAACCCGGCGACACCGGTGACGTGCCGATGGGTAGGGCGGCGAAGTTCATTGCGCTGCAACAGGAAGTCATCAAACAGGACTTCTTCACATGGGAGAACATGAAGTACCTGGAGAAGCCCAACCTCGCACCGGAGGAAGCCCGCGACTATGCGGCGCTGCGCCGCTGGGCGCATCGCTTCTACCCAGGAGAAGAGGCCGCTCCCAACGATTTCGGGTATCTGCCCGACGGTGAGCCGGACCCGGCCGCCGCGAGCGCGTGATGGCAGGCGGCGGAGACACCTGCGCCGCGGCCCCACATCCCGTCACTTCGCTCGCCCCGGGCCGCTACGGAGTCGACGAGTTCACCGTCGCGACCGTGCTGGACGCCCGCGCTGCCGAGTTCGGCGACCGCAGCCTCATGCTCGTGGGCGGCGTGGACATCAGCTTCGCCCAGATGCGTGACCGCTCCAATGCCGCGGCCAATGTACTTCTGGGGCTCGGGGTTTCCCGCGGTGACACGGTGGCGCTCTTCGCGGGTTCGACGCCGCAGTGGGTGTACTTCTGGCTCGGGGCGGCGCGCATCGGCGCGGTGACCGCAGCGGTGAACGCCGCGAACAAGGGCGACTATCTACGCCACGCGCTGGCGATCTCGCGCGCCAAGGTCGTCGTCACAGACACCGCCGAGCGGTGCGTGCGCGTGCTCGAGGTGGCGGGCGGACTCGACCTCTTGCACACCGTGCTGACCGACGAGGCCCGTGCGGCGGGGGAGTCCGGCCTCACCGTCCGCTCCACCACGCAGTTGCTCGACTCGGCCCCGGCGGCGAATCCGCCAGCAGCGCTTGGCTTCCGCCCGCCCGACACGGCCGCGCTATTCTTCACGTCCGGCACCACGGGACCGTCCAAGGCAGTGGCGACCAGTTGGCACTATCTCTTCACGGCCGCTGCCACGGTGGCTTCGGCCTGGGAGTTCGTCGAGGGTGAGGTGATCTGGTCGGCGATGCCGCTCTTCCACCTGAGCGCGGTGGCCACGATCCTCGCGCCGATGTTGGTCGGTGGCACCACCGTGTTGGCGCCCGATTTTCGGCCGTCACAGGTGTGGGATCAGATTCGCGGTTGCAATGCAGTGGGATTCGTCGGGGCGGGCGCGATGGTCTCGATGCTGTGGAACCTGCCCGCCGAGCCGAGCGACCGCGAGACCGGGCTGCGGTTCATCTCCGCAGCCCCGATCGCTGCGGAGCTCGATCGCGCAATCGAGCGGCGCTATGCCTGTCGGGTGGTCACGATGTACGGGCTCACCGAGGCCTTCCCGATCGCGGTCAAGGCGATAGGTGAAGACGGCGTGCCAGGAACCTCCGGCCGGACGAACGACGATTTCGACGTGGCCGTCCTTGACGCCGATGGCCGCCCCGTGATCGACGCCGTCGGCGAAATCACCTGTCGGGGTGGCGCATCTGAGGTGATGAGCCAGGGCTATGTCGAGGCGTCAGCAGCGGGTCTGCTCCTACACCCCCACGACGAGTGGTTCCGCACCGGCGATCTCGGCCGGATCGACGCGGACGGGAACCTCACTTATGTGGATCGTGCCAAGGACGCCATCCGACGCCGCGGCGAGAACGTTTCGTCGGTCGAGGTCGAGACCGTCGTCACCGGCTACCAGGGGATCGCCGAAGCAGCGGCTGTGGGGGTACCCAGTGCGCTCGGCGAGGAGGACATCCTCGTCGTGCTCAGTGTCGTCCCCGGCGCCGAGCTAGACCCGTCCGGCTTGCTTGACTACTGCGTGGAGCGGATGCCGTACTTCTGCGTTCCGCGATTCGTCCGCGTCGTGTCCGAATTGCCAAGGAACATCGTCGGTCGCGTGCGCAAGGATCAACTGCGTGCCGCAGGCATCGGTGCCGACAGTTGGGACCGCGAAGCCCACGGCTACGTGCTCCGACGCTGAACGCTTGTGTCCCATCACGTTAGGAGCCCGGCATGTCGTTCGGTTACCAGCAGCAGCACGTCCTGGAGAGCACCGCAGCGCGCGCGGCGATCCTCAACCTCGACGCCCGCCACAACCGGCTGTACTCCGCAGGGGACCGGGCGCAGTGGCTCGCCACCTTCAAGCACTCCGGTGCCACGCTCACCGTCGGCGGTCAGACGTACGCCAAGATTTGGGAGGCCTTCGACGGTGGCACGGGTCGGCTCATTACCGTCGATCACGAGATCGACGTCGACGGGGTAGACGCCACACAACACTGTGTGGCAATACGATTCGACGCGTCCGGATCCATTGGTGCGGTCGGCACCTACACCGATGCGTTGATCTACGAACGCGGCGGGTGGTACTACGCCAGCCGAACTCTGGCGTGGGACGACGCATCGAACCTTACGGTCATCGGGTCGTGAGTCCGTCGGCCCTGGCCAGGGTCACCATGAAGCTCGGCTCTGCACCGGAGTCGCTGCCATGAGTGCCGAGTTGAGCTACGAGTTCGTCTTCGGCACATATGAAGAGGGGCTCAAGATGGTCGGGTACAGGTCGGAGCCGCGGGTGGCGGCGACCGCGGTCAGCGGTGCGCGAATACAGATGTTCGCCGCGACCATCCAGGACGCAAATCCGGGGTATTGGGATGTCGACTTCGCCGCGGAGGTGTGGGGTGGGCTGATTGCACCTCCGGCCTTGTTGATGGCTTGGCTCATCCCAACGCCGTGGCAGCCGACGAGACAGCCGCCCGTGCCGTCGCTCGCGATCAGGATCCCGCTTCCCGGAACGACTTTCACCAACGCCTCCAATGAGGCCGAGTTTTTCGATCCCATCTTGGAGGGCGACCGGCTCACCGTCGTGGAGGAGGTGGTGTCGATCTCGCCGGAGAAGCGCACGCGACTGGGTACGGGCCACTTCGTACAGACGCTGGAGACCTACTACCGCGACGACGGCAATCCCGTTGCAATGAACCGTAATACGTTGTTCAGGTTCACACCTGCGGAGCAGGCGTGAGCGTCGGCGGGCTGGACTGGGCGGCCGTCGTCGTGCCCTCGGGGCTGCCCGACGTCGTCGACGACCCGATCAGCTACCAGCGGGTCGTCATGAACTCCGGCTCCACCTGGGACTACTTTCCGGGACACTTCGACCCGGACTACGCACGCGCACACGGCCAGCCGACGATCTTCGTCAACACCATGCACGTTGCCGGATTCGTCGATCGGGTGGTGACCGAGTGGGCGGGGCCGTACAGCAGGGTTGTACGGCGCAAGCTGTCGCTGGTCGGTTCGATCTACGCGGGCGACGCGATCACGGGCCGCGTTCGCATCACGGGCAAGCGTCACGAGGACGACCGCTGGTTGGTCGACCTCCACGTCGACGTGGTCAATCAGCGCGGGGAGGTGTGTTGCCCGGCCGACGTGACCCTGGACGTGACCAAGGCCGTGAACTGCGCAAAGTAGCCCTCCGCTCGCTGTTTTGCTAGTTAATATAATAGCGATTTGCCGATGGCATACCCGTTTCGCATCAACGAGAACAGGCCTGGCAACATACGAGAATGAAGTTCACAATCACCTACCCGATGCACAGCCACCCGTATCACCCGGAGTTCGCGTCGGGCGCGGGTGTGGTGAAGCTCGCGACCGCGACGGAAGCGGCGGGCTTCGACGGCTTTGGCTTCACCGACCACCCCGCGCCGACGCAACGCTGGCTCGACGCAGGTGGACACGACGCGCTCGACCCGTTCGTGGCGATGGCCTTCGCGGCCGCCCACACGTCGGCCATCCGGCTGATCCCGAACATCGTGGTGTTGCCATACCGAAATCCGTTCGTAGTGGCCAAGTCTGGGGCCACATTGGACCGGCTGTCGGACGGCCGGTTCACGCTCGCCGTCGGGGTTGGGTACCTCCGGAAGGAATTCACGGCGCTCGGCGTGGACTACGAGGAACGCGCGGAGTTGTTCGACGAGGCGTTGCAGGTCATCGACGCGATCTGGACGAGTGATGACGTGTCCTTCGAGGGCAAGCACTTTTCCGCCGTCGGCATCACCGCGCATCCGCGACCGGTCAGCAGCCCGCGTCCCCCGATCTGGATCGGCGGCAATACCGGTTCGGCGCGTCAGCGCGTCGTGGACCGCGGCGAGGGCTGGTGCCCGTTCGCAGCCCCCAAGGCCCTTGCGCGGACCGCCAAGACGGCCGCGATGGATTCGGTGGAAGCGCTCGAGACGGCCATCGGAGACCTACGCCGTCGGTGTGACGCGGCGGGCCGAGACTGGTCCAAGCTCGACATCGCCTTCACCAACTTCGAGGGCGGCAACGCCGGACAAGACGACTTCAACGCAGACGCGCACATCGCCGGACTGAAGGCGCTCGAGGCGCTCGGCGTGACGTGGGTACACGTGCACCTGCCCGGAGACAGCGTGGAGCATGCGCTCGAAGCCATCGACCGCTTCCGGGTCGAAGTCATCGACGTGATCTGAGCGCCTTTGCCACCCAATGCGGGTGAAGGAAGTGGCATGCTCGATGGCATGCGGATCATCATCGTGGCAATCGGAATCGTGCTCGCACTCTTCGGCGCGCTGTGGGCGCTCCAAGGGTTCGGTGTCGTGGGTGGCAGCCCCATGAGCAATACCACGACGTGGTCGGTGATCGGCCCGATCACGGTGTTGGTCGGCATCGCCATCGCGGTCTTTGGTTGGCGCCGCAAGTCCTCGTAGGGGCTTTGGCGGTTCGCCCTATTCAGCTGCGATTCTTGCGATCGGCTCGATGGCGGCCAGCCTCCCGGCGTCGATGCCCCATGGTTCGGTGACGCCGACCCGTTCGTCGAGATCCCACAGCACGCATTGTTCGCCCGGCGTTGCGACCAATGACCATGCGATGACCGTCCGTCGAAGCTGGTCGTGCGTCGAGTCGGCCGACGCGCGGGAACCGGGGGCGCCCAGCCCTCGGCGTGGTGATGAAGGAACTGACCGTAGGCCTCGTTGCAGAAGGCCGAATACCGTGCGGTGCAAAGGATGAAGCCGTGCCACGCCTCGTCCACCGCGTGGGACGGCATGCCGATGACCTGGCCGTCGCGCAGTGCGGGCGCACAACACCGCAACCACTGACGCAGACCGGTTTCGACGCGTGCCCGAGGTTGCCACGGACACGTCTTGAACACGGCCGAAGGCAGGTTGACGTCCGCAACTACGGCCCTCGCCCGGTCGAGTGCGTTCCTGCGCGGGAGTCTCACGATTTCACTTTAGGTGGCGGTGGTCGTGAACCGTCTCGGACGCCAGGCTGAGCTCGAATCCGGAATGGTTGGGTTGTGGCCGAAGGGTTTCTGGTTGCGCGCGTCATGGCGGCAACCGCACGGTCGGCGTTAGAGAAGTGCGGCGACTACGACGCCCGGGAGTTGGCGGCTCAGGGGGAGCGGACCAACTGTGAACCGGAGCTCGCGGCCAGCAACGACGGTGGTGGTGTCTGGCGGGCTGGGCCGAGCGCAGCCGAGGCAGCTCGACGAAGAAATCTTGCGCGAGAATGTCGAGCAGCCTCCCGCGGCTCCGTCCCAGGGTTGAGCGCGGCCAGAATGGGCCGCACCACACCGAGGAGAACATCATGGCCAAGTACCTGTTGCTCAAGCACTACCGCCGCTCCAGCGCGCCCGACGACGTCGCAGCGCCCGGCGCGGACTGGTCGGCTGCCGGCGTCCCGATGGATCAGTGGACGCCCGAGGAGATCGACGCCCACATCAAGTACATGAGCGACTTCGCCGCGAAGCTCGAGGAGTCCGGCGAGTTCGTCGACGAGCAGGCGCTCTCCGCCGAGGGCACGTTCGTCCGCTACGACGGCCCGGACCGCCCGCCGGTCACCGACGGCCCATTCGCGGAGACCAAGGACCTGATTGCCGGCTGGATGATCATTGACGTCGACAGCTACCAACGGGCACTGGACCTCGCCGGCGAGCTGTCCGCCGCGCCAGGCAAGGACGGGGAGCCGATCTACGAGTGGCTGGAGCTCAGGCCCTTCTACTCCGCGCCGCCCACGGTCACCGAGTGACCGAGCCGAGTGGCAGCCCGCTGCGGGAGCTCATTCCCGCGGTGTTGGGCGTCCTCGTCCGTCGCGGAGCCGACTTCGCGACGGCCGAGGACGCCGTTCAGGAGGCTCTGCTCGCAGCGACCCGCATTTGGCCGGCGTGGGCGAGCGGAGCGACCGGGGACGACTCCGATCCGCCGGGCGATCCGAAGGGCTGGCTCGTCACCGTGGCGTGGCGGAAGTTCCTGGATCTCGTCCGCTCCGACGTCGCCCGGCGCGGCCGCGAGGAACGTCTGCTCGCAGAGCCCGCGCCGGGCCCCACCGAGACCGCTGACGACACGCTGGAGCTGTACTTCATGTGTGCCCATCCGTCACTGACGTCGGCGTCGGCGGTCGCCCTGACCCTGCGGGCCGTGGGTGGGCTCACTACGCGGCAGATCGCCGCCGCGTACCTGGTGCCCGAACCGACCATGGCCCAACGGATCAGCCGTGCCAAGAGGACCGTCGCCGACGTCCGCTTCGACCAGCCCGGCGAACTGGGCACGGTGCCATTTCCCGTCGCTTCGCTCGCCTCGGTCCTCATGACGCTGTACCTGGTGTTCAACGAGGGCTACTCCGGTGACGTCGACCTCTCCGCCGAGGCCATCCGGCTCACCCGGCGGCTGGCCGCCGTCACCGACGACGCCGAGGTCAGTGGACTGCTCGCGCTCATGCTGCTGCACCATGCGCGCCGCGAGGCCCGTGCCCGCGCCGACGGCAGCCTGGTTCCGCTCGCTGAGCAGGACCGCACCCGCTGGAACGGCGAACTGATCGCCGAGGGTGTCGACCTGCTCCAGGCGGCCCTCGTCCGCGACACGCTCGGCCCGTACCAGGCGCAGGCGGCGATCGCCGCGCTGCACGCCGACGCACGCACCGTCGAGGAAACCGATTGGGTGCAGATCGTCGAGTGGTACGACGAACTGCTTGCTCTGGCCGACAGCCCGGTGGTCCGGCTCAACCGGGCCGTCGCGGTCGGCCAGGCGGACGGCGCCCGAGCCGGGCTCGCCGCGCTCGCCGACGTCGACCCGGAGGTGCCCCGCTACCGTGCGGCAGGCGCGTTTCTACACGAGCAGGACGGGGACTTCGTCACGGCGGCGAGGCTCTACGTCGAGGCGGCCGCGGGCGCCCCGAACCTCGCCGAACGCGACCACCTGACTCGCCAAGCCTCGCGGCTAAATCAGCTCCTGCGCCAGCCTCCGGAGTAGGTATAAGTGGTTATATCGCAATGGCTTTCGGCAGTGCTGCTTAAATCGGCGGGGCGATGAGGCCGACGGTGAAGTCACCGTCGACGGTCGCCTCCACATCCGCCCCGCCATCTACCGATTGCAACACGACCGCGACGGTCGTCGCGTCGAGCGGCGTTAGCTCCCTTACCAAGAACACTCCCGGCTCGACCGGGCCGCCGGCTCCGATCGAAATGCGTTGGTCCACCCGAGCATCCGCAATGGAAATCTCTGTCACCGACATCGGTCCATATTAGAAGGCCAGAACAATACCGCGATTCCCCTCGCAGGCCCGACGTCAATCGGAGCTGTCCGGCGGTTTGCGTTTTGCCTGCTGACGCCGGCGCCGGCCCTTGGCCTCCGTGCGGTTAGCCAACACGTAGCGGCCGTTGACCACGACGTCGATCGCAGCCGCCTCGACCACAGCGACGATCGCCCCCAAGCCCGCTCCCAACAGCCACATTTGCAGCGTGGTGTCATACCCGCCGGAGCAGAAGCCGTAGATGCCACACTGGCGAGGACCCCTGCCGACTGCGCCGATGGTGGCACCCAGAATCGCGACCAGTGCATATAGGGAAACCCGCTTAGCCACACCTCACCCCCGATGAGAGAAACCAAGTGCAGCGTAGGCGTGACCACACGCGTGCACTTCCGTCTGGCCAGATGTTTTCGAGCATGACAAGGGACTCGGGGTCGGACACGTCGCTACGGCACCAAATGCGACCGGTCAGCTTCCAGATCCATCGCCCGTTGGCTGTCTGGAGGGTCACGTGAGTGCCGCCGAAACTCAATCCGACGTCTGGGGTCTCGCGACCGAGGCCACCCGATCACTCCGCCGCCGCATCGCCGCCGGCTAGGACGCGCCGTTGGCCGCGTCGGCGTCGGTCTCGACGTGCAGTGTGCCGGACCACCCGCTCATCGAGCCGGTGTTGCATCCACCCAGAACACCGTCCATCTGCACCGACACCTTGTGAGCACCTGGACTGGCGTCGATGTAGTAACCGCCATCGTTCTGGCCCGGCTGGAGGACGGCGCTACCCCACTCCTTGCCGTCGATGAAAATCCGTGCCTTGCCAGGAGCGCAGGACGGCGGGTTACCGTCGGCAGTGAACGTGACGAACAACGGTCCCTTGGTGGCGACCGTCAATCCCTGCTGCGGCGAGCAGTTCTGGCTGAACGGCTGTGGACAGTCCTGCGCGAAATGCCTGTTGTATTTCTCGGCCGAGGCCGGGCCCGCCAGAGCCAGAGCCGCGGCACATCCGGCAGCGGCCAGCGCCGCCGCCTTGGTGAGTGTTGTTTTCATTGGTGTATTTCCTCTCTTACGAAGGGCCTTTCCCTCCTGGTTGGTTGCCTGGATTTATCAGTCTTATGAACGCGCCGCCGAACCTAGATTTGGCGCAGCAAAGGATGGCGAGTGCGCTAGACCCACCTTTGGTCGTCATCGAATATTTCCCTCGTACGTCCCCGAGCTCCGCTGTTCAGGCGATGAACAGAACCCTCCCAGGGGATACCAGCAAATATCGCGGAACTGCAAAAATACTGCTACCCACAGCTGACTATTTTCTTGGCAAATGTGTTCGGCCCGCCACCCGTCGGGAGTTGGGTGCAGGCCGAGTCGTTCGCCCGGCTACCGACTCCTTGAGCCTGCCGACGCGAACCGATCATGAGCGGCGGTGCTGACGTCGATTCAGCGCAGGCTGCGTTACGCGCCCAACAAGGGTCAGGCGAGTCAGGTACCCCTGGCATCGAACACATACGCAGTGCCGTAGGAATATTGGGCTTTGCTCAAGAGCTCCGACTTCCAATGCATCTTGCAGCGCGCGCCAACCGACACCGTGCTTGCGCTGGATCTCGCGACCGGATCCCCGGGCCCGCGCTCCGCGGCATATGGCCGCGTCGTCCCGGACTGGACGACCTCGTTCATCCGCCGATGCGCGCCGACGCGCGCCGCAACTACGACGCACTGGTGGCCGCCGCCGACGAGATGTTCACCGCACATGGCCCAGACGCATCCTTAGACGAAATCGCCCGCCGGGCCGGGGTCGGCAACGCGACCCTGTACCGCCACTTTCCCGGCCGCCGGCACCTCTTGGTCGCGGTCTGCGTCGGCGAAGTCAAAGCGCTGTGCGTAGTCGGCGAAGCGCTCCAAGCCGACCCCGATGCCGGCCAGGCGCTCTCCAATTAACTGCGCGGCTACATCGACCATGTCAGTGCGAAACACGGCCTCGCAGCCGCGTTCGCCACCGGCTGGCGCGACGATTCAGAACTGGTCGCCGCATGCCAGTCCGCGGTACTAGGCATCAGCAATTCACTGCTACAACGGGCCCAACACCAAGGCGCGGTGCGCACCGACGTCAACCTTCCCGACGTCATCACTCTGGTCAACGCCATCGCAATGGCCAGTGAGACTACCGACGCCCGCGAATCGGACCGAATGCTCGGAATCGTCCTTGCCGGGATCGCCGCATCGGACCCGCCCGCTACCATCCGCCAACGCAAGCAAGACGCCGGCAACAGAAAAACGGCTGAGCAGCAGGCATAGCCGTAACTCATTCTGACGCTATGGGTTTCGCAGGGCGCATGCCATTTGAGGATGTAGGCACGGCAAGCGACCGTCGCACACTCTCACGGAAAATGGTTTATCAATCGGCGTTCAACAAACCAGTCAAGGAGAGCAAGGTCGAGACTGCCGAGGATCGCGACGAGCGGCACAAGGTCAGCGGCGCACACTCTTCTAAGCAATCACCGCAAGATGCATTCGACGAACGCCAGAGAGCCAGACCCTCCGCCGGCACTTGGGGTGTTTCGGTCAGCGACGTCGATAGAGCTGGATCTCGGCTCATCGATGATTCCGCCTGTCCCACTCCCGAAGGAATCTCTGGCCCACGCGGCGCGACGTTCTTCAGTCCGGCCAGATGCCTTCGACCATGACAAGAGACTCGGCGCCGGGCATGTAGCTACGGCACCAAATGCGGCCCGTTAGCTTCCAGATCCATCGCCCATTGGAGGCATGGAGGCTCACGCGACGGCCGTCGAAACTCAAACCGACGTCCGGCGCTCTTCGGCTGTATTCGAGGACATGGCGGGCAAACCACATGACCGGAGACGCGTGATCGACGCACAGCCGGTCGTCCTCACGGCGAAACCGCACTTCCCCCGACGATGGGGGCGCCTCGACCGCGTGCACCGCCCTGATCATCAACGGTATTCGTCCAGGACCTCGTCACGGATTGCCGCGGCTGGCGGGTCAGTTCGCTGCGGCGTCCTCGACGACGCGCGACGCGCCAACCGTTCATCAAGTAGTTCGTCGACCAGTTGAGTCGAGGGGCGGCCACCCAGCCTGCGGATCGCTGACCGCACCCCGGCGATGAACTCGAGTTCGCGGTCGATGGTGTCGAGACTCCGCATGCCCGTTACACGCCGAACCATCCCGGATGGTTCAACCGGCGAAAGCACATTCCTTTAGCTGTTTAGGGGCGCCCCTCGGGCCTCAGAGCCCGCCATGCGGGACTGCGAACGTTCAAGCGTTCAAGCGGCAATGAATTGCAGTGCGCCGAACCCCTCGAAGCGGCACACAGGATCGCCCAACCCATTGCCTGGCAGAAGCAGCTATGCGGATGCAATCGACCCTTGACTGCTCCCGCTGGGACATGGGTAGCCATCCATGATTAGTGGCAAACCTTTGGCGGTGGATGTCACATGCGAGTTTCGAGTTGTCGGGTGTCGCGGGATTGCGTGGACCGAACGCTCCTCGACCCAGGTTGGTTGCAGAGCTCAGACAACAGTCGGCCCGCCACCGGGGGTGCGTTGTGCCTTCACAGTGAGGAGCCGCCGTCAACGCTGACGTCCACCGAACCGGGTCCACGCCTGGGAGGTCGACGTGAAGCACGTAGTGATCACCGGAGCGGTAGAGGTCCATCGGCAT
>JAOPVI010000148.1 GCA_025966225.1 Mycobacterium sp. | reverse complement strand
CGCCAGCGCCGATCACGCTCATCCATTCGTCTCGAAAGGCGGCTTCGAACTCGTCATCCGCACGCCCGCGCACCGTGTGCACCTCATGGATGATCAACACGCCGAGACCTCCCACGCGCGGGCGCAGGACCGTGCCCACCTTCGCTCAACGGACGGTAATCCCGTTGTCGCCTGACTGTCTACGGCTGCTCTGCAGATCCCGCGGACTGGGCGAAGGTCGTCGCTGTCGGTCCTGCACCCGTGCCCAGTGGGGCGCACGCGACGCCTGAGCCCCCTGAGACGACCGCCATTCGGCCCCACGCTCCTCGCCCGCGCGCCACAGATGCCCTGTCACCGCCGTGCCCTATCTTGGACCGTCGACGTACGAAGCAGCCGAGGAGGGAACTAAGTGGACGACCCCACAGCCCTGTCCGCTGGTGACCTCCTCGAACTCAATCGCGATATTCAGAGCTCCCCCACGATCCGACTGCTGTCCACCCTCAACCTGGGCGTTTACGCCACGCTGATGGAACGCCACCTCGGCGGCGGCGTCATCGCCGAGACCGAACTCGTCATCCGGCTCGAACGTGACCTGGACGAACTCGGCCGCCCCGGCGGCGAGCAATCCGGCCTCGCCCTCATCAAGTCGTGGGCCAGCCAGGGCTGGCTGCACCGCGTCGCCGACCAACGCGCAGGCATCGAACGCAACCTCTGCTACCTGACTCAGGACGCGCGGCGGGCGCTCGACTTCCTCCGCGGTATGCGCCGCCAGGACACCATCGCCACCGGCGGCTCCATCAACGGCCTCGCCTCGCGGCTCAAGCAAGTCGCCATCCGCGTCGGCAACGACCCCGACCGCATCCGAGCCAGCATCCAGTCCGAAATCGCGGCGCTGCATGCCGAACTCGAAGCGCTCGACGGGGATGACGACCACTCACGGCCGGCACCCGACCTGACCGACATGTACGACGAGGCCCGCGCCATCGCCCTGCAGATGGAACGGCTGATCACCGACATCGGCCAGTACGGGACGTTGACCGAGCAGGCGACGGCCGCCCTCGACGAGCCCATCGACACCAATGTCGAGTACCGCGACCGCCAGCGCCAGATGTACGCCGATTACCAAGCGGCCTGGGACTCTCAAGGCCGCGACTCGCATCGGGCCTTCCTGCGGATGATCAACGACCCCGATCAGCGCGCCGAGTTCGAAGCCGACGTGACCGCCGTCGCGGAAGCACTCCCCGCACTGGACCCGGCGCTGCGCAAGGTAATGGCCGGATTCTTCGAACTCGTCGGGCACCAGATCGACGAGGTGGAACGCATCCAACAGCGCTGCGCCCAGCGGGTCAAACGGTTCACCGCGTTTGGCACCCTCGAACAGAGCCGCGGCGTGGCCCGTCAGCTCAACGAAGCCATCGGCGCCTCCCGAGCCCTGCTGAAGGCCTCGCTGACCGACTCACGCCTCGACCTCGAACTCCCATTCGCCCGTCACACCATCAGCTCGGTCGGCGCGCTTAGCTTTCGCATCGGCGACCTGTCGATCCCGAAACAGGCCGAAGCCGCGGGCAGCGAGGTCGACCTGTCCAGCTTTGCAGCGCTGACCACGCAGGTCGATGCGCCTGCGATGTCCGAGCTGATCAACACCGCGATCAACTCGGGGGCGCAACTGTCCTTGTCCGACGCGGTGGAGCTGCTCTCCACCGATGGACAGGGGGCCTACCTGGGGCACGTCATCGTGTTGTGGTCCTGGGCGCTCAAACAGCCCGTCAAGACAGACCCGGCCGCGCTCGAGTCGGTCGCGGTCCGCTTCCAGTCCCTGGACGGACGCGACCGCGAGATGGAGGTTCCGCACCTGATGTTCACCGAACCCATCTCCGGCCTATTGGGAGCCGCACCATGACGACAGAACAATCCGCCCATGACTACGCGGGGTTCTCCTCGCTCCCCCAGGTCGACCAGACCGCTCGGCCGCCGCACCAACGCAGGCCCCGCTTCGACGGCGATGTCAGTGAACTGCCAGACCGCGCCTGCTGGGCGCTGCAGCAGCTGCTGACCCGGCGCTACCTCAGCGCCGAGTCCGACCGCGATGTCTACAGCTGGGTGCTGGAATACCGAGGCCAACTCAGCGTGCGGCTCTCCGAACTGGACCTGCTGCTGCGCATCGTCGACGGAATCGAAGTCGCGTTCGTCGAGCAGGCCCGCTACGAATCGGCAAGGGGGGTCAAGCTTTTGCGCCGCGAACCGCTCGGCACCTACGATTCGATCCTGGCGCTACACTTGGCGCAGATGATGCGTGCGTCCGGCGATCAGACGGTCCTCATCAGCCGCGACGAAGTGCACGGGTTGTTCTCCGGGGTGCTCAACGACGTCGACCGTGACACCGTCGCGTTCACCGCCCGCATCGACGCCGCGATCGCCCGACTGGCCTCGCTGGAGATCCTCCGAAAGAGCCGCGACGACGAAGACAGCTACACCGTCAGCCCGGTGATCAACGCCGTCATGACGGCCTCGGTGATCACCGAGTTGCAGCAGCAGTTCGAGCTGCTGCTCAACGGTGGCAGCCCCAGCCTGCAAGACGAAGAGGAGGTGGCAGTTGATGCCTGAGCAGTTCCACCTGTCCCGCCTGCAGGTCGTCAACTGGGGGGTATTCGACGGGTATCACACCATCCCGTTCGGCGAAGGCGGAGCACTGATCGCCGGCGCCTCCGGCAGCGGTAAATCCTCACTGCTGGACGCCATTTCGCTCGGCTTCCTACCCTTCAACCGCCGCAACTTCAATGCCTCCGGCGACAACTCAGCGGCTGGCTCGAACGCAGGCCGCCGCACCGTCGACAAGTACGTGCGTGGCGCGTGGGGTCAACGCAGCGAAGCCGGCGCGAGCAAGGTCATGTACCTGCGCGGCGACGGCACCGCCTGGTCCGCCGTCGCCGTCACATACACCAGCAACACGGGGCGAGCGATCACCGGTCTGGTGCTCAAATGGCTGACCGGCGAATCCCGTTCGGATTCGTCGAGTAGGTTCGTGCTGGCTGACGGTGACCGCGACATCGAGGACGTGTGCAACCGCTGGGCGTCCGGCCGCTTCGACGGCAACGTCTTCAAGGACGACGACTGGCGGTTCTCCACCAAGGTGGAGTCGCAGTACCTCGCCCAGCTGTACGCAACCATCGGCATCCGCGCCTCCGATGCCGCTCAGCAGCTGCTCGGCAAGGCCAAGTCGCTGAAAAGCGTTGGCGGGCTGGAGCAGTTCGTCCGAGAATTCATGCTCGACGAACCAAGCAGCCTGACGCGGCTGTCCGAGGCGCTCAAGCAGATCGACCCACTGGTCGATGCCCGCGAGCTGCTCGCGGTTGTGCAACGCAAGCGCAAGATCCTCGGCGACATCGAGAAGCTCCAGCAGCGCTACGCCTCCGAGTCCTCCGACCTGGGCATCATCGACCTGGTGGATCAGCCGATGGTGAGGGCCTACACCGATCACGTCCGGCTGGCGCAATGCCCGGCCCAGATCGACTCGTTGGACGCCACCATCGACCAACTAGGCAACGAGTACGAGGACGTCACCCGGTCACTGAATCTCGCCAAGGCCGAAGGGGATTCGCTCAACGCACAGATCAGCGGATCGAGTGCGAGCATCGGGCCCTTGCAGTCACAGGTAGCGGGCGCCGAAACGCAGGCCGAGGAGGTGTCGCGGCGTCGCGGCGCCTATGAATCGCTGATCACCGCGCAGCGCCTCGACATCCCGGATACCGCCGACGAGTTCTGGAACTTGCGTGAGGAACTCACGACCGCGGCTACGGAACTACTCGCCAACCTCGATAGCGGCCGGGAAGCATCCACCGACGCCGAGTACGCGCAGAAGGCCGCACGGATCGCCCGTGACGACGCCGCGAAGGAGTTGCGCCGCGTCGAACACGTCGGCTCGGCCCTACCGGAGTTCGCGATCACGATGCGCGAACACATCTGCGCTGCAGTGGGTGCCGACCCGAGCGAGCTGCCATACATCGCCGAACTCATGGACCTGCGGCCCGAACAGAACCGATGGCGGGTGGCGGTGGAGAAGGTGCTGCGCGGTGTGGGCCTGCGACTGCTGATCCCAGACAGCCACTACGCGGCAGTGCTGCGGTTCGTCAACGAAACCAACATGGGCGGACGGCTGCAGCTACACCACGTCCGCGCCAAGTTCGTTGGCGCCGACGCCGTCGAGGCGGAGCCGAACACGTTGGCAGGCAAGCTGTTACTGGTCGACCCGACGCATGTCTGCGCCGCGGAGGCCGCCGACGTCATCGCCGCTGCCGGCGACCACATCTGCGTCGACGATCCTGACGTGTTCCCCCGCTTCCGGCGCGCTGTCACCGACACCGGCCTCTACAAGGACTCCGACCGGCTGGCCATCAAGGACGACCGCCGACCACTGCGGCAGTCCGATTTCATCTACCAAGGCGACGTCGCAGCCAAGATCGACGCGCTGACCGTCGACCTCGCCAACGCAGAAGAGGCCTTCAACCAAGCCCGGCGCGCCGCCGACGACATCGCCGCCGAGCGCCAGCAGCGGCGAGACCGTGCCGCGGCGTGCAAGACGATATGCGAACAGTTCCCGCAATGGAATCAGATCGACACCGAGACCGCCGACGGGCACGCCGATCGCCTTCGCGAGCAATACGAACTGCTGCTGGCCGATCACCCCGACCTCGAGGCGCTCAATGCACGGGCCGATCAGTGCTGGGAGGAGATCCAGGCACTGATGACCCGCCGCGGCGCCATCCAGACCCGCCGCGACGATCTCGACGGCCGACGGACCCGGCTGCTGGAACTACGGGAACGGCTCGCCCCAGAGTTCGTGTCCGAGCCATTGACCGAATTGCTGAACCGCTACGCGCGCGATGTACCGGTGGCATTGGAACTGCTCAACCCCGAGCCGCACCGGGAAGCGGTGTTCACCGCCATCCGCCGCGAGCGTGAGCAGCTTCGCGAAAGCCGTAGGCGCTCTTACGATGAGCTCGCCCGCATCCTCAACACGTTCGATACCGCATTCCCCGACGCGATCCCCAACGACAGCGACGTATTCGACGAACGCGTGCACGACTACGTCGCGTTGTGCCGGCACATCGACGAGCGGGAGCTTCCCGAGGCCTACGAGCGGATGATGCGGCTCGTGACCGAACAGGCGCCCGATGCGATTCTCACACTTCATCGGGTGGCCGAGCAGGAGACCCGGCGCATCAGCGAGCAGATCGCACGCGTCAACACCGGTCTGGGTTCCGTCGAGTTCAACCGCGGAACCCGGTTGACGCTACGCGCGACCCCGCGCAGTCTGACCGCGGTCGCCGAGCTCACCGACATCGTCAAGTCCATCTCACGGCGCATTGCCGAAGTCGGACTCGGCGACAAGCAGGCGATCCTGGATCAGTACGCGGACATCCTGCGGCTGCGCAACCGGCTGGCGTCCACCGCTCCCGAGGACAAGGCCTGGACGCGCGATGCGCTCGACGTCCGCAACCGGTTTACCTTCGACTGTGCCGAATGGGACGTCAGGAGCGAGGAGCTGATCCGCACGCACAGCAACGCCGGTGACAACTCCGGCGGTGAGCAGGAGAAGCTGATGGCCTTCTGCCTGGCCGGCGCGTTGAGCTTCAACCTCGCGGCACCCGAAAGTATGGATAACAGACCGGTTTTCGCGCAGCTGATGCTCGACGAGGCGTTCTCCAAGTCCGACCCGCAGTTCGCCCAGCAGGCGCTTCAGGCGTTCCGCAAGTTCGGCTTCCAGCTCGTCATCGTCGCCACCGTGCAGAATGCCACCACCATCCAGCCCTACATCGACAGTGTGGTGATGGTGTCCAAGAAGGAAGCCACCGGCCGCAACGCACGTCCGGTGGCGACCGTGGCAACCAAGACGATCTCGGACTTCACGGCCCTGCGGCACGAGATGACGGTCTCCGCCGCCGCAGCGCGGATCCCGGCGACGGTCTGACTCCACGCCAAAATGAAAGCTGCGCTATGCAATTCAGAGTGGAGGCTCGGCGTGGAGTCCGGCTAGTCGGACGTTCTCAATCGCTCGTATTGGCGCGGGGTCGCCATTATGGGAAATGATGAAGTGCGTAGCAAGTTTGGCCCGGGAGTCGAACATATGTTCTAATAGCGCCAGCCCGCTCACTGCGGGCGATGCTCAAAAGGAGATCGCCACAACGATGACTGTAGACACTCTGGCAGCAGAAGCGCCATCCACCGACTCCGACACTCCCGACGTCTTGGTTCCTTCTGCCGAGAGCACCTCGCCTGGGAGTACGCCAGCGCCCGACGCTGGAGCTTCTGCCGAGGAGAATCCTAAGAAGGTTCCGGCCAAGAAGGCGGCCGGCAAGAAGACCAAGACTCTCGAGCTGACCCTCACTGTCACTGGTACCGCCGACGGCGAATGGCGCGCGGAGCTCAAGCAGGGCACCACCTTCCTGGCCCGCAACCTCGCGATCGCGGCCGCCGCCGTTTCCCGCGCGGCTAAGGAACTGCACGAGGACCTCTCCACCCCGATCGACGAGATCATCGAAGAGGCACGCTCCCAGCAGGCCGCCAGAGTCGCCGCCCTCGAAGCCGAACTAGAAGCCGCCCGCAAGACCCTCGCCGACCTCGACTGAGCTCCCGACGTGGCTCGGATTTGTCCGACATATCTGTCTTCTACGGTTCGAAAACCAGCAGCGGTTTGCCTCCGTGTTCGGGAGCTTCAGCCAAATAGACGGCTTCGCTGAACTTTTCGACGGGGATCGGCTGGCCCTCCGGCACGCGCAATGCGCTGCTGTCGACGAGCTGAACTGTCCGGTCGATCGCTGCGGCCATCCGATCCTTCGGGGTCTCGGTGAACCAACGCAACAGCCAAAACCCCCGAACGGTCTTCGTTTCGTAGATCCGTGAACGGGAGAAGATCGGGATGGTGAGTTTGTCGGGATCGGTTTGGCGGTGCGTGGACAGTGCACCGTAGACGACCAGCTCACCGTGCGGTGCCAGCGCACGCGACACGTCCGCACCCACCTGACCACTGACACAGTCGATCGCCTTGGACACACCGTCGTGGCCGGCGATGTCGGCCACCCGTTCGCCCAAGTCCTCATCCTCAGTACAGATCACCGCGGTGCCCCCCAACGCCAGGATGTCCTCGACGGCGGATCGACGACGGACCACGTTGAGGGTCTTGAAGCCGACGTGCGCACCAAGCTGGATGACCGACTGGCCCACGATCGAACCGGCCGCGGTCTGCAGGAGCCATTCACCGGGTCGAACATCGAGTTCATCACCGGTCAAGATCACGGCGGTGAGCGGATTGCTGAGCAGCTGGGCGGCCGTGGAATCGCTCATCCCAGCAGGAACAGCCATGACCCGGCCGACATCGGCAACGACATACTCCTGCCACGTACCCCTGACACCGACCGTGATGACGCGTTGCCCGACGGTCAGACCGTCTGCGCCGCTGCCGAGTTCGTCGATCACACCGACGGATTCGATTCCGGGCACGGTGGGGAACTCCGGAGTGAATCCGTATCTACCGCGGACGGTATGCAGATCGCTGGCCTCGACTGGTGCAGCTGTCACCCGGATCCGGACCTCGCCGGGACCGGGCTCCGGAATCGGGTGGGGCTGCAGGTGCAGCACCTCAGACGGTTCGCCTACCGTGGCGGCGACGATGGACCGCATCGTTCTCATCTCCCTCACGCTCCTTCGGTCGGATCATCCAGATCTCACGACTGTTCGGTGTGCATGGCGTCGGCCCCGCCTTCGACGGCGACTAGCCGAATCAGCGCCCCCCAAGTCCAGCGCTAACAGCCTTAAATCTGCCACCGCGGCAGGGTTGTTGGGTGTAAACGCTTGGCGCGGATCCCCTACGCTGGATGTCATCCATGACCGCTGGGGCGGAGCGGATCCGATTTCCGGCGCGGCGGCCCGTCGAATTCCAGTTCGGCCAGCGACAGCGAGGACCGCGTCGGCCGGTGCTCAAACAACGGATTCCGGACTGGTCCTTCTGGCCGATGCTTGTGCCGCCCTATTCGTGCTGCTGACAATTAATTCGAGGTCGTCGCCAAGCTGGCGTCGCCCGGAAGGAGCTGCCAAATGCGTTGCGCAGCGTGAGTATCGAGCCGGCTCCGCTCTGATGACTACGACAAGGTCGCCCCGCTGGTCTTGCTGCGGGTCT
>JAOPVI010000123.1 GCA_025966225.1 Mycobacterium sp. | reverse complement strand
CCGTCGAGCGTCCCGCGCTGCCGTCGCGCTAGCCACCGTCGCCATGGTCCTCGCCCGAGCCATCAACATCCTGCACTGACCCGACACGCGACCCAGTCCGGACCTGTCATCGTCCGTCTCGAAAACGATGGGTTGATGAGAACTGCGACGACTCTTTCGCGCTATCAGGTAACTGCAGGAAGATGCCGAAGACGTTTGTCTTGAAAACCCGTCTCATAACCGTATTGTTATAACCCAGGGTGCGACGGGATTATGGGACATGGGAAGAAGATGTCGGTCATCGGTTACGCACGGGTGAGTACCACCGATCAGAATGCTCAGCTACAACTCGACGCGCTGCGTGATGCCGGTGCCGTCTGCGTCTTCAACGACCATGGTGTCAGCGGCTCGACGGCAAGTCGCCCAGGTCTAGACGCCTGCCTCGACCACCTTCGCGAAGGCGATGTCCTCACGGTGTGGAAGCTCGACCGGCTCGGTCGCAATACCCAACATGTCCTCGCCATCATCGAGGAGTTGACCGCGCGCGGCGTCGGCTTTCGCAGCCTGACCGAGGGCCTCCACACCGATGGCCCGATGGGCAAGGCACACCGATGGCCCGATGGGCAAGGCGATGTTGACTATCATGGCCGCCTTCGCTCAATTGGAACGTGGCACCATGATCGAGCGCACCCGCGCCGGTCTTGCTGCGGCTGCCGCCAACGGACGGAAGGGTGGCCGTCCGCGCAAGGTCGTCGACGCCGATGCCGCCAAGGCGCGCAGCCTACGGGAGAAGGGCATCAACGCCTCCGATATCGCCAAGATGCTCGGGGTCTCCCGTGCCACGGTGTACCGCTACCTTGCCGAAACCACCTGTGGTCGCTAGGGCTAAGTAAGTCGATGACTGAGGCGTCGGCGTAAGTCTCGCCGAACCGGGGGATACGCGCTGTCACCCGAGGCACCGCGCAAGCGTTCCATGACCTCTTCGTCCCGAACGACACCCCCAGCGGGTTTGGCGATGAGGACGGCGCTGGAAACGTTTGAAGTGCCACGTCATTCGGTTGATTTCGTTGGCAACGTATGAGCGTGAACGACGCTACTGCGGACTGGCTGCGGACTGATGCCGCAGACCGCAAGTCATGAGTACAGATCAAGGCGTGGGCAATGGCTGGCGTTGCTGGATCAACTCACACCAACGCCGCCAAGAGCACGATCCAGTAACGCTGCTAACCCAAAGTACAAATGGCTCAGGCCCAATATCGAAATCATTGCGGCATACGTGTAGTACGCCTCATGATGCGGGTCGGCCATCAGGTCAACCAGGCCCGCGTCCACATCGAAGTGCAGAGAGTCGCCGTAGTTGAATGTCTTTGGACTTATTCAGCGGGGACACGCCATCTTGATCAGCTCGTCAGGATTGATATTTCGGAAGCTGACCGGAGCGTCCCGCGGCGCGTTGGTTGCCTTGATGATGGTCAGGGTCTGAAGTGTGTGGTTCATCAGTGCACCGCGCGCCGCGCGCCAGGCCAGCACCGTCGGCTTGATCGCCGACTGCTCGTCCTCCGGCATGGTCTTGATTACTTTGAACAGCGCGTTGTATGCGTTGGAGAACGACGCAAACTCGCCCTTATTGTGAAGTTGTCGAAGTATGGCGGACGCCGCCACGAAACTCTCGTCACGCGGCGGGTCGAAAAGCGTGACCTGCATTCTGCCGTTCACCTTGCCTACCGAGATCGCCGCGTCGTGGTTGATAAGTGCGTATCCGGCCAGCCGTCGCGACATTCGGACGAAGCGCTCAACAAGACCGCGGTCTTCAGGGGAGATTTCGAGTTGAGGGAACTCAGACGGGTCAGGGAGGTCAAAAACGAGAGTCAGCTTTTCCCAGTACCGCTGGAAGCCTGCTGCCGATGTGGTGCCGAAGCCTTTCAGTGGCGGTTCAAATTTCAGGGGATGGGGGTGGATCGAGTCCTCGGTGGGCGCGTAGTTGAAGCGCGCAACCCCCTCGGGGTATGTGATCGTCTTGTTCGAAGTTTCACTGACAGATGAATCGCGGGCGCGGAGGCGGGTGCGCCGGGTTCCGCTGGCCATTCGAAAGACATGTATTTGGACTCGGCGAAGTCTAAGGCCGTTATCCCGTCGTCGGACACACTCTGGTCTGGCTCGTCCTCAACTACTCCCATCCATTTGAACGGCTGCGACCGCCGCTTACCGCTACGCCGTTGAGCCATGAATCAGCCTGTAAATGCCGCTTCGTAGGCCTTCGCCTGGGAAGGCTTCAGAAGGCCTGAGATCCGCAGTAGTAGATTGCCCCTCGCCGTCGTCCACTCCCGACCGAGCACGGGTGCTGACTCCCGCGTGGCCTGGATGTAGTCGGCTCGTTTTCCTGCCGCATTCTCATCGGGCCACTGCTCGACGGTGGCACCGCAATCGACACCTGGTGCGACTGACGAGCACTCCAGCCTGGAGTCAACGAGCACTGACGCCGCGACGTAGCCATTCGGGCGCCCGATCAAGTTGTTGGTGTCGTTGTCTTCGGTGAGGTCGACAACGTCGGTTACCTCCGGGATGGCGCCCCGAATGGAATCCGCTGCGTTGCGCGCCGTCGCCGAACGTGTCGCGATAAATGCCGGTTGTGAATTTGGCGTGCTTTCCGGAGCGGTCGTGTTGGACGGGATACCGCATGAGACTGCGCATGCAATCACACCGAAGCCGCACAGCACTCGTTGTAGATAAGACCAAAGCACGTCGCCCCCCTATCGACTACGCAGACCCTAACCGCGCCGGGCCGCGCTCACTGATTCTGCTGGATCCTGGTTTGAGGTTCCGCTTCGACCCGCCAGCGGGTTCCGGAGAGAGAGCGGGCGCTGGCCGTGCGAGGCGGAATCCGAAGTCTTTGAGGGGTCACCCCCCTCCCCCCTTTGGTTGGTTCGCGCTATTGCTGAAAAGCGGTGATCCAGTTGCCGAACTCGGTGGCTACCAGCGGTGTTCGGTGACCATCCTGGATGGGACACGCGGGAACTCGACGGTCAGGAGAGCTTCCGTCGGACCGTTCTCATCGCGGAACTGGCCGAAAGAGAGAGCTGGCCGTGTGTGAGGCGTCGGCCTTGGGCGCGACATGGGGGAGGAGCGTCGGTTCAGTTGCAGGCGGCGGCGTTGACCCGTCTGCCGTTATAACTCACGCATGCGTTGACGTTCGCGGGTGGTGGCGGGTCGTAGGGCATTGGCGCGTAGTACGCGGGCGGTGGAACATAGGGCGCGACGGCGTCGGCGATGTTGGCGCAGCCGCTCACCTGGACCCGTGGCCCCCCGCCGCTGGCGCATACATCAGCGGTAGCGACCCCGGGCGTTTGAACGATGAGTATCGCGCCGGGGATGGCGGCGATGGCCAATGCGGTTGCTGCCGTGACGGTCCATGACCGCTTCCCGCGAATCATCGTGCGCATCTCCTAAGAACCCATGGGCGCGGCGGCGAGGTCGCAGCGGCTGCGAAGATCGGTCAGCGGCTGGCGGATTCCGTTGATCTCCGACTCGGTTTGTGGGTGCGCGTCCATGTAGGTCTGGACACGGTCATGAATCTGTTCATTCGGTTGGCCTCGCAGGCTGGTGAAGAAGTCATTCGCGTCTGGGTGGCCGAACAAGTAGTCGCCCATCGCCGATCCGACGGTGCCCGAGGCGACCGCGAGGTCGCCAGCCGTGCAGTTCGGTGGCGGTACGGAGGGTCCTGGTTCTGCGGAAGCAACCGCAGCGCCACCGAATAGCATTGCGCCAGCGATCACCCCGACCGCTGCGCTGCGATACATACGTCCCGACACCAACATGGGAGACTCCCTACTTCGGTGATCGGACGACCATCGACCCGTGAAGCTAACCACGTAACGATTCGGTGTCCAGGCGCTTCGGCCCAGTTCGAGGCGTAGGGTCGGCCTCGCGCCCACCCCAAGCGCCCGATCATCCTGAGCAGGGAGCGTGGTTCAGTGGCAGATCAAAAAAACCGAACATCGTCATGATCATGGCCGACGACGTAGGCACTTGGAACTTGAGTGCTTACCATCGCGGCATGATGGGCGGCTCAACGCCGAACATCGACAGGATCGCCCGCGAGGGCGCCCTGTTCACCGACTACTACGGCCAGCAGTCATGCACAGCGGGACGCGCAGCATTCATCACCGGCCAAAGTCCCTTTCGCACAGGACTGTGAAGGTCGGCATGCCCGCCGCCAAGCAGGGACTACAAGACTCCGACCCCACCATCGCGGAACTGCTCAAGCCTCACGGATACGCCTCAGCGCAAATCGGTAAGAACCATCTGGGTGACCGCAACGAGTACCTGCCCACCGTCCACGGCTTCGACGAGTTCTACGGCATCCTTTACCACCTCAACGCCATGGAAGAGCCGTACGACCCGGAATATCCGAAGGCTGACGGCTTTCACGAACGCTTCGGACCCCGCAACATCGTGGACACCAAGGCAACCGACGTCGATGACCCCGCCGAACATCCGCGCTGGGGCAAGGTCGGCAAGCAGACCATCGCCGATGGTGGCCCGCTACCTCCGCACCCGGACATGGACGACTCCGCTCGAACCAACATGGAAGACGTCGATCCCGAATTGGTTCGCCGCTCCCTGGACTTCATCGACCGCTCAGTGGCAGCGGACACCCCGTTCTTCCTATGGCACAACTCCACCCGCTGTCACGTCTGGACCCACCTAGCGCCGAAGTGGCAGGGCAAGAGCGGATTCGGCCTGTACGCCGACGCCATGATGGAACTGGACTGGGAAGTCGGCCAGATTCTCGACAAGCTCGACGAACTCGGCATTGCTGACGACACCATCGTCTTATTCACCAGCGACAACGGGGCTGAGATATTCAGTTGGCCCGATGGCGGCAACCAACCGTTTCGCGGCGAGAAGGGCAGCACCTACGAGGGCGGCTTTCGCGTGCCCATGGTCGCCAAGTGGCCCGGGGTCATCCAGCCCGGCACCATTGTCAACGAGATCATGGCCCATGAGGATTGGCTCCCAACGATTCTGGCGGCAGCAGGGGAACCGAACGTCAAGGACAAGCTGTTTGACCGGACATGAGGCCAACGCGAAGACGTTCAAGGTCCACCTCGACGGCTACAACTTCACGCCGTTCTTCTTAGGCGACGTCAGCGAAGGGCCACGTCGGGAAATCTTCTATTTCAGCGACAACGCCGACCTCATGGCCGTGCGCTACAACGCACGGAAGCTGAACTTCAAGACCATCGTCGGGAACCTTTTCACCGGCAAGGAAGACTCCACCAACGTCCCGGTGGTGACCAACTTGCGCCAGGACCCCTGGGAGCGATACCAAACCGAAGGCATGCTGTACGGGCGTTGGTGGGGCGAGAAGCTCTGGACCATGGTGCCCGCCATACAAATTGTGGGCGAGTTCCTTACGACGTTCAAGGAGTACCCACCCAGTCAGGCATCGGGCACGTTCAGCGTCGAGAAGGCGCTGACGATGCTGCAAGAAGGAACCCTCAAGAACTGACCTGCCGAGGGCGGCGTCTCAACCTCATCCCTCCTGTTCGGCCAACACCCGGTAGGCGGTCGCACGCGATACGCCGAGAGCCGCTGCAATCGTGCTCGCACTCTCGCCACTCGCGTGCATACGATGGGCCAGAGCCGATTTCGACGCATCCAGCGCCTTTGGTCGACCGATGGCCTGCCCGCGTGCCCGCCGCGCGTCCCGCGAAGCTGTGCGCCGCTCCTTGCCCAGTTCCAACTCAAGCTCGGCGAGGCTAGCGAGGACACCTGCCACCATGCGGCCCGCAGCGTTCGACGTGTCGATGCCCTCGCGCAGTGATCGCAGGACGATGCCGCGCTCACCGAGGTCGCGGATCGTCGTCATCACCTCAGCGGCATTGCGTCCCAGGCGGTCGATGCCAACCACGACGATGGCGTCGCCTTCGCGTGCGTAGTCGAGAAGGGCGGCGAGGCCGGGACGCTGCTGCCGCGTGGAGGCGCCGGAAAGCTTGTCGGTGTAGACGCGGTTGGCGTCAACGCCTGCTGCGGTGAGGGCATCCATCTGCTGGTCGAGTGACTGATGAGCCGTGCTGACGCGGGCGTAGCCGAGCTGAGTTCCGGTGACGGCGGGCGCGGTGTCGATGACCATGAACCTATCGTCTCATAAGTCTCACAATACGTCAATCTGAGACAGCTCTTTTGACGCATCTTTTGAGACACCGCGACCTGGCACTTGGCGAGCCGCAGCCTATCTAGGTGAGGTCGTTGCAAATCTTTGGTTCTGAGAAAGCGGACAACAGATCGGTTCGTCGGACCCTGAGGAATATTTGCGGCGCGCCCCGCGGAATCCGGAATGTCAAGCAGGCTGTAGCCCAGATGGACATGAACAGCGGCAGGCGACGTAGCGAGAATCAATGCACCGACGAGGTTCGGCAATACACCGGTCTGTGCTGTCGCTGTGACACGACACCAACACGGAACAACAGCGTTCATCCGGGAGGTTTGAGCGCCTCCATGACCTCGTTCACCGTCCCTCGAAGGAAGATCGCTAGTAGTGCATCTTTTGCGTTGCCCGGAATCCAGTACCCGTAGGCGTACTCATAGGCAGTGTTGCGTTGGTCCGCAAGGCGTGAGAAGTAGAAGCCATCGTGCGGACTGTCGTATTGATGTGGATAGATCTTTCGCACCTCTGCGATGTCCTCAGGCGAGGCGTCGGCAGGCAACATGCGGAAGCTCCGCTCGAGGTAGCCGCCGTGTAGCGCGTACATCAGTCCCGGTCCCTTTCCGCCCCATTCGGGCTTGGCGTACTCATACGCCTTGTCCTCCTGGGCGCAGAAGATGGGTGTGTCGGTGGGATCGACATCGACTCCGTTGGCCATGACGCAGCCCAGTCGATCGATCGGTTTTCCCCGAAATGCGATCCAGCGCTTGCCGTTCACGCGTTGCAGCGCCTGGTGAAGACCAAGGATTGGCTCGTCGCCGATGCTCGGTTGGTGGCCATCTTCGATGTACCAAATGGGAACGGGATCTGCGCTGAGCAAGTGGTAGGACACGCGGCGGAACGTAGCACCTTGCAGCGACACCGCCTGTACCGCCGAGCAGGTACCTGGCGCCAGGCTCCGTCGGGCCAGGTCGGGCCGTGAGGGGGCGGCCCTGCCGCCCCGTCGTACGCGCGCTCGGCTGCTGCGCGCTCGCACCGGCATGTGCCGGTCTTGAGATGGGCCGCGAGTGAATCGCGCTGGAAATCCCGGAGGCTCCTGACCTTGGAAACGAGGATGCAGGTATGCCTACGGAGCCGTCATCGGGAAAGAAGTCGACCAGCCGTCGCTACAGCATGGAGGAGAAGGCCGCTGCGG
>JAOPVI010000114.1 GCA_025966225.1 Mycobacterium sp. | reverse complement strand
AACGAACCGGAACCCCGGGATTCCCTTGCCCTGCAGCGGTTCGCAACGGCCAGGCTCGGCAAGGACGTCTTCGACCTCCATCGTGTCGTCCTGGAACTCGGCGACAAGGTGTTGCTGGACAAGCTGGACTGGTCGATCGGGCCGGGGGTTCGCATCGGGCTAGTCGGCGTCAACGGGACCGGCAAGTCGTCGGTGTTGAAGTTGCTCGTCGGCGAGTTGGTGCCTACCGCGGGCACCATCAAGCGCGGAAAGACCTTGAAGATCGGCTATCTCAGTCAGGCCCTCGTCGAACTGGACGCCACCGACCGCGTGCTCGACGCCGTCGAAAGTGTGCGTCGGATAACCGAACTCGCGGGCGGACGAGACGTCAGTACGTCAACGCTGCTCGAGGACTTCGGGTTCACCGGCGACAAGTTGACGACACGTTTGAGCGACCTGTCCGGCGGTGAGCGGAGGCGATTCCAGTTCCTGCGCCTGCTGCTCGGGGAACCGAACGTATTGCTGCTCGACGAGCCGACGAACGACCTCGACATCGACACGCTCAACGTAATCGAGGATTACCTGGACGGCTGGCCCGGCACGCTGATCGTGGTCACGCACGACCGCTACTTCCTGGAGCGGGTAGCCGACGTCACGTATGCGCTGCCCGGCGGCGGCCGCTGCGTGCTGCTACCCGGCGGGATCGAGCAGTATCTGGCCGAGCGCTCTTCGGCGGAGGCCCCGTCGGCCGCTCCGACCCGCGAGCGGGGCGGCGAGACCGCTTCGGCACGCGGGCGCAGGACGGGAAAGGAGTTGGCCCGCATCGAAAGTCAGCTCGGCAAGCTCGACGATCGGATCGCGGCGCTGCACCACACGATGGCCGACGTGGCTGCCGATCACGTGCGGCTCGGTGAACTCAACGACGAACTCCGCGAGCTACAGGCGCGCAAGGACTCCCTCGAGGAAGAGTGGCTGTCGCTCGCCGACGATTGACGCTCGTCCGGATTCACGTCGACGCCCGGCGCTTGGCCGCACGAACGGCGTCAGACCGGGTGATGCCGTCCATCAGCAGGTCGAGCAGCCGCTCACCCTGGGCACGCTGGTGGGCTGCCCCCGCGACGAGGGTGACACCCGCGACGGCCATCAGGATGTCGATCGAGGGCACGTCGTCCCGGATGACTTCTTGGGCGATCCCAGCGACCCGGGGCGCGCTTCGATCGCGCCGGTCAGATGCGCACGTGTCTGAGAGCTCAACTGTTCGTCGTCTTGCAGGAGTGTCTCGAGCGTGTCGGCCATACCGTGCTTGGCGGCCAGGTAGTCCAACACCTCGGACATCCACTCCCGCAGGGCACGGTCGGCCGCGAGCTCGTCGAGGAGGGCCGAAGCCCTACCAGCGAGACGGGCCGTCTCGTAGCGGTAGGTGGCGTCAACCAGCTGTTCGCGGGTCGGAAACCGCCGATACAAAGTGGCGATCCCGACGCCCGCGTCCTTCGCGATCCGCTTCAGGGTGGTGGCAGCCCCATCCCTGGCGAAGGCGGCTGCGTGGGTCGCCGAGCGACGCCAGCGCGAACGCTTCGTTTGCGAACAGCCGCCCTACTCCCTTCTGGGAATCGAGGCCGACGTGCTGCCCACTTGCGAGGCGCACCGGATGGGAGTCTTGGCGGGGAGTCCGCTGGCCGGAGGATGGCTGTCGGGCCGCTGGCACCGCGGCGCGGCCGATCCGACCAGCCGACGGCTGCGGACGAGCCCTTCCCATCCACGTCCGCCCACTACGGCTTGGACGTGTCAGGCAACCAGGCCAAACTCGACGCCGCCACCGAACTCGCCGCCATCGCCGCCGAAGCGGGCCTGACCCTGATCCAGCTGGCGTTGGCGTTCGTCACCGCGCATCCCGCGATCACCGCAGCGATCATCGGTCCCCGCACGGCCGAGCACCTGGACGATCAACTCAGCGCCGCGGACATCGTTCTGGACGCTGGCGTGCTGGACCGCATCGACCGCGTCATGTCGCCGGGTACCGACCTCAACCCCACCGATGGCGGGTACTACGCAGATGTGCTGGCAGAGCCGAATCGGCGCCGTCGCACGGTTGTTCACCAATAGCGTGGCCTAAGGCCATAGGCGGATCCTGAGCTCGTCTGCGGTGTCACGCACGACGCCGAGTTGCCTGGCGACCTGAACCGGTGCCGTGCCGCCACGGGCGTCACGCGAGCTCACCGAACCGGCGATGGTCAGCACGTCGCGCACTTCGGCGGTCAGCCCAGGGTGAATGCCCGCAAGTTCGTCGTCGGCAAGTTCCTCGAGCCCCACTCCCCGCGCTTCGGCGGCGCGGACGGCCGCACCTGCGACCTCGTGGGCGACGCGGAATGGAATACCCTGCCGCACCAACCATTCCGCCACGTCGGTGGCGAGCGTGTATCCCAGTGGGGCGAGCTCGGCCATCCGATCGGTGTCGAACGTCAGCGTGCTCACCAAACCGGCCATCGCGGGTAGCAGCAGCTCGAGTTGGTTCACCGAGTCGAATACCGGCTCCTTGTCCTCCTGCAGGTCCCGGTTGTAGGCCAGCGGCTGAGCCTTCAGCGTGGTTAATAGGCCAGTCAGGTTGCCGATCAGCCTGCCCGACTTGCCACGGGCCAGTTCGGCGATGTCGGGATTCTTCTTCTGCGGCATGATCGAACTGCCGGTCGACCAAGAGTCGTGCAGCGTGACGTAGCCGAATTCTGTTGTGCTCCACAGAATGACGTCCTCGGCCAGTCGGGAAAGATCGACGGCGATCATCGCCAGCACGAACGCGGCCTCGGCGGCGAAGTCGCGGGAAGCCGTCGCGTCGATGGAGTTGTCTGCGGCGGCCGTGAACCCGAGTTCATCGGCAATCGCGTCGGGGTCGAGCCCGAGCGACGAACCGGCGAGCGCACCCGATCCATAGGGCGACACCGCCGCGCGCTTGTCGAAGTCCACGATGCGCTCGACGTCCCGCAGCAGCGGATGAGCGTGCGCCAGCAAGTGATGTGCCAACAGGATCGGCTGCGCCGACTGTAGATGGGTCTTGCCCGGCATGATCGCGGTCGGATGAGTGGCGGCCTGGGTGGCCAACGCCGCGACGACGTCCAGCGTGGCGTTGGCGACCGTTCGCATGTTGTCGCGCAGCCACATCCGGAACAGCGTGGCCACTTGGTCGTTTCGCGACCGGCCTGCCCGTAGCCGCCCGCCGAGCTCATCGCCGACGCGCTCGATCAGCCCGCGTTCCATCGCACCATGGACGTCCTCGTCGGTGGGCAGTGGTCCGAAGCTACCGTCGGCGAGGTGCGCACCGAGGTTGTCCAGGCCCGCGAGCAGTCCATCGCGCTGGTCCTCCGTCAGCAGCCCGGCGTTGAACAGCACGCGTGCGTGTGCCTTCGACGCCTTGACGTCATACGGTGCCAGCACCCAGTCGAAGTGCGTGGACTTACTCAGCGCCGCAAGGGCTTCCGAGGGTCCGCCCGAAAAGCGGCCGCCCCAGAGTGACCCCTCGTTGGTGCTCATTGGCTCACCCCTCTCCCGCGAGCAGACGCAAAAGCCCCTGAATACAGGCATTTGAGGGGCCTTTGTGTCTGTTCGGCATCAGCTACCCAGGTCTCGGCGTGCGGCGATCTTCGAGCTCAGTCCGTGGACGTGGACGAAGCCCTTCGCGCTGGACTGATCGTAGGTGTCCCCTTCGTCGTACGTGGCCAGGTTGAAGTCGTAGAGCGACTCGGCACTGCGCCGACCGTTCACGGCGATGTGGCCACCGTGCAGCACTAGCCGGATCTCGCCGGTGACGTGGTCCTGGGTGTGGTCGACGAACGTCTCCAGTGCACGCTTCAGCGGCGAGTACCAGAGCCCGTCGTAGACCAGTTCGCCCCAGCGTTGGTCCGTGGTCCGCTTGAACCGCGCGAGTTCACGTTCCAACGTGACGTGCTCGAGTTCGGTGTGGGCGGTGATGAGCACCATCGCGCCAGGCGCCTCGTAGATCTCGCGGCTCTTGATGCCGACGAGGCGGTCCTCGACGACGTCGAGTCGGCCAACCCCCTGGGCGCCGGCCCGACGGTTGAGCTCGACGATGGCCTCCAAGACCGACGTCGAGCGCCCGTCTATGGACACCGGAACGCCCTTCTCGAAACCGACGATGACCTCGTCGGGGCTGCTCCAGTTGACCGTCGGGTCCTCGGTGTAGTCGTACACGTCCTTGGTGGGGGCGTTCCAGAGGTGTTCGAGGAAACCGGTTTCTACCGCACGGCCCCATACGTTCTGGTCGATCGAGAACGGCGAGCGCTTGGTCACGTTGATGGGAATGGCGTTCTCCTCGGCGAAGGCGATCGCCTTCTCCCTGGTCCACGCGTAGTCCCGGACGGGTGCGAGCACGTCGAGTTCCGGCGCCAGCGAGGCGAATCCAACCTCGAAGCGGACCTGGTCGTTGCCCTTGCCGGTGCATCCATGGGCCACCGTGCCGCCCTTGTGTTCCCGCGCGGCCTCCACGAGATGCTTGACGATCAGCGGCCTGCTGATCGCCGATACCAGCGGATAGCGGTCCATGTACAGGGCGTTGCTCTTGATCGTCGGCAGGCAGTACTCGTTGGCGAACTCGTCGCGGGCATCGACGACGACGGCCTCCACGGCTCCGCAGTCGAGCGCACGTTGCCGGACGACCTCCATGTCCTCGCCGCCCTGACCGAGGTCGATGGCGACCGCCACGACCTCGCGACCGGTCTCCTTGCCGATCCAGCTGATCGCGACCGAGGTGTCCAGACCGCCGGAGTACGCCAGGATGACGCGTTCGGACATGAAGTGATCTCCTCTATTCTTGGTTTTGCCAGTGCTTTTCGAGCTATTGCAGATCTTCGATGGTGGTAGCCAGTTCGGTGCCCGTCATGGGTTCGCGGGCCACCACCAGGATGGTGTCGTCGCCGGCGATCGTGCCGACCACGTAGGGAAGTGCGGCCCGGTCGATCGCGCTGGCCAGATAGTGCGCCGCCCCCGGCGGAGTGCGCAAGACCGCCAGGTTGCCGCTCGAGTCCGTGGACACCAGCAGTTCGCCGAGCAGGCGGGACATCCGTTCGGTGCCGCCGGTCACCCCTCGGACGGGACTGCCGTCCTCCGGAACGATGTAGACGCCGACGCCACCGTCGGCCCCGCGCAACTTCACCGCACCGAGTTCTTCGAGGTCCCGCGACAACGTGGCCTGCGTGACCTCGATGCCTTCCTCGGCGAGCATCGAAGCCAATTCGCTTTGGCTGCTCACCGAATTCGACGACAGGAGCGTCACGATGCGCGCCTGGCGTCCGGCCCGGGTTGCTGACGTCATGCGCGATCCCGCTTCGCTTCTCGCTGGAAAGTCATGCGCGATCCCGCTTCGCTTCTCGCAGGAAAGTCCCTTCAGTCCGAGTCGTTCTGCGCGAGTAGCCAGACCAGCAGCGCCTTCTGGGCGTGCAGCCGATTCTCGGCCTCGTCCCAGACCGCACTCTGGGGCCCGTCGATGACGTCGTCGGTGATCTCGTGGCCACGGTGCGCGGGAAGGCAGTGAAGGACGACCGCGCCTGGGGCGGCGAGTTTCAGCAGCTCGGCGTTGATCTGGAACGGGCGGAACGGCCGGACCCGGTCGAGTCCGTCGTTCTCCTGGCCCATGGAGGTCCAGGTGTCGGTCACCACGACGTCGACGCCGTCGGCGGCCGCGCGCGGATCGGCGGTCACCGTCACCGAGGCACCCGTGTCGCTCGCGCGCCGCCGCGCCGCGTCGACGAACTGTGGGTCGGGCTCGAAGCCTGGAGGGGCGGCGATGGTGACGTGGATGCCCGCGGTCACACCGCCCAGCATTAGTGAGTGGGCCATGTTGTTGGCGCCGTCGCCGAAGTACGCCAACCTCAACCCGTACAGCGTGCCGCGGCGTTCGTCGAGGGTCTGCAGGTCGGCCAGCACCTGGCAGGGATGGAAGTCGTCGGACAACGCGTTGACGATCGGTACCGTCGACCCGGATGCCATGGCGCTCAGTCGTTCCTGCGCGAACGTCCGCCACACGATCGCATCGACATAACGGGAGAGCACCTGGCCGGTGTCCTCCAGCGTCTCTTCGCGCCCGAGCTGGGTGCTGCGGCCGTCGACGACTACCGCATGCCCTCCAAGTTGGGCGATGCCCACCTCGAACGAGAACCGGGTGCGGGTGGAGTTCTTCTCGAAGATGACGGCGACGCCGCGTGGTCCTTCGAGCGGGCGGCTACTGAATGGCGCCCGCTTGAGTTCGGCCGCGAGTGCGAGCACCTCGGCCTGTTCAGTCGGCGTCAGGTCGTCGTCGCGGAGGAAGTGCCGGAGCGTCATGAAGCGTCCATTGCGATATCGAGCACCGCGGGCAAAGCCGTGACGAAGGCATCGAGCTGCGCTTCCGTGACCACGAGCGGTGGGGCCAACCGGATCACGTCAGGAGCGGCCGCGTTGATCAGGAAGCCCGCATCGCGGGCAGCGAGTTCGACGGCCTTGCCGCGCGGCTCCGTCAGCACCACGCCACGGAGCAGCCCCTGGCCGCGGACATGGTCGACGAGCGGGTGGCCGATGGCCTCGATGCGGTGGCTCAACGACTTGCCGAGCACGTCTGCGCGCGTGATCAGGTCCTCGTCGGCGAGCACCTTGAGGACCGCGAGCGCAGCCGCCGTGCACACCGGGTTGCCGCCAAAAGTGCTGCCGTGCAGACCCGGGGTCAGCAGGTCAGCGGCGGCGCCGATTGCCAGGCAGGCTCCGATCGGCAGTCCGCCCCCTAAACCCTTTGCCAGCGTGACGATGTCGGGCGTCACACCGTCGCGTTGGTGAGCGTAGAAGCTGCCCGTGCGTCCCACCCCGGTCTGTACCTCATCGAGCACCAGCAGGGCGCCGTGCCTGGCGGTGATGTCCCGGGCCGCGACCAGGTAGTTGGGCGGCGGCGTGACGACACCCCCCTCCCCCATGATGGGCTCGAGGAAGACCGCGGCGGTGTCCGAGTCGACAACGCGCGCAAGTTCTTCGATGTCGCCGTAGGGGATGTGCGTAACGTCGCCCGGCAACGGCGCGAAGGGAAGCTGCTTCGCCGGCTGACCAGTGAGCGCAAGCGAACCCATCGTGCGGCCGTGGAAAGCACCCTCGGCGGCAACGAGTTTGGTCCGGCCCGTGAGCCGGCTGATCTTGAAGGCGACCTCGTTGGCCTCGGTGCCGGAGTTGCAGAAGAAGACCCGTGCCGGGGTTCCAAGGTGGGCAACCAGAGCCTCGGCGAGCGCGATGCCGGGCTCCGTGGCATACAGGTTGGACGTATGGCCCAAGGTGTTCAGCTGCGTTGTCACGGCTTCGATGACAGCTGGATGGCGATGCCCCAGCACGTTCACGGCGATCCCGCCGAGCAGGTCGACGTAGGACTTGCCGTCGGCGTCGACGACCACGGCGCCGTCGCCGCTCACCAGCGCAACCGGTGGCGTGCCGTAGTTGTCCATCATCACGGCCTGCCAACGCTGTTGCAGCCCTTGAGTGTTCGTGTTCGTGCTCACTTCATCACCACCTTCGTTCCGGCTCCTTCATCGGTAAGCAGTTCGACCAGCACGCAGTGTTCGACGCGGCCGTCGATGACGTGCGCGCTGGGCACCCCGCCCGCGACGGCGCGCAGACAGGCCTCGATCTTGGGCACCATGCCCGATTCGAGTGTCGGCAGCAACTCGGTGAGCGTGAC
>JAOPVI010000109.1 GCA_025966225.1 Mycobacterium sp. | reverse complement strand
GGCGGAATGGTCGCGCCCGCGGAGTCCGTGGTGGTCTCCGCGTAGCAATTTAGGGTCGGACGTGAAAAGCCGCCGACGTCAGACGTCGGCGGCTTTCGTGGCTTACCGGATGGCGCGGCGCGTGACTAGTTCGTCAGGCGGAACGCCAGGTCAGAACGTACGCCCGAGGGCGTGCGGTCAGACCGCTTGAGCGAGGTCGGGAAACTGTTCGGAGGTGTCACCCTCGATCAGGAAGTCCCCGTGATAGAGAGCCTCGAAGTCAACTTTGATGACATCTGCACTGGTGTCGTCGATCCACATGTACTGAACAGTAACCTGCACCATTAAGAGTTCTTTGAGTCACGATTCGGAAAATGATGGCAATTCTTACCTGCGGGTAGGTTCCTAGCCCTTCGGGTCGGTCAGGTGCATGGGGTTGGTCCCGTTCAGCAATACCCAGGTGGCTACTGCGGCCGCAATCCCGATGACCAGCAGTGCGACGCTGATCACGCCGGGCCAGCGATGACGACCGAACAGCCTGGCGTCCAGCGAATAGGCGCCCGCGCCCGTGAAGAGCAGGGCCGTTGCCGCAAACGTGGCCAGAAACGGAACGTTGAACGGCTCGGACCAGAACGCGGCCCCTGACACGTTCACCAACCAGGCGTCGATCATCGCGGCGAGCACGCCGGCCGCGGCTAGCGGTGTCAGCAAACCGAACAGTAGAAGGATTCCGCCTGCCGTCTCGGTGGCCGTGACCAGCGCTGCGGCGAACGTCGGCATGCGCCACCCGCCGGATTCCATGAACGCCACCACCGCGCCGAAGTCCAGTGCCTTGACCAGGCCGGCCTGAATCATCGTCGCGCCTACGGCAAAGCGAAGTAGCAGCAAGCCGACATCGGTGAGTGCGTACGGGTTGCGGGGGGTGTCGATTATTGGCGTGTCGAGGGTGGCCATGAGGACCACCTTATTCTGCTGTGAGAATGCTGGGAGTGTCGTAGCGGGTGAACATTCCCGGCATGGGCAACGTACAAACCGTATGCAGTTCCCGTTGACGGCGCTGAGTTACCGTTGATAAGTTAGCGCTGATATCAATCGGAAGGACTCACGTGCTGCAGAGAATCGGCCTACTGGCGATCGCCGCCCCGCGGCGCATCCTCGCCGCGGCAGCGCTGATCATGGTGGCCGCCGCGGTATTCGGTGTCCCCGTGGCGAAGAGTCTGTCGGCGGGCGGTTTCCAGGATCCGACCTCGGAGTCGGCCCAGGCGACGGCGCTACTGGCGGACAAGTTCCAACAAGGCGACATGCAGATGCTGGTCACGGTCACCGCACCAGCCGGAGTCGACGGCACTGCCGCCACGGCCGTCGCCATGGACATCGTCGACCACCTGAAGCAGTCGCCGCACGTCGCCGACGTCACGTCGGCGTGGACAGTGCCGCCCCAGGCCGCGGCCGACCTCACCAGCAGGGACGGCAAGTCGGGACTGATCGTCGCGGGCATCACCGGCGGCGAGAACGACGCTCAGAAGTACGCCCAGACGCTGTCGGACGAGGTGGTGCACGATCGTTCGAGAAATCAGGCTGGCGTCACCGTGCGCGCTGGCGGCGTGGCAATGGTCTACGCGCAGATCAACGCCCAGACCCAGCGCGACCTTCTGCTCATGGAATCCATCGCCATCCCGCTGAGCTTCCTCGTGCTGGTCTGGGTGTTCGGCGGGCTGATCGCGGCGGCCCTCCCAATGTTGGTCGGTGGGCTCGCGATCGTCGGATCGATGTCGGTGCTGCGACTCATCACGTTCACCACCGACGTCTCGATCTTCGCGCTGAACCTGTCCACGGCGATGGGCCTGGCTCTGGCGATCGACTACACGCTGCTGATCATCAGCCGCTACCGCGACGAGCTCGCAGAGGGCAGACCCCGGGACAAGGCGCTACTCCGAACCATGTCGACGGCTGGCCGCACGGTGCTGTTCTCCGCGACCACCGTCGCCCTGTCGATGGCCGCCATGCTGATCTTCCCGATGTACTTCCTGAAGTCGTTCGCCTACGCGGGCATCGCGACCGTCGCGTTCGCGGCTGCGGCGGCCGTGATCGTCACGCCAGCGGCCATCTGGCTGCTCGGCGACCGGCTGGACGCGCTCGACGTCCGTCGGCTCTTCCGCCGGTTGCTTCGTCGGTCCGAGCCGGCCGTCAAGCCCGTCGAGAAGTTGTTCTGGTACCGCTCAACGAAGTTCGTGATGCGGCGGGCCATCCCCGTCGGACTCGCCGTCGTGGTGCTGCTGCTGGCGTTGGGTGCGCCGTTCCTGAGCGTTCGGTGGGGTTTCCCCGACGATCGCGTGCTGCCCACGTCGGCCTCGGCGCACGAGGTCGGTGACCAGTTGCGCAACGACTTCATCGACAACTCGTCGACGGCGGTGAGCGTGGTGGTACCCGACGCTGCCGGGCTGTCACCCGCCGAGTTCGAGCGCTACTCGGTCGACCTGTCCCGGGTGCCCGACGTGTCGACCGTGTCCGGCCCGGCCGGGACGTTCGTCGGTGGCGCGCGGGTAGCCCCGCCGTCGCCAAGCGGGTACGTCGCACGCGGAAGTGCATTCCTCAACGTCGGAAGTACGGCACCGTTGTTCTCGGATGCGTCCGAAGCCCAACTCGATCGGTTGCACGCGGTCGGCGCGCCCGACGGTCGGACGGTCCTGTTGGCAGGCATCGCGCAGGTCAACCGGGACAGCGTGGACGCCATTACGACGCGGCTGCCCTGGGTGCTCGGCGTGATCGCGATCATCACGTTCGGGTTGCTGTTCCTGTTGACGGGTAGCGTCACGCTGCCGCTGAAAGCCGTTGTGCTGAACGTGTTGTCGTTGACCGCGGCGTTCGGCGCCCTGGTGTGGATCTTCCAGGACGGCCACCTCAACGCATTGGGCACCACGCCAACGGGGACGCTGGTGGCTAACATGCCGGTGCTGTTGTTCTGCATCGCATTTGGGCTTTCGATGGACTACGAGGTGTTCCTGGTCGCCCGCATCCGGGAGTACTGGCTGTCGATGCGGACCGGCGCGGCGGCCACCCCAACGGGTCGGCAGGCGATCAGGCTGTCGCGGCCCGACAACGACCAGGCCGTCGCGCTCGGGCTGGCGCGCACCGGCCGCGTCATCACGGCCGCCGCGGTGGTGATGTCCATCTCGTTCGCCGCGCTCATCGCCGCGCAGGTGTCGTTCATGCGCATGTTCGGCGTCGGGCTCACGCTTGCGGTGCTCGTCGACGCCACGCTGGTCCGGATGATGTTGGTGCCTGCGTTCATGCACGTGATGGGTGGCTGGAACTGGTGGGCGCCCAAGCCCTTGGTCCGACTACATCAGCGCATCGGCATCAGCGAGTCCGGCCCGGACGACGAGCCCGCCGCGGCTGACCCGAATTCCAGCCGCTCGATGGCCTCAGTGCTGGACACTCGATAGCGTGACGGTCCAGCCACTGCGACGTAGGCGCGCCCCACGCGGTTCGGGTGAACGGCTTCGCGCCGAGATCCTCGACGCAACCACCGATCTACTGTTGGAGACCGGCCACGAGAAGTCGGTGTCGATCCGCTCGGTGGCGCAACGCGTCGGCGTCACGCCACCGTCGATCTACCTGCACTTTTCCGACAAGGACACTCTGCTGGATGCGGTGTGCGCCAGGTATTTCGAACGTCTCGACGAGGTGATGCAGGCGGTGGTCGAAGATCAGCCGACGACCATCGACCGACTGTGGGCGCAGGGCATGGCCTATGTGCGCTTCGGCCTGCAGACGCCCGAGTTGTATCGAATCGCCACCATGGGGGAGTCCAGGCCGGGCAGCGACATCGACCTGACCTTGAATACCGCGGCGTTCGTGCACCTGGTCGGTTCGGTGCAGGCACTCATGGCCGAGGGCATCTACCCCGATGGCGATGCGACAGTCGCGGCGCTCGAACTGTTGACGGTTGCGCACGGCATCGTCGCGTTGATGATCTCGCGGCCGTATCTGCCCTTCGGTGAGGCCGAGGCCTTCGCCGATCGGGTGTTGCGCGCTGCGTGTTTCGGCCGTATCGCGATGGGTCTGATTGGCGCGGATACCGCTCCGGTGGAGGCCATCGCCAGGATGAAGGGACTTGCCGGTGAGTGAGCCCGATACCGTCGACAACCCGTTCTTCGCGCTGATGTGGTCGAAGATGTCGACACGGGAGCCAGAGTCGATCCGGAAGCTGCGGCGGGCGAACCTCGTCGGGCTTACCGGGCGGGTGCTGGAAGTCGGTGCTGGCACGGGCACCAACTTCGAGTTCTACCCCTCGACGGTCAGCGAAGTCGTGGCCATCGAGCCGGAGCGCAGGCTCGCCGTCATCGCGCGTCAGGCCGCCGAGCGCGCGGCGGTGCCGATCACGGTGACCACCGACACCGTCGAGGAGTTCGACGCGGGCGAGCCGTTCGACTACGTGGTTTGCTCCCTGGTGCTGTGCTCGGTCGGCGATCCCGATGACGTGCTGCGGCAACTCTTCTCGATGCTGAGACCCGGCGGCGAGTTGCGCTACCTCGAACACGTGGCGAGCACCGGTATGCGAGCCGGGCTGCAGCGCCTGGCCGACGCGACGGTATGGCCGCGGCTGTTGGGCAACTGCCACACGCATCGCGACACCGAGCAGTCCATCGTCGACGCCGGGTTCGAGGTCCGCGCTGCCAGGCGAGAGTGGGTGCTCCCTGCGTGGCTGCCGGTGCCCGTCGCCGAGACCGCGATCGGTCGCGCCGTCCGGCCTGGCTAGCTGAGCAACGCGGGGAGTCGTTGGAGTAGGCCGGGCAAGGCGGTCGCGGCAGTTTCCCGCAGCGAGATCGTCGCATTGTGCGACAGCGGAGTCTCCTCGGGATTGACCTCGATGACGGGGATGCCCTCGGCCAAGGCCAGCTCGGGCAGGCTGGCCGCTGGATACACGATCGCCGACGTGCCGACGACGATCGCCACGTCGGCCCCGGCCACCGCCGCCATCGAGCGTTCCCAGGCCTCCGTCGGCAACTGTTCGCCGAACCATACGACGTCGGGCCGAATCAGTCCGCCACACTTGGCGCACGCTGGCGGATGAACGGTCTCCACCGGTTCCGGCATGGCCGGAAGCTCGCCTTCATACCCGGATTGACAACGGTCACAACGGAAGTGGAACAAGCTGCCGTGCAGGTGGTAGGCCTGCGTGCTACCCGCCCGCTCGTGGAGATCGTCGACGTTCTGGGTCACGACGTGCACGTCGGCGTAGTCCTGCCAGGCGGCCACCGCGCGGTGTCCGTCGTTGGGTTGGACGGCCTTCATCATGTAGTGCCGCCACAGATACCACGCGAAGACCTTCTCGGGATGTCGGCGCCAGCCATCCGAACTGGAGATCTCGTACGGGTCGACCTTGGCCCACAGGCCCGTCTCGACGTCTCGGAAGGTCGGGACTCCGCTCTCGGCGGATATCCCGGCGCCGCTGAGGACCGTCACTTGCACATTCCCAAACTTAGCGGGTTTCGGTGATACTAGGCAGGTGGCGAAGCTGGGGGACTTGGTCCGTATCGAACCCGAAGCATCCAGGCCGCTGTTCGACCAGTTGCGAACTCAGCTCATCGAGGGAATTCGGGATGGCCGGCTGCCGCCGGGCACCCGGCTGCCGACGGTCCGTGAGCTAGCAGGCGAACTCACCATGGCGGTCAATACCGTGGCGCGGGCCTATCGCGAGCTCGAAAGCGCCGGTGTCGTCGAAACACGCGGCCGCTTCGGCACTTTCGTGGCGCGGGCGGACCCGGCCGACGCCGCGATGGCCACCGCTGCGCATGCCTACGTGACCGCCGCCAAGGCGCTCGGCGTGGCCAAGGCCGATGCGCTGAGCTACATCGAGGCGGCGTTCGACTAGCGGGTCAGCCGAATTCGAGCAGCGTCAACGCAGGTCGCACTGGGTCGAACAGCGGGATGCGCTGGACGGCCCACGCCAACGCGTTGAACACGGCGCCGCGGCCCGCAGGCAACGGCACGTCGTGTACTGCGCGAATGCCGGGCACGACGTCCACCAACTCCGCGGCCTTGGCCGGTGACATGGCGAAGGGCATCGGAGGAATGCGGTAGCGGGCCGACGTCCGCATGCCGCTGCTGGCCAGCCAGGCCGCCCACGATGGAGGCAGATCGAACATCATCTGACCGCCCGGAAATCGCTTGGCGCATTCGGTGATCAGCCCCATCGCTTCGCTCGGTTGCAGGTACATCAGCAGGCCTTCGGCCGTGATGAAGACGCCGTTGGTGTGGTCGACCCGGTCCATCCAGCTGTAGTCCAGCGCCGACTGCGCACATACCGTCACCCGGTGCGATGGCGGAAGCAGCTTGCTCCGCAACTCCGTCATTGGGGCCAGGTCCACTGTGAGCCAATGGAATTGGTCGCTGACGCCGCTTGCCGCTAGGCGGTAGAAGCTGGTTTGCAGGCCCTCGGCCAGCGCGACGACCGTCGCCGCCGGATGGTCGACGAGGTAGCGCCGGGTCGCATCGTCGAAGGCCAGCGCGCGCAGCGCCATGTGCTGGCGTCGGCTGAATCCGAACTTCGCGAAGTCGAAGGCGATGGAGTCGACGAGTTCGATCGCCATCGGATCGTCGATGATCGAGTCGGGCCTGCGGGCCTCGTTTGCCCTCACCTGCAGGGTCAGCAACGCGGTCTCCGACACCCCCGTCAGCAACGCGTCGACCTTCTTCTTGGGGGCGCTCACTTCAGCAGTTTCTCGACCGTGCGCAGATTGCGGGTGGTGGTCGAGGACTTGTAGCGCTTCTTGCCCATGGTCTTGCCGATCGTGCTGTCGAGCGTGCCCTTCCTCGACACCTGCCAGTAGACGACGCCCACCCCGCGTTCGATCTTCTCGTCGGGACCAGCGTCGCCGGCCAGTCCCGCCAGTTCGTCCAGCACGCCCGGGTCGGTGACGAAGGTGACGTAGGAGT
>JAOPVI010000091.1 GCA_025966225.1 Mycobacterium sp. | reverse complement strand
CGATGCTCACCGCACGGCACTAACGGGATCGCACCGGTCGGGGTCAATGGTTCGACGCGTCCCAAAACGAATCTGGCATCTTCGTTGCCTCCGGCGCGATCATGGACTGGTCCGGCAACGGCCGCTCCTTCACCCGCACGGGAAACGCCTCGGTCGACGACTCAATTCACCCGCAAGGCGTCTACCCGTGTCTGGGTACCGATCGCTGGTTGGCCATCTCCTGTCGCAGCGACGTGGAACGCGAGGCGCTCGCCAAGGTGCTGGGACTCAACGGCGTTCACGAACTCAGCGCCCGCAGCGCCGCGGGGCACGGCACGCGCGTCTACCAGTCGGAACCGGAGATCACCGAGTGGACCCTGCGCCACGACGCGTACGAGGCCATGTACCTCTTGCAGGCCGCCGGCGTACCGGCCGGGGTCTGCCAGGATGCACGCGATCGAGTTGATGCCGATCCTCAACTAGCGCACCTGAATTGGCTCACGGAAGTGACGGGCACCAAGATCGGCCGGTGGCCGGTGGCGAACGTGCCGAGCAAGCTCTCGGCGACGCCAGCACACATCGGCGGAACGCTCGATCGAGGTGCCCCGTGCTATGGAGAGGACAACGAGTGGGTGCTCGGTGAGCTCTTGGGCTTCGGGACGCGAGAGATCGCCGAACTCGAGGCGGACGGCGTCATCTGACGATGCAAGCGTACGCCGTGGACAAATGGTCGGATGTGAAGGAGAGGCGAGTGTACATCGAGATCGTCATGAGCGATTCCGGACGAGCCGAAGGAACGTTGCGCGAAGTCTTCGACCTGAAGCGGTTCAGCGTGCGCGTCGGTGCGGGTTGCTCGGACGAGGCAGTCACCGATTGGCTCACCCGAGCCGGTGCCGGACACCGAATTGGCGACGACGTGGCGGTTAGCCTGCATTGGCTGCAGCAGCACACCGCGACCTGGACGCCGGAGTGGCAAACGGACTTCCAGCGCATGCTCGACTACGCCTCGACGCGAGGCTGGATGGACGACGCCCGAACCGTGGTGACGGCGCACGTCGTGAAAGGTGTGACGATGACTGACGACCGTGAGTCGGTATCGTCCCCGGCCGCGGCAGCCCAGGGAATCGTGTTCATTCACGGAGGCAAACACGACGGGCGATGCTGGGCACCGACCATGGACGTCATCAAGACGGTGGCGCCGAATGTGACCCAACTGGCGGTCAATCTGCCCGGGCGCGGCGGGACGTCCGGGGAATCCACGCTCGCCGGATGCGTATACGCGGCCGTCGAGCAGATCGAGGCCGCCGGGATGCAGCGATTCGTCCTGGTCGGCCATTCACTGGCCGGGGTGACGGTCCCGCTGGTGGCCAGCGCGCTGGGTGCCGACCGGGTGTCGCGGATCGTGGCGGTCAGTTGTTGCGTACCGCCGCAGTCGAAGACGACCGAAGAGACGGCCAGCCTGCCGGCGCGCCTGACGGCGCGTCTTCTCGAGCACGCCCCTATGCCCCGGTGGCTCGCGCGGCTAATGTTCTGCAACGGAATGTCGACGGCACAGAAGGACTTTGCACTGAGCGTGCTGGTAGCCGATGCCCCGGACGCACCGGGGCTCACCCGCGCGCCTGCCGATCGGTCCGCGCTGCCTGCGGAGATCCCTCGCACCTGGGTGCTTACGCTACGCGACCGCACCATTCCTCCGCGCGTCCAGCTGCGCTTCGCGGCCAATCTGGGTGCGTCGGAGGTCGTTCCGATCGATACCGGCCACAATCCGATGATCGCTTCGCCCGAAGCCCTCGCCTCGATCATCGTCGATCGAATGTAGGGCACTGGCGGCCCGAGGTACTCGTGAATGGCGACGACATCGAGGCGGTCGGCCTGCTCGACGGGCTGGTTGGACAGGCGCGCGACGAGCGCGAGGAGCTGATCGCATGGCTGGCCGACCACGGGTTCGGGCTGGACGAGATCCGAAACTCGCTGAGTCCCATCATGTTGGCATCGAATCGAATCATCGGTGATGACGGCACGTTCGTCTCGGCAACGCAGGTGGCCGAGGAGAGCGGGCTGCCGCTGGAACTGATCCGACGACTTCACCGTGCAGCCGGTCTGGGCAGCGGCGGCGACCCAGACGAGACTTGGCATTCGCGTGCCGACGCGGAGTCCATCCTGCCCGCGGCGGCCCTGGTGGGTTTCGGCTTCGACGTGGAAGAAGTTGCGCTGCTTGTCCGACTACTGGTCGACGGCCTGACGCGCGTCGCCGTCACGATGCGCTCGGCGGCACTCCAGGTCTTGATCCGGCCCGGAGCGACCGAACTCCAGCTCGCCGTTGCGCTAGAACAGCTCTCCCATCAGGTGGAACCTCTGCTGGATCCCATGATCAACCGATTGGCGCGACTTGCGTTGCGCCACACCTTCGAGACGGAGGCCGTGAACGCGGCGGAGCGCGCGACGGGCCAGCTTCCCGGGGCGCGACCAGTGTCGGTCGCATTCGCCGACGTCGTCGGATTCACCCAAATGGGTGAAGCGGTCTCACCGCAGGACCTGGTTCGGGTGGCAGGACGGCTGGCCAACCTGACCCGCAGTCTGGTGCGCGGGCCCGTCCAGTTCGTCAAGACCATTGGCGACGCGGTGATGCTAGTGAGTCCCGACGCCGAGCAACTCGCCGGTACGGTTTTGGAGTTGCTCGAGGCGGCTGAGTTTCATCACATGCCGCAGCTGAGGGCTGGGATCGCCTCGGGGCTAGCCGTCAGCCGGGCCGGCGACTGGTATGGCAGCCCGGTGAACCTGGCCAGCCGAGTGACTGGTGTCGCGCCGCCAGGCGCGGCTTTAATCACCGATGCGACCAGACGGGCGATTGGTGATGCGGCGCACATCGCGATTTCCTTCGAGCAGACCACGCAGGTGCGGGGCATCCGCAACAAGGTCGACTTGTTCCGCATCGGCAAGGTCTGAGCGGCGCCTTGACGCTGCGCGTCAGCTGCCGGCTGACGGAATCGCCATGCCCTGCGTACGCCAGTAGTCGAGCAGGTCGAATGCCGGATGGATCTCAATGCCGACGGGGGCCCAGTAGCTGACCATCTTCTGAATGTCGAGATTGTCTTCGGACTCAAAGATGAGCACGTCGGGGGTATTCGTCCCTACCGCTCCATACGACGCGACGATCTTCAGTCCCTTCGGGGCCTCGCCATCGTTCCACCACTTCTTCGCCTTCTCGGCGATCTCGGGCTTGCGGCGATCGTTGCGGTCAATGGTCAGGAATCCGATGTACATCATTGGTGCTCCTCGAGTTCGCTTCGTTGGTGGCTCGGTGCCCTCAGCTGTTCGACTGCTTCTTGCAACCTACCGAGGCCTGGAGATCTAGTCAACGTTGATGTTGATTTGTCAGAGGTCCGCAAATGGTCTCGCCAAGTCGCGACAGGCGGTGACCAGTCCGTATCCGACTTCGCCATCGAGTATGAATCGCGTTATGGTTTCGACGTTTTCGTGCTCGCATATGGACCGCGATGGGTACCGATGCCAATCTGAGTCCCCTGGCTGCGAACGGGTCACGCGTTCTGTGCCTTGTAGGCCCACACGACCGTTTCAGTAGACGTCGAGGTGATGACCGCTGCAGGAGTAGTCGCTACTCCGATCCGACCCGAGGGATTCCGCGGATCGGCCGCCACGATCGCGAAACCATGGCCGACCGCGAGGGCCGACACGACACGGCCGCGTTCGGTTGGGGCGCCGGGGTTTCGAGGCGGGCTTATCCGATCACTCCGTCGCGGCGAGCATCGTCGATGTCCTTCAGGCTGAGGCCGGCTTCACCCAACACCTCGTCTGTGTGCTCGCCAAGGTGGGGCGCCCGTCGGTAGATCCGTGTCGGGGACGCGGGAAGTGTCCCGAAGGGCTTCAGTAGCCGCATCGGACCGAGCTCGGCGTCAGGCACGTCCTCATAGCTGCGATTGTGCCGCACCTGCGGATCGTCGAAGTATTCCTCGAAGTCATTCACCGGCGCCAGCGGCAGTCGATGGCGCACCGCCAACTCTGCTAGCTCGGCCTTCGACATCGTGCTTGTCACAGTGGATAATTCGTCGAACAGGGCCTTCTGGTTGACCATCACCGAGCCGGTGCCACTGAACCGCGGGTCGTTGAGCAGATCTTCTCGGCCCAACGCCTGACAGGTCTGGCGCAGCTGGTTGAACTGAACCAGGCCCGAGGCGTACCCGTCGTTGGTCTTCAGCAGGTTGAACACGTTGATCGACGATTCCGCGCCAGCGTCGGTGGCCACCTCACGGAAAGTGTAGGACGCGA
>JAOPVI010000062.1 GCA_025966225.1 Mycobacterium sp. | reverse complement strand
GCGAACGGCTCCCTCGAGCCAAGTACCTGCTGCTCCCCAACGTGGGCCACGTACCGATGATCGATGATCCGCGCGCGTGCGCGGACACGATCCTCGCAACCACGGGAGCATTAGCCAGGCGCTGACGCGGAATCAGGCGTCGAGGACGGTGGCGCCGTCACGCCAGGTTTCGAGGATGTGGTCGACGCATGCTGTTCGAGGGTAGTTCTGCCGTACGACGGTGGGCTAGTTCGCGTCGCGGCCCCAGTGACGGTGAGCTTGCGCTGTGTGTCTTCTACGGGCTCAACGGTATTCATGTCGACGTCGCAGACGACGATGCCCACAGGCTGATCATCGCACTGGCCTGCGGGCAGCTCGACTACCGCGACGTCGCCACCCGGCTGGAAGCCTGGCTGGTAACACACGTCGCTGCACGCAGCCGTCGACCGATCAAGCCGTGACCTGGGAGAGCTGCGGGCGCACGTACCGTCGGAACCGATGCCGAACGAGACGCAGACCGCCGACATGGTCATACGCCAACCCGAAGCGACTAGGCCGGCCGTCTACAAGCCGATCTTCCGTCCGCTGCAGTGGGCATTCGTCGGATTCGGGGTCGGCTGCCTGCTCGGCGCCTCCGCGATCGGTGCGTACACACTGTTCGGCGCCACCCGACTCCCCGATTGCCGGGCCGACGCCTGCTCCACCACGACGCACCTCGCGACGAGATTGGGCTGGGCGGTGCTGCTGGTCGCCGCGGCGATCCTGGTGGTGCAGGTGGTCTACGCCCGCCTAGGCGACGAGGCGCGGCTCTACTCCGGCTGGGCGGTGCGCATTGCCACCGCACTCGCTGGTCTCGGAGTCGTAATCGGCTACCGCGGAGGTCAATTCAGCAAGGCACGCGACGAGATCGACACCTACTTCCGCACGTGGGAGCAGATGTGGACCGTCACTGCCGCGGTGTGGCTGCTCGCGATCGGAGCAGGCGTCGTCGCCGTCTGCGTCACGCGCGGGCTACGCAGGCCCGGCCGGTTCGGCGCCGCGGGAATGGTCGTCGGCATCGTCGTTGCCAGCGTGCTCACCTTGGTGATCGGCAAAGACGCGCTGCGCAAGGGCGATGACAGTCAGTACGTCGACGCGACCACCGCACGGGACGTCGGAGTGGCCCCGAAGGCCGCCTTGCTGGGCCAACTGCGCTTCCAGCGCACGCTTCCCGACGACGACGCCGTCAAGATCGTGCCGGCAGGGGCCGGTTTCATCGTGAAGAAGTCATTCGGCGACGACTCGGGAGCGCCCGACGTCGTCGCCTACGACGCGTCGGGCCGCGAACGCTGGCACTACCAGCGCACTGGGCCCGGGTCGCCGGACGGCCCGTCCACGATGCCCGTCAAGGGACTCGGCGTGTACGCAGACGGCAGCGTCGTGGTGTTGTCGCTGTTGGGCGAAGACGGACGTCTCAACGTCGGGCTGGACGCCGTGAGCGGCGCCCAGCTATGGACCTCCACCGATCCGACGATCAGTGCCGCCGTCGGCGTCAGCGACCTCGACTACGAATCGCCCCACTTCGTCGTGCGTGAGGACGATCGCTGGATCGCGTTCGACCCGCGCACGGGGCAGCGCACGTGGAGCATCGACGACCCGGTGCACTGTCCCGCCACCACAGCGCCCCGCGGCCTGCTGCCCACCCTCCACGGGCAGCACGTCTACCCGGTCGACACTTCCACCCAGATAGGTGCCGTAATCGACTGTTCGACGCGTGAGCGCGTCGACCTGCGGATGGTCACGGTCGACCCGAGCTCCGGGGCAGTCACCACCGACAAGACCCTCACGGCGCTCGAGGGTGTGCCTCGCGAGGACATCCAGTCGTGGGCGGCACTCGCCGTGCCCGGAGCCAATGCGGTGATCCTGAAGCTGTTCAGCACACGTCGGCCGTTGGACGCCTACTTCGACGCGACCGGGCTGCGCACCGACTTCCTCGGCCCAAACCCGCTCGAGGCCATCGGCGACGGGATGTTCACGATGCGCGACAAGGAGACTCTGCGGATCTTCTCGGGAGAGGCCTTGGCGCAGTGCGACATTCCGCTCGGCCGCGACGGTGCGGTCCCCTATGCGTTCCTGCGGGAACAGGTAGTGGTGCTGGACGAACAGCCACATCAGCTACGGGTGTTCAACCGCGCCGGTTGCCAGCAGGTCGGCACCGTGGCGGTACCTCCAGGTTTCGAGGGCATCACCCCGACGCGCGGCGTGACGTTGCTGACGCACCGGATGGGACGAGGGGTCGTCAGGACCTCTGTCGTGGGGTTCGCACCCTGAGCCGGCGAGGCCGCTAGAACAGCGAAAGTTGTCGCTTCGTCGGGTCGTCGGAGCCGAACGACTGGGGGACCGGACGGTTGCGCACCTTCAGCGGCCACCAGAACCACCGCCCCATCAAGGCGGCGATCGACGGTGTCATGAACGATCGCACGATCAACGTGTCGAACAGCAGACCGAGCGCGATCGTGGTTCCGATCTGCCCGAGCACCAACAGGTCGCTGAAGATGAACGAGGCCATGGTGAAGGCAAACACCAGTCCGGCGGCCGTCACGACCGAGCCGCTGCCCGCGATGCCGCGGATGATGCCGGTGTTGATTCCGGCACCGATCTCCTCCTTGAATCGGGAGACCAGCAGCAGGTTGTAATCCGAGCCCACGGCAAGCAGCAAGATGAGCGCCAGGGGCACCACCACCCAGTACAGCTGTATGCCAAACAGATACTGCCACACCAACACCGACAGCCCGAGCGAGGCGCCCAACGACAGCGCCACCGTGCCCACGATGACGAGCGCGGCCATGATGCTGCGCGTAATGAACATCATGATCAGCAGGATGAGGGCGAGCGAGGCGATGGCGACGATCATCACGTCGTACTTCGCCATGTCCTGAATGTCCTTGTAGGTGGCCGCAGTACCACCGATGTAGATCTTGGACCCCGACAGCGGCGTGCCCTTGATGGCCTCTTGCGCCGCGTGCCTGATCTCCTCGATGTGCGCAATGCCTTGGGGGGTGGCGGGATCGACGTCGTGGGTGATGATCATGCGCGCGGCCTTGCCGTCCGGCGAGAGGAACAGCTTCAGCCCGCGTAGGAACTCGGGGTTGGTGAACGCCTCCGGCGGTAGGTAGAAGGAGTCATCGGTCTTCGACTTGTCGTACGCCTTGCCAAGCGCGGTGGAATTCTGCAGGGCCGCCGCGGTCTGGTCGTAGATGCCCGAGGTGGTGGCGTAGTTCGTCATCGTCAGGTCGCGGTTCGTCTGCTGGTTCGCAATCTGAGGGGGAATCAACGCGAGCAGCTGCGGCTGCAGGGTATCCAGCTTGCTGATACTCCCCGAGACGTTGGCTAGTTGGTCGGTCAGCGCGTCGATGCCGTCGAGGGCGTCGAAAAGCGACCGCAACGCAGCGCAGGCCGGGATGTCGAAACAGTGTGGTTCCCAATAGAAGTAGTTTCGTAGCGGCCGGAAGAAGTCGTCGAAGTTGGCGATCTTGTCGCGCAGGTCTTGGGCCGTGGCGACCGTCTGTTGGAACGCCTCGCTCTGCTCGTGGGTTACGGCGCTGGACTGTTGTTGCAGCGCATACTGTTTGCGCAGGACGTCGATCGAGTCGTTGATCACGCCGACCTGCTTGAGTAGGTCGGCGGCGCGGGCCTGCTGGTAGGGCAGGTTGTTGATCTGGGCCGAGCTCCCCGCGCTGATCTGGAATGGGATCGACGTGTGGTCCAAGGGCGTGCCCAACGGCCGGGTGATCGATTGCACCTGTGCGATGCCGTCGGTGTGGAAGACGGCCTTGGCGACGCGCTCGAGCAGGATCATGTCGGTCGGGTTGCGCAGATCGTGGTCGGCTTCGATCATCAGCAGTTCGGGATTCAGCCGCGCCTGCGAAAAGTGCCGCTCCGCGGCCGCGTAGCCGACGTTCGCCGGGGCACTGGCAGGCATGTACGGGCGGGCGTCGTAGCTGGTCTTGTAGCCGGGCAGGGCTAGTAGTCCGATGAGGGCCAACGCCATGGAGGCGACGAGTATCAGTCCGGGCCAGCGCACGATGGCCGTGCCGATGCGCCGCCAGCCCCGGGTGCGCATCGGGCGGGCGGGCTCGAACAGGCCGAAATGGCGGCCGATGCTCAGCAGGGCGGGCGCCAGGGTCAATGCAGCCACCACCGCGACGAGGACGCCGGTGCCCGCGGGAATGCCAAGGCTTTGAAAATACGGGAGCCGGGTGAAGGTCAGGCAGAGCACCGCGCCGGCAATCGTCAGGCCTGAACCCAGGATGATGTGCGCGGTGCCGTGGTACATCGTGTTGAACGCCGAGACCCGATCCTGCCCGGCGTGGCGCGCTTCATGAATACGGCCGAGCAGGAATATCGCGTAATCCGTTCCGGCGGCGATGACCAGCAAGGTCAGCAGATTGGTCGAATACGTCGACAGCTCGATGATGCCGGCGTTCGCCAGCACGGCGACGACTCCGCGGGAGGCGGTCAACTCGATCATCACGGTGAAGATCACGAAGAACACCGTGGTGAGCCGCCGGTAGAGCGAAAACAGCATGAGCGCGATCACCCCTAGGGTGATCAGGGTGGTCTTGAGCGTGCCTTGCCTGCCCACCTCGAACTGATCGGTGACCAGAGGCGCGGCTCCGGTGACATAGGCCTTCACGCCCGGTGGCGGCGGTGTGTGGTCGACGATGTTCCGCACCGAATCAACTGACTCATTCGCCAACGATTCGCCCTGGTTGCCGGCGAGGTACAACTGCACCAACGCCGCCTTGCCGTCGTTGCTCTGCGACCCTGCCGCCGTCAGCGGATCCCCCCAGAAATCCTGAATGTGTTCTACGTGCTTCGTGTCCTGGGCCAGCTTTTTAACCAAGCCGTCGTAGTAGTGGTGCGCGTCGGCGCCGAGCGGCTGATCACCCTCGAGGACGATCATCGCCGCACTGTCGGAATCGAACTCCTGAAACACCTTGCCGATGCGTTTACTGGCCTGCAGCGACGGTGCATCCTGGGGGCTCAGCGACACGTTGTGTGATTCGGCAACCTTCTCCAACTGGGGCACGAACACGTTCGTAACCACCGCCAGGGCTAGCCAGAACAGCGCGATGGGCACCGAAAACCGCCGGATCATGTCCGGTACCGATCGCCGCGGGGTGTGGTGATCGCTCATCCGGACTTGTCCAGGCAGTAGGTGAAGGCGTTCACGGTGTTGACTGATCTTTCGTCCTTGACGACGTCGTCGATCTTGATTCGGCAGCCGATGGAATGGCTGTCGCCTTGGGCGGAGACGTTGACGAAGACGGCGGGCTGGGTGGTGGTCGTGTCGTAGGACCACGGCAGGGTGACGTTGTCGGCGCGCTGCGGTTGGGCGTCGACGTCGAGGTAGGTGACGGTA